>JANNLB010000075.1:0-15820 GCA_031396605.1 Geobacter sp. | reverse complement strand
GAGCAGAACTTATCTGGCTCCCGCTCGAACCTGAAGCACCGTCTCAAAAGTCTCATTACCGGCATTGATGTACAGGTTGCCGTCGGTAATGGTGACCTCCCACAGTATGGAGCGATCCAGAGTAGTGACCAGACGGCTGATGAACGGCTGATCGAAGCTTATTATCGTCAGATTGGGTACGCTTCCCAGCTTCGGCAGGTGCTGCTGTTCCCAGATCGGAAACGCCCTGCCGCAGGCCACCAGGGCAATTTTAACCGTATGGCGTCCCGCTTTGATGATCCGGTCCGATTCCGGGATGCCGACCTCCACCCAGAGTAGGTTCCGGTCATCAGGCCCCTTTACCCAGAGATCCGGCTCGTCCACGGCGCTGATGCCTTTTGTGAAAGCCAGTTCAGGCTCGAAGAAGAGTGCAAAAGCCAACAGCCTGGCCACAAGTCGCTCTTCGGTTTCCGACGGGTGACGGGCAACAGTCGCCTGTAGTGTTTCGTACACTCCCCGGTCAATGTCGGCAAGCTGGATCTGTGCACGATAGATGGTTGATGGTAACGCCATGTGTACTCCTGCTGCTTTCTGTCCGCCCTGTGTGGTCACGACGGTACATGGCACATTCGTACCGTCAATTTTCCGGAACTTCCGGCGCAGAGTCCTGAAATTGAATTGACCCCGCTCTGTTTTGAGTTATATTGTATATCACTTAAAAAAACTACCCCTATATCCGGAGGACACCATGCACGCACTGTACAACATGGGTTTCGGTTTCGCGCCATTTCTTTTCATCGCATTCGTCTGGCTCGTCAGCTGCCTCAAGGTAGTGAACGAGTACGAACGACTGGTGGTGTTCACGCTGGGCAAGGTGAACAAGGATCCCAAGGGACCCGGCCTCGTCTTCGTCTTCCGCCCCTTCCAGACGGCCGTGCGCATCAGCCTCCGCACCGTGGTGCTGGATGTGCCGAGCCAGGATATCATCACCCGCGATAACGTCAGCCTGAAGGTCAGCGCTGTCGTCTACTTCAAGGTCATGGACGCCAAGCAGGCCATCCTCGGCGTAGAGAACTACAACTATGCCACCAGCCAGATCGCGCAGACCACACTGCGATCCATTCTCGGTGAAGTAACCCTGGACGAACTGCTGGCGGATCGCGAGAAGCTGAGCCTGAGGCTCCGTGAGATCATCGATTCCTCCACCGAACCATGGGGCATTCAGGTCACCGCCGTCGAACTCAAGAGTGTAGACCTTCCCGAACAGATCCAGCGAGCCATGGGGAAACAGGCCGAAGCCGAACGGGAAAAGCGTGCCAAGGTTATTGCCGCAGAAGGTGAGCTCCTGGCCAGCCGGCAGCTGCTGGAAGCCGCCAACACCCTCAGCCAGAACCCCGCAGCCATGCAGATGCGCTATCTGCAGACGCTTACCGAGATTGCCGTGGAGAAGAACAGCACCATCGTTTTCCCGCTCCCCATTGAACTGATGAGGGTGTTTGAAAAGCTCGGGGTGAATCGCCCGGATCACCCATGACTTCCTGTCATTTTGCACTGCGAATAGATTCAAGATGGTCAGGAACCGGTCACCGGGAAGGATTTTCTGAGGAGGCAGTAAGATCATGCACGATCTGTTACCAGATGGAGAAGATGTGCGACGGGCCGTAAAGTGGGTATCAGGAATCCTTCAAGAGAATCCGGAACAGCCGGTTCAATCGCTCGTCCATAATGCAATCTTCAAGTTCGATCTTTCACCAAAAGATGCCGATTTCCTGATCAGGTTCTACAGCAAGAAGACCACGATGTAGGCTCCGCCAAAATCAGCCGGGCTGCCGTACTTTACGGGCTTTCAGGCCACAGCCGGAGCATCGTTTTTCCGATATCACCAGTTGGCAGGTCTCGCACCAGTAGAGTGGAGCAGTTCCCTTGCCAAGTCCCCTGCACCCCTTTTCAGAAAATTCCTTCTCGCTCTCGGATGAATTGAAGCAGCACTGTGCCCGGTTCAAAAGCGCATGAGTGTTACCGTCACTCACTGCATTCCTTCTTTCAGAGAGCAAGCGCGGCTTCCGTCAGGTGAATTTTTCCGGTTTATGAGTCCATCAACGCTCCAGATCCCGCTCCCTTGAGTAGAAATGAACAGGAAAACGAAACAGTAAAGCGCCGCCAGTTCCCCGTTGTTCAGTATGGGTAGAAGAGCCTTCGTCCCGTGCCCCATCCAGTAAGCAAAGGCCATCAGACCGCTCGCAAGAAAAGCCGGCCAGCGCGTGAATAACCCGATCATCACCAGAGCGCCTCCAATCAACTCGATTGGACCTGCAACATAGGTAATGAACGGGGGGACTCCTGCCGGCATTGCGACCGGAAAGCCGAACAGTTTCTGGACGCCATGCCAAAGAAACAGAAAGCCAACGACGATCCGCATCAAAGCATAACAATGTGAGTGAAAAACCGATATGGATGATTTCATGTTAACACCCCCAAATTGAATAGTGGCTCGGGAATTTCCATACACCTCTGCTTATCCACATCCTTTAGTGACAACAACCTACTAAGGCGATTTTAGTCCTTTATAGTAAAATTGCAATAAATGATAATGATTCTTCAATTGACGTCTTTAAATATGTGTTGAGCCAAAAAGTTTCATGCAGTTCAAAAAAATGGTATCCCCTCTCTAAATAAACAGGAGTACAATGGTCCTATGCAAATGACTGCCGGTAACATGTAATACGGGACCGGCATGTAAAGCTCTTTGGAGCGGAGAGGAGATTTGTCATGTTAGCCATTACCGGAGCAACGGGAAATATAGGGAGCAAAGCAGCTGAGATATTGCTGGCAAGAGGGGAAAGAGTACGGGTTGTTGGCAGAGATGCAGCGCATCTGAGGGGATTTGTCGATAGGGGTGCTGAGGCGGCTGTTGGAGATATGAGTGACACGGCTTTCCTTACAGGTGCCTTTACCGGAGTTGATGCCGTGTTTGCTATGATCCCCCCAAATTATACGGCTGCCGATTTCAGGGTATACCAGAATAAGATCGGTGCAAGTATTGCTGATGCCATTACTAAAAGTGGAGTCAGGTATGTGGTGAATCTGAGCAGCCAGGGCGCCGAGTTGCCGAGCGGCACAGGACCTATTCTGGGCCTGTACGATCAGGAACGCCGGCTGAACGGGCTGGCAGGGGTAAATGTACTGCATCTGCGTCCCACCTACTTCATGGAAAATCTGTTGATGAATATTCCGCTCATTAATCAGATGGGTATTGCCGGATCGGCAGTGAGGGGTGATAAGAGGTTTGCCATGATTGCTACAAAGGATATAGCTGCCAGAGTCGCCGAGCATCTGGTCAGACGGGACTTCACCGGCAAGGTAGTGACGGATTTGCTTGGTCAGCGGGATCTTACCCTTGATGAAGCGATACGTGTCATTGGTAATAAAATTGGCTGGCCCGAACTTAAGTATGTGCAGTTCTCGTATGACGATGCGGCCAAGGGTATGGTGTCAATGGGAATAAGCCCGGACATGAGTCGTCTCTACATCGAGATGAGCGCGGCGCTCAACGACGGATTGTTTGCAGCTGATCGGCTGCGGACGGCTGAGAATACTACACCCACAACCATTGAGGAGTTTGCTGATACTTTTGCCGCGGCGTTCGAGGCTGCTGCAACAAGAAAAGCTGCTTAACTGCTCTCCTTGCGTACGGAGAGGTAGTCTGCATCAATAAGCGGGCTTCCGGTCTTGCGGCCCGCTTGTTAGTGACATCATACGTTGACATTGAAGCTCCATCAGTCGTGATTCTGTCTGACTGCCAGAACCGGCAGCCCGGCCTCTGCCGGAGAATGGGAGTCCGCGTTCCGCTAACGAGGTCCGCCCCAGAATATTGGCGCTCGGACAACGTTACTGAAGAACTCTCTAAAATAAATGATGATTTATTTAAAGGCAACTTATGGCGATACAGTAGGGCTCGCAAATCCAGTTTTTGTTGAAATCAACGTTTTATCCGTGTGGTCCAATGATTCGCGGTCCACTGGCCATCTTCTGAAGAATGTCATGGTTTTCGTCGCACAATTTCCGGAACGGCTCAGATATGCGCAAATCTTTTCCAGCCTCTAACCAAAACCTCTTGGCATTTTCATACACGTCACCCAATTCAACAGTTAACGGGGGGTGATACGCCCCCGCAGATAGCTCCTCGCCGTCTCTTGGCTTGTAGTACATCGGCAGCATGTCATATACCGGAGAAAGTTTGAATTTGGTTCGTTCCTGGTTTGCCGGAAACAACGAGATATTGCCATGATGCCGGTCAGTATTGGCAATCAAGCTTCCGAACAAATCCAGTTTGGAGAGATTTGTTGCCTCGTCTGGTGACAGCATTTTAGCGGAAAGCAGTTTCTTCGATGCTGCCGTCCAATTACTTCCCATTCCGATAAACTCAGCGTCTACAACTGTCAAAGAGTTAACAGGGGTTCGCCCAAATATACCAACGCGGTCAAAGCGCTCCACTTCCAGGAAGGTCCTGTTGCCAACTTGATGGATTGAAGACGCCACTGCAGAAATTCCCATATCTCCAACTATTTTGAGCGCAATATGTTCGCATACCAGCAAATCTGACCACCGTTGTCCGGAAGGAGTGGACAGCGGGGGTGAAAACTTTACCAATACCCTTCTGGGGAAACCTTCCCGTTCTGTCAAAACGGTAAACTTCGGCTGTTCACCACCAGCAGATGAACCTGCAGGGTCACCTGCTATCGCTTCTTCTGCCAGTCTTGGGTAATCAGCAATAGTACTAATTACGGGCTGAAACCGGGAAGCAGCCATATACCTCGAAAGTGATTCTGCACCAACGATCACATCTCCGACGGTATCCTCACCTAGTCTGGTCAATGCGACGAGAACGTCATCCTCCTTCCAACTGGTAAGCCGTTCAGAAAGCCCAAGCTCAAATCCGAACCGCTGGGCAAACGCGCGGCCAACAAAACCGTCCGGTTTCAAGTCATAGATGAACCATGGAATTGAAGAATAATAACGTGAAGGCCAACCTTCTCCTGCCCACCAATAACCACCATACAATGACCATAGCGTGCCGGAAAAATGTGCGTTGCCATTTTCATCTATACGATACACAGGCAATTGATGGCCAATTCCAGGGAGATCGCGGGGACGTGCATAGGTGCTTGCCCTGGCTTGACCAAAAGAGACGATTTTAGCCCCGACAAGTTTTGTCAATCGTGAAAGAGTCGCCGGGCTTATATCACCAAGAAGCCGCCTCAGGACTCTGGCAGGTAACGGCCTGTCATAAAGGACGGCGAGAAGTTTGTTTGCCAGTTGGGAGTTTACAGTCATTATTGCCACACTTGTGTGAAACGATACTGAAACGATTTATATTCAATGATATACATACTAATAAATAAGTTACGTAATATCAAGCAGTGATTCACAGGACAATATTAGTTACATAAAATACCACTGTTGACAAGATTCGTTCACGATATCAGTGTACTCGGGCAGCGCAACTAAAGAAAACAGCATCAGAATGAGTCACCCGTCGAGAGCAGCGGGGTATCAGTAACCTTAGTTAATATTTGATTCGACAAAAGTGATGGGTGTATCCAAAGCATTTATGCAGAGGATGCGCGATAGGGCAAGAGGATTGATTGAGTGGCGTGAAATAAATGATGGAGAGGCTACGCTAATTTATCATCTGTATCAACGAAAACAGGCACAAACGACGTTAATCGCAAGTGCCTGTTATTATTGCCTTAAGTGGTGCCCAGGGACGGAATCGAACCGCCGACACGAGGATTTTCAATCCTCTGCTCTACCGACTGAGCTACCTGGGCAAAAAGGATTTCCCTTATAACTTTATCGCTGCATGGTGTCAACAGGAAAGTTTAAAAAATGCTACTCAGGTTTCTCCCGCTGCATTCTTATCGGGACATAATTGCAGAACGGTTCCTCTTCCATGTAGTCGCCGTACACGGCATCGGCCCGGGCACGACACCCGCCGCAGACGTTGAGATATTCGCACTGGCCGCATTTTCCTTTGTACGATTTGAAATCACGCAGATCCTTGAACAGTTCGGAACTCTCCCAGATTTCACGGAAAGGGATCTGTTTGACATTGCCGGCCGTGCGGTGGAAATAGGAACAGGGCTTTACGTTGCCGAAGCAGTCGATCAGGCATATGGACTGCGCGGCGATGCACCCTTTGCCGCCTCCGGTGGAGAAGGTCAGTGACCGGCGTTCGAATTTGGTCCCTTCGGCCTTCGCCTTCTGCGGCACGATCCGATAATAGTGTGGTGCGCATGTCGGCCGCATCAGAATATCATCCTCCGACTTTTCCTGCTGGTAGTGCCAGTCCAGAATCTCTTCGTAGTCCTCTTTTGAAATAAGCTCATTCATGATTTCTTCGCCTCGCCCGGTCGGAACGATCATGAACATGTACCAGGCGGTAGCCCCCAGACCCTTTGCTGTCTTGAACGTGGCGGCAATGTCGGTCTGGTTCCGTTTGGTAAAAGATGAGTTAATCAAAAACTTCTGACCGTTTCTACGGAATATTTCCGCCGCCCGCACAACTCCCTCGAATGATCCGGGAGACTGGCGGAAATTGTCATGAACTTCAGCAGTCGAGCCATCAAGCGACAGCGAGACCATTTTAATATCTGCTTTCTTCATCTTCTGACAGATTTCGTCAGTAACCAGTGAGCCATTGGTAGCCATACACATCCGGAGACCAAGGGAAGTGCCATGCTCTGCCAGTTCGAAGATATCGGGGCGGAGCAGCGGCTCTCCTCCGGAAAGAACAACAACCGGTTTGGAAAAGTCGGCAATTTCATCAAGAAGTTTCTTTCCCTCTGTGGTAGTAAAGTCACCGGTTGAGGAGGTCAGATCAGAAGAACAGCGGCAGTGAACACAGTGGAGGTTACATTTTTGCGTGGTTTCCCATGCGATCCATTTCGGAACAAATTCAGTACTCATAGAGCTCCCATATTCTGTTTCTGTAAAAAAGACGAATTGTCGTCACCCAAAAATCGTACCTGAATGGTTCCGCAAACTCAAGGATATATTCGGCTTGTACATATCAAGCCAGATTTGTAGTTCTAAAAACAAGCGCTTGCAATCACGGTGTACGTATAGTAGTATAACGCTCCCGCCGCCATTAGCGGCGTTTTACGTACATATCACCCCCACAAGGAGCACCAATTCATGCTGGACATCATGCGCAAGAAGAAAAATTCAATTATCATCAAGATTGTTTTTGTTATCATCGTGCTTTCCTTTGTGGGCACCATCTTTCTCGTATGGGGGAAGGGAAGTGACGGTTTTGGGGGAGGCAAAGGGGGGTATGCCGCCAAGGTTGACAGAACACGCATTTCTCTCGAAGAGTTCGAGAAAGCATATCAGCGCATCAGAAGCATGTATCAGCAGATTTATGGCCAGTCGATTCCCCCCGAGATGGAGAAGATGCTGGGATTGAAAAAAGCCGCACTCGACGGCCTGATTGATAACCTGCTGGCTACAAAAGAGGCCAAGTCACTTGGAATCAAGGTCTCAAAAGAAGAGATCTCCGCCTCAATTGAAGCCATGCCGATGTTCCAGGTTGACGGGAAATTCAGTTTTGATCAATACCAACAGATCTTAAAGTCAAACCGCATGACCGCCAAGGATTTTGAGGAAGGGCAGGATACGGAAGTCCTGCTCAAAAAAGTGCGCCAGTCAGTCAAGGACAAGGCTGTTGTCACCGATGCCGATGCCCTGGCACAGTACAAAAAGGAAAATGACAAGCTCGAACTGGAGTATGCGGCGTATTCCCCCGCGGATGTTGCTGCGGAAGTAAAACTGAGCGATGCCGACCTGGCCGATTTCCTCCAGAAAAATCCGAATGATTTTAAATCTGCTGAAAAAGTTGCGCTTTCATATATTCTGCTCGACCCGTCTTCACTGGCGGCTCAGACGACGGTGTCGGAAGAGGAGATTCAGACGTTCTATTCAAAAAATATTGACCGTTGGCACGGAAAAGACGGTATTCAGCCGTTATCCGAAGTGAAGGAAAAGGTCAAAGCTGATACGATGAAACAGAAGACGGCCAAGCAGCTGTTTGAACTGGCCGCCGATACATTGTATAAAAACATCAAGTCCGGCGATCTGAACCTGATAGCAGGCGCCCTGAAACAGAAGGTTCAGGAAACGGCGCTGTTTGAGGCCGCAGCGCCCGCGGCTCCGCTGGTCGGTGAAGCTGCGGTAATCAAGAAAGCCCTTGAGCTGAAACAGGGAGAGCTTGGCGGGCCGGTCGAAACGGCAAAGGGTATTTATATTCTCAAGGCAAAAGAGCGTAAAACGGCTGCAGTGCCGGCGCTGGCTGAAATAAAGGGAGCTGTGGAGGAAAGGGCGAAGGCTGCCAAAGCGATCGAACTGGCGAAGAAAAAAGCGGATGACGCGGCAAAACAGCTGTCGACCAATGCTTCCATCAAGACCCAGACGACAGGAAGTTTCGGCTACTCTGCCAAAGGTGATATTCCTGTCATCGGCGCCTCTCCAGAAATAGTCGAAGCGGTGTTCAAACTCACGACGGCACAGGCCCCTGCAGCTCCGTTCAAGGTCGGCAACAGCTGGTACGCCGTTCGGGTAAAGAGCCGCACGGAAGCGCCGAAAGCCCAGTTTGATGCAACAAAGGAAGAGCTGAAGAAGAAGATGCTCCCCAAAAAGCAGGAAGATGCATTGACCGAATGGGCCAAGGGATTGCGCGAAAAAGCGAAAATCGAGATCAATCAGGCGCTGCTTACCGATAAATAGGAGACTGACATGTCGAAACTTGTTTTGCAGACCGATTTCCCCGGCCTCAACCTGATAGCCCGCGGTAAAGTGCGTGATATTTATGATCTCGGCGGGTCGCTGTTATTGGTTACTTCGGACCGGATCTCGGCTTTTGACGTCATCATGAACGAACCGATTCCTGATAAAGGGTTCGTGCTGACCCAGATTTCGGTCTTCTGGTTCCGCCAGATGGAAGATATCGTCCCCAACCATATTATTTCTGTTGATGTTGCCGACTATCCCGCCGAGTGCCAACCATACGCCGAAATTCTTAAAGGGCGGTCGATGCTGGTCAAAAAAGCTGTGCCGCTGCCGGTGGAATGCATCGTGCGCGGATATGTTTCCGGTTCGGGGTGGAAGGATTACAAAGCAACCGGCGCAATAAGCGGGATTCATCTGCCGGCCGGCCTGAAAGAGTCGGACCGCCTGCCGGAACCGATCTTTACCCCCTCTACGAAAGCCGATCTCGGGGCTCACGACGAGACGATTACCTTTGAGAAAATGGTCGAACTCTGTGGCCGCGATCTGGCAGAAAAGGCGCGTGATTATACGCTTAAAATCTACACCCGTGCGCGTGACCTCGCCGACAGAAAGGGGATCATCATTGCCGACACCAAGTTCGAGTTCGGCGTGTATGACGGAGAACTGATTATCATCGATGAGTGCATGACCCCTGACTCAAGCCGGTTCTGGCTGAAGGAAGCGTATCAGCCTGGTGGCCAGCAGCCAAGCTTCGATAAACAGTTCCTGCGCGATTACCTCGAAACACTTGACTGGGGAAAGTGTGCTCCTCCGCCTGTTTTGCCGCAGGCAATTCTGGATAAGACCGCCGATAAATACCGTGAGGCGCTGCATAGGATTACCGGAATAACCGTGTAAAGCTTTTCCCGGAAAAACAATGAAAGAGGCGGACTGCTGCAGTTCCGCCTCTTTTTTATGTCCGGTATGTTGACTCTGCATAATAGTACGGTAGAGTGTAGTCGAAAATGTTTACTTTCAAAAAGCAGAGGAGTAACTCACAATGAAACTGGAAGAAATCAAGGGAATTGCAAAACAACACGACTTCAAGGTCGGAAAAATGAAAAAAGCTGAATTGGTCAGAGCCATACAGTCGGCTGAGGGGAATGATCCCTGTTTTGCAACAACACGGGCTTCTGAGTGCGGCCAACCAGAGTGTCTCTGGCGGTCAGACTGTACCTGATTGCGGCCGAATGAGGGGATGCTTATTCAGCGTAGGTTTTAGTATTCTGTCTTTTCTGAAACCGTTCGTTTCTTGGCTTTCGGGTTCTGCTTTTGTTCCCTCAGTCGATCTGCCATTGCCCGCAATCTGTCATCTACCAGGCAGTAAATCGACCCTTTGGAAAACTTCCCGTTTTTTCCGCGCTGTCCCGCCTTGATACCGGTAAGGATTTCTATCCCCTGTTCAATCGTTTCTACGCTCCAGATATGGAATTGCCCGGCGGCCACCGCCTGAATGACATCCTCGTGCAGCATGAGGTGACGTTCGTTAGATTTCGGAATCATAACCCCCTGCTGCCCGGTCAGCCCCTGAGCACGGCAGACCGCAAAAAACCCTTCGATCTTGTGGTTGACGCCCCCTATCGCCTGAACCATGCCGCGCTGATTGACGCTGCCGGTCACCGCTATCCCCTGGTTGATGGCTGCCCCCGAAAGAGCCGACAGGAGAGCGTAGAGTTCTGTGGATGAGGCGCTGTCCCCCTCGATGCCGTCGTACGACTGTTCGAAACAGATCGAAGCAGACAGTGATAACGGCCGTTCTGCGGCAAAGGTGCCTCCCAGATAGCCGGTAAGGATCAGTACCCCCTTGTCATGGATCGGTCCTGACAGTTTCACCTCGCGCTCGATGTTGATCATGCCGTCCTGTCCGATATAGACCGTTGCGGTAATGCGCGTCGGGCGACCGAAGGTGTGGTCACCGAGGCCGATTACCGAGAGTCCGTTGATCTGCCCGGCAACAGCGCCGGACGTATCGACCATGATGGTGCCGTCCTCGTACAGTTCCTGCATTCGCTCTTCAATACGGTTGACACGATTGAGGCTTTCTCTCGCGGCTGCACGAACATCGTCGCCGCTGATTATATCCCGCTTTTCTTTACAGGCCCAGAAACTGATCTCACGAATGAAATCGGCAATTTCCATAAACTTGGAAGATAGTTTTGACTGGTCGTCCGCCATTCGTGCCGTATGCTCCAACAGCGCGGCAACACCACTTTTGTGGAACGGCAGCAATCCCTCGGTACGGCAATAACTGGCGACAAACAATGCATAATCGTGCATGATTTCCGGAGTGCGGGCCACACGGCTGTCGAATTCCGCTTTCACCTTAAAAAACTTGCGATAATCCGGATCAAGATGGAACAACAGGTAATAAATCCAGGGAGTGCCGATCAATACGATTTTGGCCCGCATCTGAACCGGCTCCGGCTTGAGTGAAACCATCGTCATGAAACGGTACTGTTCCAGCACATCCTCGATTCTGATCTCGTTATTGCGGATACAGCGCTTCAGGGAATCCCAGACAAAAGGGTTCATCAACACTTCCCGCGCGTCGATTACCAGATAGCCGCCGTTGGCACGATGCAGGGCGCCGGAGCGAATCATGCTGAAATCGGTCACCGCCACGCCGCCGTACTGCATGACATGTTCAATCCGTCCGAAGAGGTTGTTGTAGGTCGGGTTGGACTCGAACACGACCGGCGCGCCCTCGGTATCTTTGTTATCCACCAGCAGATTGACCTGATAACGGTCAAAGGTCGGCTCCTGACGCGGCAGCTTGATTCCAGGAATCTGAGGCTGGGTCGGCTGAGGTTTGAAATCATCCAGGGTGTTCAGAATATCCTCCCGGACGGAGTCCAGGTAACGGATCACCTTTTCAAGTTCGCCGTATTTTTCTTTCATCGGATCGAGGCGGTACCCCAGGCAGGACATCCCGAGATCACGATCAGCCTGTGCCAGGGCATCCTTTGTGGTTTTTTCCTGTACACGGACTTGACGCAGTACTTCATTCAGCTGTTCTGTCAGTTCCTTTCCCTGTTTCTCCAGCTTTGTGCGCTTCTTTTCATTGAGAGCATCATATTCATCCTGGGTATAGTTGCGGCCGGCTTTCTGTGGAACGATCACGAGGCCTGATACCGTTCTCTGCAACGAGAACCCCAGCTTTTCGGACGCCTTTTCCAACCCCTGAAAAAGATCGTTTGAAGCTGACTGGTAGCTCTCGAGCAGTTCGGACCGTCTGGTTTCATATTCACTGCTTTCAAGCGCTTTCGGGATGTCCTTACGAAAAGCCTCGATCAGCTCCTTCATGTCCGCCGCCAGTTCACTCCCTTTTCCGGCAGGAAGATCAAGTGAGATCGCGGAGTCGACATCCTTGAAGTTATTGACGTACACCCAGTCGTGCGGCTGTGGTTCTCCCTTGGCGCGCTTGCTGAGAATGCTGGCGATGGTTGATGTGCGGCCGGTGCCGGTTTCGCCGGATATATACAGATTGAAACCGGAACCATCGACTCCCAGGCCGAATTCAATCGAACGGAGAGCCCGCTTCTGGCCGATGGCATCATTGAAGTCGGGAAGTTCAGCCGTTGTTTCAAAGCCGAGAAGCTCCGAATCGCAGTTCCAGCGCAGTTTGTCAGAAGGGATGAGGCGGGAGTGGGACATCAATGGCTCCTTTAAAAGTAATTTAACGCGGCATTGTGTAAAGAGGACGCCGATAAGTCAAGCTGAAAGCGAGTAAAGCGCCTTCGATACGGCTTTACTGAGATCGTCTCGCTCCGGTAGCGAGGATTCCAGCAGTTGGATGTACCCGCGTTCACGCAAAATCCGCCGTGATGTTGCACTGGTAAGATCGTAGACCCATGAAATCTGCAGCAGCGTGAAGTCGTTGACGCACGTGACAGTGTCGAGGTGGACGACAGAGCCGGAGTTCAGCATGGCGATGCAGCCGTCGGAGACGGCCCCGGGAAGGTCAGCAAACCCCAGAGTGGCTGCGGTGGCCCGCTCTCCGGGCAGTTGTGCCGGAAGTTCGGCAAAAATCCGCCAGATATCCAGTTTGTCTGCATCCCTGATCAGGTTGATATACGCTCTGGTGGGAGAAGCGACCCTGGCAGGAGGTTCCAGAAGATTGTGAAAGCGGACCGCCTCTTCGATCAGGAGCTGTTCGGACGGGTCGATGCCCGCCAGAACATTCTCGTCCCGTATAACTTCTATGGCCAGACGGGCATGGTTATCCGACTCACTGTCACGGAATGTGCGCCAGCGGCGGTATTGCGGGAAGCGGCCGACATCGTGCAACAGGGCAACGGCGGCGGCAATTCGCGCCTCATTCCCGGAAAGACCTTCGCCGGCAGACAGGAGCGCCATCACTTCGCAGACTTTCCGGGTATGCTCGATTTTGAGCCGGATATTTTTTATCCCTTCTTCATCGGTAGCAAGAAACGGCTCGACATAACTGTTGAACCAGGAGTGAAGATGATCGAGCTGGGTTTGATTCATATGGTCATGCAGCCCCGTCAAGAATTGATTTTGTTCGTATAATACTGTACCGTGTCGCGAAGTCAACCAATCCCGCGAGGAACCCGATGCAGCTGCCACTTCTTGAAACCGCCGACCCCCGTCAGAATGTTGAAAACAGGGTGAATGAACTCCGTCGCCAGATGGAGCATCACAATCGACTGTACTATATTCTCGACGCTCCGACGATTTCCGATGCCGAGTACGATGCGCTTTTTCGCGAACTGCAGCAACTGGAGGAGCAGTATCCAGATTTGGTCAGCCCCGATTCGCCGACCCAGAGGGTTGGCGGAGCCGCACTCGATAAATTTTCCTCCGTCACACACCGCCTGCCCTTACTCTCCCTGGAGAATGCTACCAATGCCGGTGAAATCAGGGACTTTGATCTGCGAGTCAAAAAAAACCTGGGGTTGCCCTTGGAAGACCAGATCTCCTATGTCTGTGAACCCAAGATGGATGGTTTGGCGGTGGAACTGGTCTATACCGACGGTCGGTTGACTGTCGCCTCAACCCGTGGCGACGGTGTTACCGGAGAGGATGTAACGGAAAACATACGCACCATCCGTTCGCTTCCACTGCGTCTTTCGGGCGACCGGATTCCACGCCTGCTAGAAGTCCGCGGCGAGGTTTTCCTGTCGTTGGATGCCTTTCGCCGGATCAACAGTGAAAAGGAAGAAAATGGCGAGGCGCCGTTTGCCAACCCCCGCAACGCGGCGGCCGGGTCACTCCGCCAGCTCGACTCGCGCATTACAGCCCGGCGCCCGCTTTCGGTCTACTGTTATGCCCCTGGTGTCGCCGAAGGTGCCGAATTCCCATCACAGCAGGAATTTTTCGCTGCCATAGCCGGTTGGGGACTGCCGGTTAATCCGTTGGTGCGTTCGGCTGCCGGTATCGAGGCGGCTGTGGCATTCTACGAAGAGATGCAGCAGCAACGCGAGTCACTCCCCTATGAGATCGACGGCACCGTCATAAAGGTTGACTCATTTGCCATTCAGCGTGAACTTGGCGAAAAGAGCCGCTCTCCCCGCTGGGCGGTGGCCTGCAAGTTTCCACCGCGTCAGGCGGTAACAGTTGTTGAAGATATCCTGCTCTCCGTCGGCAGAACCGGCGTGATTACCCCTGTGGCGCAGCTCAGGCCGGTGGAGATTTCCGGCGTCACGGTTTCCCGCGCCACGCTGCATAATTGGGACGAGATCGCTCTCAAGGACATCCGCATCGGAGACACCGTAGTGGTGGAACGGGCCGGGGACGTCATCCCGGCTGTGGTCAGGGTGCTGACGGACAAGCGCAGCGGGGCTGAAAAACCCTCCCTCCCTCCGGAGCATTGCCCGCAATGCGGCTCGGAGGTAGTCCGGATAGCGGACGAGGTGGCGTTGCGCTGCATGGGATTGGCCTGCCCTCCCCAGTTCCGCGAGTCGATCATGCACTTTGCGTCGCGTAACGCGATGGACATCGAGGGCCTGGGGGAAAAGCTTATCGAACAGCTCCTGTCGCTGGGTCTGGTGTCCAGCGTGGCGGATCTCTACCGCCTGACGCGGGACGACCTTATGAAATTCGAGCGGATGGGAGAAAAACTGGCGTCAAACCTGCTGGCTGCCATCGAAAACAGCAAACAAAAGGATCTGGGGCGCTTCATCTTTGCCCTCGGCATCCGTCACGTCGGAGAACGCACCGCCAAGTCGTTGGCCCTGGCCTTCGGCAGCCTGGAAAACCTGGAGCAGGCCACTTTCGAGGAGCTTGTAAGCATCCGTGACATCGGCGCGACGGTTGCCCAGAGCATTCGTACCTTTTTCGACAACCAGGGAAATATCGCCGTTATCCGGCGCATGCTGGAGGCCGGCGTTACACCCGCCGTCGAACAGAAAAAGGTCGGCGGCCGATTCACCGGGAAGAGTTTTGTCTTCACCGGCGCGCTTTCGCGCTTTACCCGAGATGAAGCCCGCATACTGGTGGAAAACGAGGGCGGCAACGCGGTAGGTTCGGTCTCCAAAAAGACAGATTACGTCGTAGCCGGCGAGGAAGCCGGAAGCAAGCTGGCCAAGGCCAGGGAGCTGGGGGTGACGGTATTGACCGAGGAAGAGTTTCTTGAGTTGGTGGGGCAGAAGGAGTGAATCTGATTGGAATTTGGTAGGTCGGGTTAGCGAAGCGTAACCCGACGATATCCTGCGACCTTGTCGGGTTACGCAATAAACCCGCTAATCCGACCTACTATACTGACACCGGGAAGGAAAGGGCAGAAAAGGGATGTTGGGCGGGAAACCGCTCAACAGACGAAATTGAATAGTATCCAGTGAATCTATTGTAATTGAGTAACTATTCAGCAAAAAAACGTGTTCTTTGAAAAAAAGTTCTGTCAAGAGCAAGTAGACTTGTCCAGTTTTGTAGCATATGATTTGTCCGCTTTTGGATGTTTTGGAGAAAGCTGCGGTGGGCGTAGCCCGGAGCTGCTTTCTCCAAGGCAAGCGGCGGACAGTTACGCTGCCTTTTGAACTATATGTTGAACCTGCTG
>JANNLB010000066.1:0-2019 GCA_031396605.1 Geobacter sp. | reverse complement strand
GGCAGTCGACGATAATCAGGCGGGAAACGGTATCAAGATTTATTTCTTTGGCACGGGTAACGGCAGGAAGGTAGTCGGGATGTCGGGCGATAAAGTCGCGCACAACCTTTTCCTGGGAACCGGGAAACGAAATCAGCGCATCGGGATAGAGCCGGGCGGCGGCCGCCATGGCTCCCAGGCAGTCGAAATCGGCATTTATGTGGGTGGTGATGACGTCCATACGTGTTTTCCCTGATTGCTGCTTACTGATCGGCGTAAACACTCCCGGTTATGGTATCTGGGACAGCGGCTTTATTTCTTTCAAACCGGGTTAGAGCCTTACTTCAACTTCAGTCATATGTTTTCCTCAACCGATGCACCAACAACGCTGCCAATAGCACTCCAGCTACGGCCACGGCACCGAACAGCTTACGCTTGCGACCCTGGTCATCCAGCCCCTTGAGGGCCGTATCAAGTTTCTTCAATTCAGCCTGAATCTGGGCCGATTCCGCGGTGACCCTCTTGACATCCACATTGTGAAACAGCGAGTGAAAGTGGTTGCGCTGTGAAAAAAGCTCTTTTTCCAGGCGTTCGGTATCGGTGCCCACCTGCTTATAGCCGACAATGCGGGCGTCAAGAGCAACGATAATTCCTTCAGTCTCCTGCATGGCGGTCCTGATCTGTTTCGCCCGATCATAGCTGTGACAGCGGCTGCATGATTTTTCGTTGATCAGCTCCAGCGAAGCCTTAACGACCTGGTGGTTGTCGTGACAACTGACACAGGTCGGACCGCCCCGGCCCAAGGCGCGGCCGTGACCGCTGGCCAGATAATCCTTCAACACACCCACGTGGCAGCGCCCGCAGAATGCCGGAATGGCAGTTTCTTTCGGAACTCCGAGAAATCCGCGGGCCGGACTCATGGCATTGGCCGCATCCTTCGGGTCACCACCGTGACAGGCATGACAGGCAATACCGTTCTCGGCGTGGATGCTTCCCTGCCAGAACTTGACCGGTTCGCCGAATTTTCCGGGCAGGGCGCCATGGCACTGGATGCAAACGCTCTCTGCCGCCTGCGCAGTCCAACAACCCACTAGCAGTACGGCTGCCAGTACCAGAATCACCCTCACCGCAACCCGCCGCTTCATCATGACCATCTCCCGGTATCTCATGAGTAATGCCCCCAAACGCTGAGCCCTATCCAGAGCAGCAGACCACCAATTGCACAGGCCAGAAACAGCGGCCGTTTCAGCGGATGCCGTTCCCTGCCGCGATCAATAAAGGGGAGCAGTGCCAGGAATGTCATGGCGGCACCCTGCACCGACAGACCGATCAACTCGTTCGGGAAGATTTTCAAGATCTGATAATTGGCCAGGAAATACCAGACGGGTATGATATGGGCCGGCGTCATCAGCGCGTAGGCGGGCAAAAAGGCGTCCTTAGGGAAAAACAGGTAAGGATCAAAAAACACCACCGCCATAAAAAACGCCAGGTAGATGAATACGGAGCGCAGATCTTCCAGGGCATAATTGGGGAAGAAGGGAATACCCCCCTGGTGATCTTCATAGCGGTAGAGATCACCTTTCCATTGGTTGGTCGTGTTGTCCTGACCGAAGGGCGGGGTTGAAACACCGGTCCGTTTCAGAAAGAACAGATGGGCACCGATCAGGGCGACCATAGCGGCAGGAATGACCGCCACATGCAGGGCAAAGAAACGCCCCAGCGTGGCCGGACCTACCAGCTTGCTGCCCCGCAGGAATTCCACCAGATACGGTCCGGCTACCGGAATGGCGTTGGCGCTGTTGGTCGCCACGGTCGTGGCCCAGAAGGAGAGCTGGCTCCAGGGGAGCAGATAGCCGGTCAGCGAGATACCCTGCACCATGGTGAATAGCATGAAGCCGGTCAGCCAATTGAACTCACGGGGGCTCTTATAGCTTCCCATGAACAGCACCGAGAGCATGTGGAGCAACAAAACCAGCACCATCATGTTCGATCCCACGGCGTGGCTCATCCGGATCAGCCAGCCAAAGGGAACATCGTTCA
>JANNLB010000024.1:0-6360 GCA_031396605.1 Geobacter sp. | reverse complement strand
GAGATCCGCACCAACCAGGGGTTGGCCTACAGCGTCGGGAGTCATTTCGACATCGGTCGCCGCTTTACCGGCAGCTTTGTCGCGGAGACAGAAACGAAGGCGGAATCGACTGTTAAAGCTATCAATCTGATGAAAAACATTATTTCAAACCTGACCAAAGAACCGGTCAATGACGGGGAACTGAATGCTGCACGGGAGTACATGATCAACTCGTTCATGTTCGGCTTCACCAGTCCGGCTTCGATCGTTACCCAGCGGGCACGGCTCGAATACTACGGCTATCCTGACGGCTACCTCGAGAAATATCGGGACAACATAGCCAAAGTGACCAAAACGGATGTGCTGAATGCGGCAAAAAAATACCTGCGCCCTGACGCATTCAAGCTGGTAGTTATCGGTGATGCGGCAAAGTTCGACCAGCCGCTGGCAACGCTGGGGGTTGTAAAGGAGCTGAATCTGAAACTGAATATTCCCAAGCCTTGATGCGGAAAAGGCGTGGCATGTTGTTACCCCTCAGATCCGGATTCTAAACCACCTGCGCTGAAACATGAAGGCCACATGAACCAGCCCTATATGGCGGCAAAGATCCAGAGGGTCAGCCAGCGATCTAGGAAGGAGAGTTTGCGGGTAAGATGTTCACTCATTGTGTACCTCCGAAATTATTATATCCGCTTGAGCGGATATGACAAGCGTGAAGTGAAGTGAATGTTTGTTTTACAGAAATATATTATTAACATCCGATTCATTGCTTTTTTCAAATTATGCGGTAAAGTTTTACCCTGATCAGACACATCGGAGGGTACTTGAACATGAAACGATTCCAGACACTGGTTTTCACCCTGTCGGCATTGGTTCTCCTGCTGGTGGCGGTTGGATGCGAACGTAAAGAGGGATTACAGGTTAATTTGAACTCTACCGAACCGGTCGATCTCAAGTCGAAGGCGTCTCCGTTACCGCCGCTCCGCATCGGCATGGGAGCGATGATAACCCCCAAAGACGGGTATGTGTATTATCAGCGGCTGCAGAAGTATATTGAAAAGAAACTGGGGCGCCCGGTGCTGCTGGTAGACCGGGAAAACTACGATGAAATGATTGGGCTGCTTGAAACGGGCAGTGTGGATGCCGCTTTTGTCTGTGCCGGACCGTATGTGGAGGGGAAAAGGAAGTTCGGCATGGAACTTCTCGCCATGCCGGTTGTCAAAGGAAAACCGGTCTATTACTCGTACATCATCGTACATAAGAACAGTACGTTCAAAAGCCTGCAGGATCTGAAGGGGAAACATTTCGCCTTTACTGATCCCAAATCAAATTCCGGCAAACTGGTTCCCGATTACATGCTTGCGAAGATGAATGAAACCCCGGAGCATTTTTTTTCAAAGGTGGAATATACGTATGGTCACGACAAATCAATCAGTGCTGTGGCGGAAAAACTCGTTGATGGAGCTGCAGTAGACAGTCTGATCTGGGAATATGCGGCAATCAAAAAGCCTGAATTGACTGCTCAAACCAGAATAATAATTACGTCTGATCCGTACGGCATACCGCCAGTGGTCGTGAGACCGGGAATTGCGCCGGAGCTTAAAAAACAGCTGGCGGAAATCTTGTTGCATGCCGCCAATGATCCGGAAGGAAAGAAAATCCTGGCCGGTATGATGATCGACAGCTTTATTGCCGGCGATGACAAAAATTACGATACCATCCGGGCAATGAACAGTTGGGTGAGTGCGCAGAGAAAAGGCGGGAAATGAGATTCATTTCCATCAAAACGAAATATATTGGCGTTATATGTTGTCTGATTCTGACAGTTTTTTGTGCGCTGCTCATATTTATGCGGCATGAATTCAGTCAGCGCATCGAAAATGAATTGTACAAGCGTGGTATTTCCATTACACGAAATATTGCAATTTCAGCCGTTACGCCGATTCTGACCGAGAACTGGATTTCGCTCCAGCTGTTTCTTAATGAAACAAAAAGGAATGAAGAAAATATTCGCTATATCTACCTTGTTGATCAAGAGGGACATCTGCTGGCACACACGTTTGGCGATACATTTCCGCAGGAGCTGTATAAAACCGATGCACAGACAGCCAATTCGTCCAATACTCTCATTCAGCCATTTTACGCCGGAGATGAACGGATTACCGACATATCCGATCGCATACAGCAGGGGGACTTTGGCCGTGTTCATATCGGTCTCTCCGAAGCAGGGATCAAAGATGAACTTCGTCAGATGATGCGGCATGTAGTACCGATTATGGCTGTAATCATGCTGGTGGGGGGCGCCGGAGCGTGGTGGTTTGCATCGAAGATAACCCGGCCGGTTACCCGGCTCTCTGCGGGCGCTAAACAAATCGGCGGCGGCAATTTTGATATTGATGTCAGGGTGGCGAGCAACGATGAAATCGGGGAATTGGCGAATGCCTTCAATCTGATGCTCAACCAGTTGCGCCTGATCACCGCGGATCAGAAAAAAGCGGAAGATGATCTGCGGCAGCAGACAGGAATACTGGAACAGGAGGTTTCCGAACATCAGGTTGCCCGTGAGGATCTTGCGGTCAAGCAGCATCAGCTGGAATCACTGAACAGGATTCTCGAAGAGCGCATCAGCAATGCGGTTACCGATCTCCGTCTGAAGGACAAGATGATGCTGGTACAGGGGCGACAGGCGGCAATGGGTGA
This sequence comes from Geobacter sp., assembly GCA_031396605.1. GTDB lineage: Bacteria > Desulfobacterota > Desulfuromonadia > Geobacterales > Pseudopelobacteraceae > JACRCG01. Next base: position 3,681 of record JANNLB010000024.1, on the reverse strand, counting down.
GATGATCAATAATATCGCGCATCAATGGCGGCAGCCGCTCAATAATCTGGGGTTGCTGGTCCAGGGTATTCAGTCTGAATATGAGTGTCATACGCTGACTGCCAAAGTGTTGGACACAGCTGTGACCAAAGCGATGAATACGATTCTGTTCATGTCCCAGACCATCAATGATTTCAGCAATTTTTTCAGCCCGGATCGGATAAAAACTATTTTTGGTGTAACTCAGGGGCTTAAAAAAGTTACCACTATGCTGGAAGCTACCATGTACGGCAAAGGCATAACACTGCTCGTGGAAAAGGGAAAAGACGTCAAGGTATCCGGGTATTTCAATGAATACAACCAGGTACTGCTCAACCTCATCAATAATGCCAAAGAAATCCTGCTGGAAAGAAACATCTCGCAGCCGCTTATCAGGGTCAGCATCATCCATGAAGGGGAAAATGCGGTGGTGAGGGTATGGGATAATGGCGGCGGTATCCCCGATACAATCATCGGCCAGGTTTTTGACCCTTATTTCACCACAAAAGAGCAGGGCAAGGGGAGCGGAGTCGGGCTGTATATGTCAAAGATGATAATCACAGAGCATTTTGGCGGCACACTGACCGTCGAAAATCGTGACGGCGGCGCGGAATTTACCGTTTCAACCCTCTGCGTACCGGATAGCGAATGAAATTCAGCGAAGATGACCGGGATTACCTAAAAAAACTGACGGTACTGTATGTTGAAGATGATGAGTCGGCCCGTTCGTTTCTTGAGCGGATCCTGATTCCCCGTGTCGGCAGAATTGTTACTGCCAACGACGGAGTCCAGGGGCTTGAGCTGTTTCAAAACATTCACCCTGATATCGTGGTCACAGACATCCATATGCCGCTCATGGATGGTTTGGCAATGGCGCAGGAGATTCGTGAACTGGACGGCAACGTACCAATCATTGTTATTACCGCATTTGAACAGACTGATTATCTTATGCGTTCCATAGACATCGGTGTTGACAGATATGTCACCAAACCGGTCGTGCTTGACCGGTTGATGAATGCAATACTGTACTGTTCCCACCAGATTTTTACCGAAGAGCGGCTCCGCTATCTTGCCCTGCATGATCCACTGACGGAACTTCCCAACCGCACGCTGCTGCAGGACCGGCTCATCATGGCCTGCGCCGCCGCGGACCGCAATTCGGAGCAGGTTGCCATGCTTTTTATCGATCTTGACCGCTTCAAAGCGATCAACGATTCATTAGGTCACATTGCCGGAGATTGTGTCCTGCAGGAGGTTGCCCGGCGATTGAAGAGCCTTTTCCGTTCAGTGGATACGGTTTGCCGATTGAGTGGAGATGAATTTCTGGTGGTGATCACCGGAGTTTCCCGTCGTGAGGATGTTACTGCTGCTGCCCGGAAAATGGTGGAAGAATTACGCACCGAAATGACTGTTGAGGGAACTGTCCTGTCGGTTTCTGCCAGTGTCGGCATAGCGGTCTACCCGCATGACGGTTCAGAATTGGAGTCGCTAATCCGCAGTTCCGACAGCGCCATGTATTATTCCAAACAACAGGGGGGATGTCGTTTCAGCTTCCACTCACCCGCCGCAACGGACGCCTGGTAATCCTGCCTTATTAGGCCGGTCAATAGATGACCGGCTTTTTTTTATGGTTCAGGAAAATCCTGCAGGTTTGTCTTTTAAAAAGGCGGCGAGGGCGGCACGGTCTGATTCTGCTTCGGGAAGAGTACCGGCATGCTGTTTAAGACTCTGCAGCAGTTCCTTGCAGATTGTGCAGCTCTCTCGACTCAGCAAGTAGTACATCCACACCCCGTCACGGCGGGTGTCAACCCAGCAGCTGCGTTTGAGGTAGGCCAGGTGACGTGACACGGTGGACTGGGGTAACCCCAGCACCGCCATCAGGTCACAGACGCACAGTTTGGCCCAGAGCGAGAAGTTGACCACCCCGCGTGGCACAAACGTCGAAAACAGCATAAACCTTAAGCTACCGGTCACAAGCAAGAACCGAGAACGTTTATCACGAAGATAAATGGACGGATCAAGCTATGCAGTCATCCCTGTTTGTTCCTCGACAGGCTGACTGTGTCTCCATACTCTTTGCTGAACATCCACATTCTCCAGCCGAACCGGTATCCAGAACCGAGGCGGAAAACTTCTTCATGGCACTCATGGCGCCTTTCTCTACCATATGTCCTGTTTCTATTGCCGCACGGATATCCTCGTTATCAATACCCAACTCCCGTGCCTTCTCCACATGATACGTAAGACAGGGCTGGCAATGTGCGCCAACCGATGCACCGACAGCGATCAGTTCCTTTGTGCGTTCATCCATAGTATAATTCCTCTCTTTTTTTTGATATTTTTCCAGGTCTCAACAATAGTGAAAAAACCTCAACACTTCATGTCTTCCGAGTAATAGTCGCACCCATGAGAAAACTCGACAAACACACACGGTTCATTACCAACAACCCAGGCGTCGTGACCAGACGGCAGCATCATAATGTCGTTTTTACCAAAGTCCTCAACCGCCCCATCATCCATCAGCACCCGGAAGACTCCTGACAGTACGATTGCCACATGCGGCAGCGTGCAGCTTTCAGTGCCGACGTGAACTTTGACATCCTTCGACCACTTTGCTCCCACTTCATACGTGATCCGCGTTACGATAACGCCATCAAGATTAACGGTCTGCTTTTTTACCTTTCCGAGTACTTTGGTTTCCGCTACATCCAAATTCGCCTTTTGCATTGTTAACAGTGCCATACATGACCTCCTCTTTCGTTGTGATACCACTGTAGACGGAGGCAAAGCGTAAAAGGATACATCTTTTGGCTACAGGCAATGCTTCGGGTCACAAGCCAATTCGTTGCGATCATCAAGATAAAGGCGGCATTGGGAGTTCAGATCTTCTTTGAGTCGTACCCGTGCCCGGTGAAGCCGTATCTTAACTGTCTCAAGGCTGGTGCCGAGTAGTTCGGCGATCTCACTGTTTTTCAACCCTTCGAAGGCACTGAGTTTGATGACGGCACAGCTCTGCTCGGGAAGTTTTTCCACAACGCCACGTATGCACTCGCTAATTTCCTTGCGGATAAGGTGCTGGTCAATTGCAGGTGGTACTTCTCCGGTCCAGAGGTTCGGAGCTTCCGTGGAGGCGGCAGCCATTTCCTCTGTCGGACTTTCCTGGAAGTTATAGCGGTAGGAAGGGCTGCGGACTTTGTCTGCCACGACATTGGCGGCTATCCGATAGATCCACGTAGCCAGCGAAGACTCTCCCATGAAATTCTGCAACGCCTGACTCACCCTGATAAAGACCGTTTGAGTCAAATCTTCAGCTTCCGCCTCACTAACCCTGCGAGCCAGATAACGGCGAATTTTGGGGTGAAAGATGGCGTAAACATGGTTGAAATCAAGTTGTTGTCCAGACATCAACATTCTCCCTTGTTCTGCATAAACCAACGCCGCTGAAACCAGAACGCTACATTGACCAGTCCGATCATGACCGGCACTTCTACCAGGGGACCGATAACCGCGGCGAAAGCGGCGCCGGAATTGAGACCGAAAACCGCAATCGCTACCGCAATGGCAAGCTCGAAGTTGTTGCTGGCAGCGGTAAAAGCCAGGGTAGTGGTCTTGCTGTAGTCGGCACCCATCTTTTTACCCATCCAGAACGATACCAGAAACATG
>JANNLB010000321.1:0-18027 GCA_031396605.1 Geobacter sp. | reverse complement strand
ATGGGCGCGCATCCGGATCATCATGATCGGAACTGTTTTCGGCCTCATGTTCCTGACCGTGACCGGTCGCTCGTTCTATCTTCAAATTCTTCAGCACGGAAATCTCGTTAAAATAGCTGACAAGCAGCATCAACATAAAGTTGACCTTACTCCGGCCCGCGGCAGCATCCTTGATCGCAACGGCACCACACTGGCCGAATCCATCCACATGGATTCCTGCTATGCCGAACCGCGACGTATAAAGGACGTAGATGGAACCGCCGCAGTGCTGGCGCCGATTCTGGGAATACCGAAGAGTGAACTGGTCGCACGTCTGTCTGTCAACAAATCCTTCATCTGGCTTGAGCGCTGGCTGGCGCCCGAGGTCGCAACCCGCGTCAGAAACATGAAACTACGGGGAATCGGCTTTGCACCGGAATCAAAACGATTTTACCCTAATATGGAGATCGCCGCACATGTGGTCGGCTTCACGGGGCGTGACCCTAACGGCCTTGAGGGGATCGAACTCAAATACGACAGTACCATTCTGGGCAATACCGGCTACATAATAACCGAGCGCGACGCTCTCGGCAGAAATGTCGATGTAATAAATACGGTAATCAAGGATTCTGCTCCCGGCAAAAACATTATCCTGACCCTGGACAAGACCATTCAGTTCATCGCCGAAAAAGAGTTGGCGAAGGCCGTGACAGAAAGTAAGGCCAAAAACGGGATGGCGCTGGTGATGGAATCGGATACCGGCAAAATTCTAGCGATGGCAAACTACCCTACGTTCAACCCGAATGCCTATTCACGATACTCGCTCGCACAATTGAGAAATCATGTGGTGACAGACAGCTTTGAACCCGGCTCGACATTCAAGGTTTTTACCATCGCTTCCGCTATTGATTCAGGGACGGTGAAGACAACTGATGTGTATAACTGTGAAAACGGCACCTATCGAATTGCCGATCGCACCATACATGATGATCATCCGCAATCGCGACTGACCGTCTCGGAAATCATTAAATATTCGAGCAATATCGGTTCGGCAAAGATCGGTTTCAAGATGGGTGAGAGTACGTTATCATCCTATCTACGTAACTTCGGTTTTGGCACTCGCACCGGCATAGATCTGCCGGGAGAGGCGACCGGGAGCCTGAAACGACACTGGTACGGAATCGATCTGGCAGCTATTTCCTTTGGGCAGGGCGTTTCCCTTTCAACTATCCAACTGGTTTCAGCACTCTCGGCGGTTGCCAATGGCGGCAATCTGATGAGGCCGTACCTGGTGGATCAGATTCTCGACGACAGCGGTAAAGTCGTACAGAAATTTGAACCGCAGATCGTACGGCGGGTCATCTCACCCGAAACGGCCCAGAAAGTGGCAAAGATGATGGAAACGGTCACCGGAGACGGCGGCACCGGTACGAAAGCAGCGCTTGAAGGTTTCCGGGTAGCCGGGAAAACAGGTACGGCTCAGAAGGTCGATCCGGTAACCCATACCTACTCGCCGTCCAAGCGAATCGGCTCATTTGTCGGTTTTGTACCTGCCGACAAGCCAAAATTGACGATCGCCGTGATTATTGATGAACCTCAGGGTGTCAAATACGGGGGTGTCGTTGCCGCTCCCGCATTCCGGGCAATCGCGCAGAATTCACTGGCATATCTTAAAATCCAGCCAAGCCTGCCGATAACCGCCGCGGCCAAACCGATTGCAGCAAAGGCCTCTCCTGCTGAGACAATTCAATCAATATCGGACGGAGATACGCCGGACATCACTGCAGAGGGAGAGATTATGCCGAATTTCCGCGGCATGAGTATGCGCCGGGTTCTGCAGGTGATGGAGAAACGAGGCATCAACATCAAGCTGCTGGGAAGCGGGCGGGCAGCCGAGCAAAGCCCCTCTCCCGGAAATAAGATCCGGGGAGAAGGCGAAGTCTGGATAAAGTTTGTCCCTTCAGCATGATACTGAAATCGCCTGCCGGGCTGCCGGCAGGTTTTACCGTTTTTAGTTCCGGAGAGAGCATGACGCTGGGTGAACTGCTTAAAAATCAGCCCGGAACAGAGACTCATGGAGACATCTCTGTTGCTATCTGTTCCCTGACCTGCGACTCACGCGCAGTCATCCCGGGCACGCTCTTTTTTGCACTCCGAGGCTCCCAGGCGGATGGGCACCGCTATATCGAACAGGCAGTGAAGGCGGGTGCGGCGGCGGTGGTTCTCGCGGACGCTTCTTTTGCTCCGGCCGGGCTCCCCTGGGTCAGGGTGACAGACGGGCGCACCGCCATGGGGCACATATCAGCACGCTTCAACGGAGATCCAACCGCGACAAAACCGCTGATCGGCATTACCGGCACCAACGGCAAGACGACAACCACCTATCTGATCGAGGCGATTCTGGAAGCGGCCGGGCAGCGGGCAGCGGTACTCGGCACGATCAGTTACCGCTTCGGCACTGCAACGATTCCGGCATCTCACACCACGCCTGAATCGACAGAATTGCAGGGTGCGTTCCGGAAGCTTGCGGAAGCCGGGGCGCAAGCCTTTGTGATGGAGGTTTCCTCGCATGCACTGGAGCAGAAACGGGTCGATGGCTGTCACTTTGACATCGGCATCTTCAGCAATCTGACCCGTGACCATCTGGATTATCACGTAACGATGGAACAGTATCTGGAAGCCAAAAGCAGACTCTTCACTGATCTGCTGCGACCTTCTCAGGTAAAGCCTCGCCGCCGGGCGATAGTAAACATGGATGATCCCTATGGTGCGGAGATCGTCCGGCGAAGCGCCTGTCCCGTTATCACCTTCGGGACTCACGGCTGCTGCGACGTGCGGCCGACGACCGTGAAGTCATCAGTCAACGGCATCTGCGCTACGGTGGTTACACCCGCAGGAGAGTTCCCGTTTACCTCACAATTACTGGGTCGCTTCAATCTTTCCAACATTCTGGCCGCTGCCGCAGCTGGATATGCCCTCGAACTTCCGCTTCAGGCAATCAAGCAGGGGATTGAACATCACACCACGGTCCCGGGACGGATGGAACGCGTGGAAAACAGCGCAGGGATAACCTGCCTGGTCGATTACGCCCATACTGGAGATGCCCTGGAGAATGTCCTTGGCACGCTCAAGGAGATTGCCACCGGAAGGATTATCACCATCTTCGGATGCGGCGGTGACCGGGACAACGGCAAACGCCCGATCATGGGCAGAACGGCCGCCATATCGAGTGATCTGGCGATAGTCACCTCTGACAATCCCCGCACGGAGGACCCGTCCGGCATCCTGAAGCAGATCAGGGAGGGCATCACGCCATTGGGGCTCCGCGAATACCGCCCGGATGAACTGGCTGACGGCTTTGCGGAAAAGGGTTTCACTGTTCTTGAAAACCGCCATGATGCGATACGTCTGGCGATCAGGCTGGCCCGTCCCGGCGACATCGTTCTGCTGGCCGGCAAGGGACATGAGGACTATCAGATTATCGGGAATATCAAGACCCATTTTGATGACCGGGAAGAGGCTGCGGCCGCCTTTGCCGAGAAAGCCGCGTGATGTTCACCATCAACGAAATAGCCGTTGCAACCGGAGGGCGGATCGTCGGTCCTGCAGACGGCGAGGTCACGGCCGTATCAACTGATTCCCGGACCGTTTCTCCCGGACAGCTGTTCGTACCGTTGCGCGGTGAGCACTTTGACGGCCATGCATTCATCAGCGAAGTTGCGGGGAAGGGTATCACATCGATCGTGGCCGAGGAGCAGTGGCTGAAAGCGAACACCCTCCCCGATTCAGTCACCTGTGTTGCGGTAAAAAACAGCCTTCGTGCATTGGGAGATCTGGCGGCGGAATGGCGGCGGCGTTTCGAAATTCCGGTCATCGCGGTAACCGGCAGCAACGGCAAAACAACGGTCAAGGAGATGCTGGCGTCGATTCTGGAATTGACCGGACCGGGGCTGAAAACTTCCGGCAACCTCAATAACCTGATCGGCCTGCCGCAGATGCTTTTCGAGCTCCGCCCCGAGCATTGCTGGGCAGTGCTGGAAATGGGTATGAGCGAACCGGGGGAAATCGACCGCCTTTCATCAATTGCAGCTCCGCATGTCGGCATTGTTCTTAACGCACTACCGGCTCACCTGCAGAGTATGGGAACGGTCGAGGCGGTGGCCGCTGCAAAAGGTGAATTACTGTACCGTATCAGTGATGGCGGCCTGGCGGTTGTCAACGCTGATGATTCCCGTGTCGCCTCGCTATCTCAGAACGCCTCCGCGCGCCGGATCAGCTTCGGCATCGACCGGGGTGAAGTGCGCGCCAGAGAAATTGAATCATCGGGACTGGACGGGCAGAAATTTCTGCTCCACACACCACATGGCGAAGCTGTCATTCACCTGAAAGCCTGCGGCCGTCATAACGTGTATAACGCCCTCGCCGCAACCGCCGCACTGCTGGAGAAGGTCGATCTGCCGGTCATAGTCGCCGGACTGGAAGCTTTCACCCCGTACAAGGGGCGCTTTCAGATAGAGCAGCTGGGCGGCATCACCTTGGTCGACGACAGCTACAATGCCAACCCCGCCTCAACAAAGGCCGCACTGGAAACCCTGAATCAGATAGCTGCAGCGGGGCATCGCATCGCTGTGCTCGGTGATATGATGGAGCTTGGAGAGTACGAGGCTGAGGCACATCTGGGGGTTGGCGCAGTGGCCGGGCGAACTGTTGATCGCCTCTACCTTACCGGCGCCCGAATGGTGAAATATGCCGCCGAAGGGGCCATGCTGGCCGATATGCCGGCAGAATCCGTTGTCTGCTGCACAAGCACTGCGGAGATTGCCGGACTGCTGCACCGATCAATCAGTGAGGGTGACGTGATTCTGATCAAGGGGTCACGCGGCATGACCATGGAAAACGTGGCCACTGAACTGAAGCTCCTGATACAGCACGCCAAGGGGGAATAGCCCATGCTCTACCACATATTTTACCCGCTCGCGACCGACATCAAACTGTTCAACATATTCAAATATCTGACCTTCCGGACCATCTACGCCATGATTACCGCGTTGGTGGTCTGCTTCATCCTCGGCCCCTGGATCATCCGCAGGCTGGAGTCTTTGCAGGCACGCCAGGTTATCCGTACTGACGGCCCGGAATCGCATCTCCAGAAACAGGGCACCCCCACCATGGGCGGCGTAATAATTCTTGCGGCCATCGTCATTCCGACCCTGCTATGGGCCGATCTCACCAATCAGTACATCTGGATAACACTTTTTATTACGATAGGGTATGGAGTGATCGGCTTTGTTGACGACTACAAAAAAGTCGTCGAGAAAAGCAGCAAGGGGTTATCCGCCCGTCAGAAGATGTTCTGGCAGATAGTGCTGGCCGGGTCGGTGGCCGTTTTCCTGTTCCTCAAGCCCGGTTTCAGTGAAGAGCTCTTTTTCCCGTTATTCAAAAAATTTCACCCCGACCTCTGGATCTGGTTTATCCCGTTTGCCACGCTGGTGATTGTGGGCGCCAGCAACGCCGTCAACCTGACCGACGGTCTTGACGGTCTTGCCATCGGCCCGGTGACGATTAATGCAGCCACTTACATGCTCTTCTCCTATATTGCCGGTCATGCTACCCTGGCGGCCTACCTGCAGATTCCGCGCGTGGTGGGCGCGGGTGAACTGGCCGTCCTGTGCGGCGCCATGGTCGGTGCGGGCCTCGGCTTCCTCTGGTACAATTCGTATCCGGCCGAAGTTTTTATGGGAGACGTCGGATCTCTCTCCCTGGGGGGAACTCTCGGTACCATTGCGGTGCTGACGAAACAGGAGATACTTCTGGTGATAGTTGGCGGAATCTTTGTAATCGAAGCGCTTTCAGTCATCTTTCAGGTCGGCTCATACAAATATCGCGGCAAGCGTATGTTCCGCATGGCGCCGATTCACCACCATTTCGAATTGAAAGGGGTGGCTGAACCAAAGATCATCGTCCGCTTCTGGATTATCAGCATCATTCTTGCTCTGGTGGCGATTTCCACGTTGAAGATGAGGTAGGCGGACCCGGGTGCCCGGCGGTACAATAACTCTCAGGGGGACGAATATGACCGACAAAAGAAAAAGCGAAAGGGTCGATTGCCTCAACAACTGCCTTCTGGTTTACAACGGGAAAAAATACAAGGGCACCCTTGAAAATATTTCCAACACCGGCGCCTTGATCAAGTTTGTCAGAAAACAGCGGAGCGCCATTCCTGAAGGGAGTCCATGCAGCCTCATGATCGGCAACGACTCCTTTTTGATTCCCGGCGAATTCATCGGCAGGGTCGTTTATAACAATCTGTACAAGATCGGACTGCAGTTTCAGTTTTAGGGTCAGGGCTACGTTTAAGGTCGTGAATTGCGACCTCAAAGAATCCCCTCCCTTTCAAGGGGAGGCTTGTCCTGAGCGGAGTCGAAGGGGCCAGGGGGGGGGATGGGGTGGTTTGGGAAGCAGAGCGTTTCACAAATTGTGACAAGTTTTCCTGATTTGTTCTAATCTTTCGCTAAAAAGATTGTCATCCCCGAATGCCTTTATCGGGGATCCAGATTTCAAGAGCTTAAAAGACTGGATTCCCGATTACTACTTCGGGAATGACAGATTAAGGAACAAAGCGCCTTATCAGAACTAATCAGGTAAGTTTTTAAGGTCACAATTTGCGACCTTAAAGAAGAGATTAATTTAAGCATGTTATCAACTTGAGGTCACAGATTGTGACTTCAAGTTTTAGCAGCAAAAGGCTAAACAGATCACAAATTATCAGCGGTGTCCGGTTTGGTCTTTGCACTATTGTTTTAGAGCCCTGTAGGGGCGTTCGATGGTAGCCGTGGGATTTATTCCACGGATCAAAATATCGGACATTCATTCGTCACGTACGTGACGATGTGAAATGTACATACCATTTCCGGGGAATAAATTCCCCGGCTACCTTCAATCTGTCGCTAGAGAAAAAGCGAAAGGTGTCAAACCTACACTTTTGACAAAGCAAAGTGTAGGTTTGACAACAAGTTACCAAGTTATACGCCTTAATGGAGACTGAGAATGCCTGTGACTCAAAATGATCTTCAAACAGCCAGGGAGCTGAAAAAACGCGTATCCAGGATTACACCGCTGATTGATTTCCGGCTTTTTGGCTCCCGAGCACGCGGCGATGCCTATGAGTTTTCCGATATGGATATTTTTATGGAATTTGAAACCGTAGACAGAGAGCTGAAAAACAAGGTGAAAAACGCTGCCTGGGAAATGACCCTGGAAACCGGGATTGTAGTCACTACTCTTTTGTTCAGCAGGTATGAGATTGAAGATTCCGCATTACGTTCATCACCAATTATCCGCGTAATCATGGAAGAAGGGGTTTCCATATGACGGATCTGACCGGACAATAATATGGATCTGAAAAACAAAAACATGCTCGTCGTCGGCCTTGCCAAAACCGGCGTCGCCTGCGCCCGCTTCCTGGCTTCAAAGGGGGCGCGGGTGACCGTTACCGACATGCGGAGCGAAGCGGCACTTACCGGTCAACTGGCAGAACTGGCACAATACGATATCGTCCGGGAACTTGAACGGCATGATGAGGCAACCTTTCTGTCCAGCGACCTGATCGTGATATCTCCCGGCGTGCCGAAGGATCTGCCGCAGCTGGTTTCGGCAAAGCTGGCCGGACGAGAGATCATCAGTGAGATCGAACTGGCAGGGCGTTTCATCGATGTTCCAATAGTGGCGATCACCGGCACCAACGGCAAGACGACTACCACCACCCTGCTGGGGGCGATCTTCAAACAGAACGGCTATCACACCTTTGTCGGCGGCAACATCGGCAACCCGTTGATAGAGTTGGCAGAATCCCGCCAAATCGTGGATCAGGTGGTGGCCGAGATCAGCTCGTTCCAGCTGGAGTGGATTACTTCGTTCCGTCCGACCGTGGCGGCGCTTTTGAACCTGAGCGAGGATCATCTTGATCGCTACCCGGATTATCAGGCGTACATTGACGCCAAGCTGCGCATTTTCGAGAATCAGACCGGGGATGATTTTGCCGTGATCAACCGGGATGATCCTTTGGTCTGGCAGCATGCCCAGGGACTCAAGGCATCCCTGTTCCCCTTCAGCCGGAAAATTGAGCTCGAAGAGGGTATCTTCTACACAGATGGCGTCATCACCTATCGACATAACGGTCATGAGGAATGTTTCCCCACCGCCGCCATCCGCTTGCAGGGGGTGCATAATCTGGAAAACATCATGGCCGCCGCGGCATGCGCTCTGTTGCTCGGCTGCCGGCCTGATGAAACCTTTGAAACGATTCTCTGCTTTGAGGCACTGCATCACCGGATGGAGTTTGTCCGCGAAGTGAACGGCGTCAGCTATTACGAAGACAGCAAGGCCACCAATGTCGGAAGTGTTGAAAAGGCTCTGGAAAGCTTTACCGGCATTACACTTATAGCCGGAGGCAAGGACAAGGGGGGGGCGTACGCCCCGCTGGCGCCTCTGATACGAGAGCGTGTACAGCACCTGGTACTGATCGGTGAAGCAGCGGAACGGATGGAACGGGAATTGGGATCGTTAACCGATACCCGCAGAGCTGCGACGATGGAGGATGCTGTGCGGATTTCGGCGGAAATTACGGCAACGGGCGGCACCGTTCTGATGTCACCGGCCTGTTCGAGTTTCGACATGTTCCGTGATTATGAAGAACGCGCACAGCGGTTTATTGCAGCGGTGAAGGCACTCTGAATGTTCAAAAAACTGGAAGAATATGATCTGGTAATCATGCTGATGGCCATTGCCCTGACCTGTTTCGGGGTGGTGATGGTCTACTCGGCCTCTTCCGTTATGGCCGCAAAAAAGTTTCACGACGGTTTCTTCTTTCTCAAGCGCCAGGGGCTGTTCGCTCTGCTCGGCTTTGCACTGATGCTGGTAACCATGCGTGTCAACTACCAGTTCTGGCGCAAGCTGGCCGCTCCGATACTGCTGGGGTGCATAGTGCTGCTGGTGCTGGTACTTATCCCCGGAATAGGCGGCAGCGCCGGCGGGGCTTCGCGTTGGATCAAGCTGTTCCCCGGCTTTAATTTTCAACCGTCGGAGATCGCCAAAATAGCCCTGATTATTTATATGGCCTACTCGCTTGACAGAAAACAGGATAAAATCAAACAGCTCGGGCCCGGCTTTGTTTCATACATGCTGATACTCCTCGTGATGCTGGGACTCCTGCTCAAACAGCCGGATATGGGCTCGGCCCTTACCCTGGCGACTGTCGCCATCATCATGCTCTTTGCTGCCGGGACCCGGCTGGTCTATATTACTTCGATAATTCTGATGTCGATGCCGTTTATCTATTTTCTGGTAATGAATGTCGCCTACCGCAAGCGGCGCATTATGGCGTTTCTCGACCCGTGGCAGGACCCCCAGAACAGCGGATTCCAGATCATCCAATCCTGGCTGGCACTTGGAACCGGCGGGCTCTTCGGTCGCGGACTGGGAGAGGGAAAACAGAAACTTTTCTATCTGCCGGAAGCGCACACGGATTTTATTCTCTCGGTAGTCGGCGAAGAACTTGGTTTTATAGGGGTTGTCGTCATCATCGGCATGTTTTTTCTCCTGGTGCAGCGGGCCATGCGGATCGCTGTTGCCGCTCCGGATACATTCGGTCGATTCCTTGCCCTGGGAATTGCCGTATTGTTCGGAATCGAAGCCTCGGTAAATATGGGGGTCGTAACCGGTTTGCTCCCGACCAAAGGTCTGGCGCTCCCCTTTATCAGTTACGGCGGCAGTTCCCTGCTGATCAGTCTGTTTGCCGTCGGTATTCTGCTCAACATTTCTTCCGGACTGAAAATCTCCTCCATCAGCCTCAAGGAGGAAAAATGAAACTGATCATTGCCGGTGGCGGCACCGGCGGGCACCTTTTTCCCGGCATCGCCGTTGCCGAAGAGTTTCTGTCGCGCGACCCGGCACATGAGGTGCTTTTTGTCGGAACCGAACGCGGCATTGAGGCGCGGGCCGTCCCGGCGGCCGGCTATCGACTGGAGCTGATTTCAGCAGCAGGAATTCGCGGGAAAGGGGCTTTCAGCAAGATCAAGGGAACCGCCTTGATGGTGTACGGCTACGCCCAGTCGCGAAAGATATTAAAAAGCTTTCGACCGGACATGGTCTTTGGAGTGGGAGGATACGCCTCGCTGCCGATGGTTCTTGCGGCCCGAGGCATGCAGATTCCCCGTTTCATCCACGAACAAAACGCAATTCCGGGGCAGACGAATCGCCTGCTGGCACGGTTCGCCAGCAAAGTGTTCATAACTTTGGAAGAATCGGCTCGATATTTTCCATCTGCAACAACCCTGTTGACCGGTAATCCGCTCCGGCGGCAGATTCTGGATATGGTGGAAAAAGTAAATCCCCCCTCAATCCCCCCTTTGTCAAAGGGGGGAAGCGAACAAAGTGAGCAGGGGGGATTTCTCAAAGGGGGGTGCGAAGCAGAGCGAACGGGGGGATTTCGCCTGTTCATATTCGGCGGCAGCCAGGGTGCACATGCAATCAACGTCGCCATGATTGAAGCACTCCCGTTGCTGAAAGGGATTCGAGGCAGAGTTGCGATCACGCACCAGACCGGAGAAAAGGATTGTGCCGAGGTCTCGACAGCGTACCGGACTGCGGGCCTTGATGCGAAAGTCACGGCTTTTATCAGCGACATGGCGACAGAATACGCCGGGGCAGACTTGATCATCTGCCGGGCCGGCGCAACCACCATTGCAGAAGTGACCGCCTGCGGCAAGGCCTGTCTTTTCATCCCGTTTCCGCACGCTGTAGATGATCACCAGCGCCGCAACGCCGAGGCACTGCTCAAGAAGGATGCCTGTTTTATGATGCTGGAGCGGGAACTGACGGGGGTAACCCTGGCCGAGTCAATTCTCACACTGTCAGCGGACCCGGATCTCGTACGCCGCACCGGAGAACTGGCTTTCAGTCTGGCGCGGCTTGATGCGGCCCGGATTATTGTCGATGAGATGATGAAATAACTAACCCTGATAAACAGGATAGTGCGTTAGCCAAATTATTTGCTGCCAGAAAAGCGCAGAAAATAATTTGTAACTTACTACCCGGAGAAGTTGCATTGATGTACGGAAAAATAGATAAAATTCACTTCGTCGGCATCGGCGGCATCGGTATGAGCGGGATCGCTGAAGTCCTCCTCAACCTGGGGTACAAAGTATCCGGTTCCGATTTGCGCGGTTCAGACATCACCGAACGCCTGGCCGGACTGGGTGCTGAAATCGGCATCGGTCACAGTGCAGAAAACGTGAAGGATGTCGATGTGGTGGTGATATCCTCCGCCGTGCATGACGATAACCCGGAGGTGATTGAGGCCAGGAAGCTGCACGTGCCGGTCATCCCTCGCGCGGAGATGCTGGCTGAATTGATGCGGATGAAATACGGTATCGCCATTGCCGGAACTCACGGGAAAACCACTACAACCTCCATGGCGGCGGCCATCCTCGGACATGCCGGAATCGATCCGACGGTTGTCATCGGCGGCAAACTGAATGCCATCGGCACCAACGCCCAAATCGGACAGGGCAAATTCCTGCTCGCCGAGGCGGACGAATCAGATGGTTCATTCCTTCTGCTTTCTCCAACAATCGCCGTCGTAACAAATATCGACGCCGACCATCTCGATCATTATTCCGGCATTGAAGAGATCAAGGATACTTTTGTCGAATTCATCAACAAGGTTCCCTTTTACGGCCTGGCCGTCCTCTGTCTGGATGACAAAAACATTCGTGAGATCCTGCCTCGGGTAAAAAAACGTTACATGACCTACGGACTCTCGGCCCAGGCTGATATCCGGGCCACCCATATCAAGCATGACGGTTTTCAGACTTCGTTTGTCGCGCACTTCAAGGGGTACCGGCTGGGTGAAGTTTCATTTCCGATGCCTGGACCGCATAATGTCCTGAACGCCATGGCCTGCATCGCGGTAGCATTGGAACTGGATGTGCCGTTCGCGGCAATTCAGGAGGGTTTTGCCGGGTTCAGCGGTGTCGGGCGACGTTTTACTGTCAAGGGAGAACCGCAGGGGATTATGGTGGTAGATGACTACGGCCACCATCCCGCCGAGATCAGGGCAACGCTGGCGGCTGCCCGTCAGGGGTGGCCGGAACGGCGTATCGTCGCAGCCTTCCAGCCTCACCGCTACACCCGTACGCATGAACTGTTCAACGATTTTGTTGCCGCCTTCTACGACGCCGACGCGCTGATTCTGACCGATGTCTACGCCGCGGGAGAACAGCCGATTCCGGGAGCTACAGCAGAACGGCTTGCAGCTGAGATCCTCCGCCATGGTCAGAAGGATGTAACCTGGATTGCTGATCGGGAACTGATCCCCGTGCATCTGGCCGCGATCGTGAAAGAGGGTGACATCGTCATTACCTTGGGAGCCGGGAATATCTGGCAACAGGGAGAAGAGCTGGTCAGATTATTAGGAGTATCACGTTGAAACCGGCGCCACTCCAGTTTCGCGGCCGACTGCTGCGCAACGAACCGATGTGCTTCCATACCTCGCTTAAGACAGGAGGTCCGGCGGACCTGTACGCGATTCCGGAAGATGCAGAGGATCTCCATGGCCTGTTGTCTTGGTTAGATGATCAGCAGATTCCCTGGATGCTGATCGGAAGGGGCTTCAACCTGCTGGTACGGGACAAGGGGATTCGCGGAGCGGTTATCTCGCTGGAACGTTTCGACCGGATCACCACCATCGGAGAATCGCTGATTAAAGCGGAGGCCGGGGCTGAAAATCTGGCTGTGGTTCGTTTTGCCCAGAAGTTGGGACTGGGCGGTATTGGATTTATCTCCGGAATTCCCGGTACGATCGGCGGGGCGATAAAGATGAACGCCGGTGCGTATGGCGAGGGGATTCTGGCACGAACCGACCACCTTACTCTGCTGCGGGATGGCGCCGTCGGTGATTTCCGGATGGAGGAACTTGATTACGGTTACCGCCACCTGAAATTGGAAGATGGCGATATCGTGCTGGCAGCCGCATTCAGAATGGATGAACGCGAGCCGCATCATACCGAGGAGGAAATCCGCAAGGATCTGGAGCTGCGTCGCTCGAAGCACAACGTCGGCTTCCCCAGCGCAGGATCGTTCTTCAAAAACCCGAACGGCCAGGCCGCCTGGAGGTTGATCGACGCAGCCGGAATGCGCGGCACAAAAGTCGGCTCTGCACAGGTTTCAGAGATTCACAGCAATTTTCTGGTTAACACCGGAAGCGCGACCGCACAGGATTTCCTGCATCTGGCGACGAAGGTAAAAAATGCTGTTTTCGCAACATCCGGAGTGACACTGGAGGAAGAAGTACGTATAGTGGGTGAAATTTAACCTCAGTTTGTCTGGAATGCGCTTAAGGAAGGTTTCCGGGATGTTTAAATCAAAAAAAATCGGCGTACTGTTCGGCGGGCTTTCTGCCGAGCGTGACGTCTCACTGAAGAGCGGCGCCGCCGTTCACCAGGCGCTCGTTGCACTGGGGTATAACGCGGTGGCAATCGATGCCGGGCGGGATCTGGCAGATGTCCTGAAGCGTGAAGGTATCGAAGTCGCCTTTATCGCCCTGCATGGCCGCTATGGCGAGGATGGCTGCGTGCAGGGATTGCTTGAGCTGCTGCAGATCCCCTACACCGGATCAGGCGTACTGGCCAGTGCACTGGCCATGCACAAGCGGTACAGCAAACAGGTCTTTGCCGCCAGCGGCATTCTGACAGCACCCTTCCGTTGTTACCGTCGAGGTGAAACCGTTATTCCAGACGGGCTGCCATTCGCCACGCCGGTGGTTGTCAAACCGGTTCAGGAGGGATCGTCGGTCGGGATCTCGATTGTTAAGGAGGAGAGCCAGCTGGAAGCAGCCTTTGAGCTGGCCTTCCGCTACGACGACGAGATTCTGGTAGAGCAGTTCGTCAAGGGGCAGGAGGTACAAGTCGGTATCCTGAACGATGAGCCGGTCGGCGCTATCGAGATTGTCCCCAGAAATGAATTCTACGACTTTGAGGCAAAATATACGGACGGTATGGCGGAACATATTTTCCCGGCTCGCCTGGAACCGGGATTGTACAAAAAAGCACAGCAGGCAGGCCTGGCGGCCCACCGCGCCCTGGGCTGCAAAGGTTACAGCCGGGTGGATCTGCTGGTGACAACTGCCGGTGACTGCTTCGTGCTGGAAGTAAATACATTGCCGGGGATGACATCCCTCTCGCTTCTGCCTGAAATCGCCGCAAAAGGGGCCGGCCTTACGTTCGAGGCGCTTGTGTCACGAATTGTCGAATCTGCGGCACTCTCAATAAAGGTGCACTGACTGGTGCGAGACTTCGCTAATTCATCATATCAGCGCAGAAAGGTGGCGCCCAATAAAATAAAGGTCCAGCGGGCCCCGCTTGATCTCAGGAAGTATCTGCGCCCGCTGAAAATGGCGGCCGGAGGAGTGGCGGCACTTTTGCTGGTGAGCGGCATACTGTACGGTTGTTATCGAGCCGTCACTACGGTTACCCTGTTCTCTCTCAAATCGATTGAAGTATCGAGTGCAAAGCATCTGACCCGGGATGAGATCCTCGGATTGGCCGGCATAGAACCGGGTAAAGATCTGCTCCGCATGAACTTGAAGCGTATGGGAGAGCATATTCTGCAGAATCCCTGGGTAGAAACTGTACGCATTCATCGCTATTTCCCGGATTGTATTTCAATCGTCATCACCGAACGCGAACCGGTTGCGATCGTCAACATGGGATTCATTTACTATCTTGACAAAAAAGGGAACATATTCAAGGTTCTAAATAACGGTGACAAGCTTGATTATCCGGTTGTCACCGGCTTTAATGAGGAAGAGATTGGCAGCGATCCGAAAGGGTCAAAAGAGGCGCTTGAAGCAACCTGTTTTCTGCTGAAGATATTACGGGAAAAGGGCGCATTTATCCTTGCGGATGTATCAGAGATTCATTACGATAAGGGGTATGGCTTTACCCTCTTCACAGCATACGGTGCACTCCCGGTAAAAGTCGGTTCCGGGGATTTCCCCGCAAAAGTAGAGCGGTTCGCTCGCATCTACCGGGAGCTGATGGTGCAGCAGCCGTCAATTCATTATATAGATCTCGATTACAACGACAAGATCATCGTTAAAAAGAGCTAAATATTACATTTAATACTTTTCAGCAGGGGGAAATGGTATGTCAACAATAAAACGGGATAGTCTGATCGTCGGTCTCGATATCGGCACGACCAAGATATGCGCCATCGTCGGCAATGTTACGGATGAAGGTATCGATATCGTCGGCATCGGGACCAGTCCTTCCAGCGGACTGCGTAAAGGTGTCGTCATCAATATTGAGAGCACCGTCGGCGCCATCAGGAAAGCCATTGAGGAAGCAGAATTAATGGCCGGCTGTGAAATCAAGTCCGTCTTTGCCGGCATCGCCGGCGGTCATATCAAAGGGCTGAACTCCAATGGCGTTATCGCCATCAGGAATCGCGAGGTTTCGCAGGATGATGTGCGCCGGGTCATTGATGCCGCTAAAGCGATCAATATTCCGATGGATCGTGAAGTGCTGCATATCCTGCCGCAGGAATTCATCATCGACGAACAGGACGGCATCCGCGAACCGCTCGGTATGAGCGGGGTCAGACTGGAAGCAAAGGTGCATATCGTCACCGGAGCCGTGGCCAGTGCCCAGAACATAGTCAAATCCTGCAACCGGGCAGGGCTGGATGTGGCCGACATCGTACTGGAGCAGCTGGCGTCATCCCATGCGGTCCTTTCAGAGGATGAAAAAGAGCTTGGCGTCTGCATGGTCGATATCGGTGGCGGAACGACCGACATTGCCATTTTTGCAGATGGGGCGATCAAATATACATCGGTTATCTCGCTGGGAGGTAATCAGCTCACAAACGATATAGCCGTAGGGCTTCGCACCCCATTTGCCGAGGCTGAAAAAATCAAGCAGAAATACGGCTGCTGCCTTGCTTCACTTGTCGGCAAGGAAGACAAGATTGAAGTTCCGAGTGTCGGCGGGCGCAAGCCACGCGAACTTTCACGCAACGTATTGTGCGAAATTCTTGGTCCTCGCATGGAGGAGATTTTTTCGCTCGTCAACCGCGAGATAATTAAATCCGGCCTGGAGGATTCTATCGCATCAGGCATCGTCATCACCGGCGGTTCCAGCATCCTGGAGGGGATACCGGAACTGGCAGAACAGATCTTCAATCTGCCGGTACGACGGGGACTCCCGCAGAAAATCGGTGGACTGACCGATGTCGTAAAATCTCCGGTGTATTCTACCGGCGTCGGACTGGTTGTTTACGGCAGCCGCAACTCAGGTTCCCGCGAGTTCCCGACAGGAAAACCTGAAGCGAATCTGTTCGGTTCTGTTTTCGGCCGGATGAAGGGGTGGTTCCGCGAATTTTTCTAACCCGGACAAAAAAATATTATTATTTCTTTGATTCCTGGTTAAAATAAGGTTACATTTCCATCGCTAATAATGGAATTTACGTAATGAAATATAGAGGAGGAAACGCATGTTTGAATTTGATGAGACCATTGAGCAGAGCGCTGTTATTAAAGTAATTGGAGTCGGTGGTGGTGGCGGCAATGCCGTCAACACCATGATATCCAGTTCCATACATAAAGTGGATTTTATCGTCGCCAACACAGACGCACAGGCCCTGCGCACCTCGAAAGCGCCGGTCAAGCTGCAGCTCGGGCGTGAACTGACCAAAGGTCTCGGCGCCGGTTCCAAGCCCGAAGTCGGCATGGCTGCGGCTCTCGAAAACAAGGGACAACTGGTAGAAGCGATCAAGGGAGCCGATCTGGTGTTCATTGCCGCCGGCATGGGTGGCGGCACCGGCACCGGTGCAGCACCGGTTATCGCCCAGGCCGCCCGCGAAACCGGTGTCCTGACCGTCGGGGTCGTCACCAAACCGTTCACGTATGAGGGGAAAGCCCGTTCGTTACTTGCTGAACAGGGCATAGCTGACCTGAAGAAGCATGTTGATTCACTTATTATCATCCCCAATGATCGCCTTATCAGCCAGGCCAGTAAAAACATGTCCCTTTTTGACGCCTTCAAGCCATCGGATGACGTGCTTCGACAGGCGGTACAGGGTATTTCCGAACTTATCGGATCTACCGGCCTGATGAACCTCGACTTTGCCGATGTCAAGACCGTCATGAGTGTTCGCGGTATGGCCATGATGGGTATAGGCATGGGGAGTGGCGAAAATCGTGCGGCCGACGCGGTTAACAATGCTATTTCCAGCCCGTTGCTGGAAGACAATGACATCTCGGGAGCCAAGGGTGTGTTAGTCAACATAACCGGTTCCGTCTCTATGACCATGGACGATTACAACACCGTCAACCGTATTGTTCACGAGAAAGTTCACGAAGAAGCCAACATCAAGATCGGAGTTGTCCAGGATGATGAGATGGGCGACACCATCAAGGTGACTGTTATCGCAACCGGCTTCGGTGATCGTTTTGATGTGGAAAAAGGGCGGGACTTCCGTAAAAACAGTCTTGCATTGGCAGACAAGCATATTGTCAACCCTGCGTCTCTTGACCGTCCGACGTTCCAGCGCGATCGTGAAAAATCGGAGCATGTCACGAGAATTCGCCCGCCGGCCTCTTTTATTGAAGATGATGAAGACCAGTATGATATTCCGACTTTTTTACGCAAGTCGGTAGATTAGCGACCGTCGCCTCCACAAAGGGGCAGGCCGAACGGCTTGCCCCTTGATTTTTTTCAAAATGCAATCCATTGTCGGCAGCTACATTTTTCTGGACGAACGGCAAACTCTCCCGTATCCTGTTGGTTTGCAATATATTACTTATAAGAAACGAAAGGCAATCCAATGGCACAGGCAGAAAAAGGCAACACAGTAACAATCAACTTTACCGGAACACTGGAAGATGGGTCGGTATTTGACTCGACTCTGGAAGACACGGCATGTGATGACGAGGGATGCTGCGATGACGGCTGTGATGACGGCAGCTGTGATGATGAAGGGTGTGGCTGCGGC
>JANNLB010000265.1:0-11225 GCA_031396605.1 Geobacter sp. | reverse complement strand
CTCAAAGTCCCCTCTTTCCGACAGCTTCCTGAAATATCCTAACAACAAGTATGCGTTTCTGGCACTCTTTGGCGCCACCGCCGGTCAGGGTGTTGTCTGGTACACCGGCCAGTTCTACGCACTGTTCTTCCTGCAGATCACGCTGAAGCTCGACTTCCTGACTACCTACACACTGATCGGTATTTCGCTGATTCTCGGCACTCCGCTCTTCATCTTCTTCGGCTGGCTGTCGGACAAGATCGGTCGTCTGAAGATCATCCTGATCGGTTGTCTGGTTGCCGCTCTTACTTACTTCCCGCTGTTCGCGGCGCTCACCCACTACGTGAATCCTGATCTGGAAGCGTTCCAGAAAAAGACCACTATAACGGTGGCTGCGGATGCCAATGAAGAGAGCTTCAACCTGTTCGTCGGTCCCTGGACCAAGTTCTCTGACGTGGATCGGGTAAACGACCTGCTGACCAAGTCCGGTCTCAGCTTCAAGAAGATCAACGTACCCGGCAAGAAGGTGGTCACCACCATCGGCACGGTTGCAATCGAAGGTAATGATGCAAAGGCTATAATGGCAGAACTGAAGACCCAGGGCTACCCGGCCAAAGCCGATCCGAACAAGGTCAACTATCCGATGACTATTCTGATTCTGTTCATCTTCATGATCTACGTGACCGCTGCCTACGGCCCGATCGCCGCTTTCCTGGTCGAGCTGTTCCCGACCCGTATCCGCTACACCTCCATGTCGCTGCCGTATCATATCGGTAACGGCTGGTTCGGCGGGATGCTGCCGCTGACGGCTACCGCGATAGTTGCGCTCAAAGGCGACATCTACTACGGGCTCTGGTATCCGGTCATCGTTGCACTTATGACCGTAGTTGTCGGATTCCTCTTCCTGAAAGAAACAAAGGACAGAGACATCTCCACCTACGAGCATGATGAACATTGATATGCTGAAGTGGATGCAGGGTCTTGCAACCTGAATATCCATTGACAACCGAGCCCGGCGGATCTGTTTCTTCGCCGGGCTCTTCTTTCAAAACGACGCAGTGCGGACTATAGCAAAGACACAAGGAGCCGGAATGGTACAAATCACCTGTTCGAATTGTAATCGAGGACTGTCGGTCAATGCCATCAAGTGTTCTCATTGCGGGAAATATAATACCAAAGGCCTCGTTAAATATGGATTTGCAATTTTTTACGTGATTCTTGTGACAATCGTGTACTATAAATGGATGGGAAATAAATAAATCAACGCGATTTTATAAGTAGAATGAATGTCAGTCCGGTAATCTATTCGAATTTCAGGAGGAGAAATACCATGGCGAAGTGGATTGTAATTATACTGGCAATTATTGTCGGGGGAGCCTATTACGTAATTAAGAATGGTGGAGGACTCGAGATGCAGCCTGAACATGCGGTTGAGGCACCGAAAGCTGCTGAACCGGCCAAAACACCTGCGGCTGAACCAAAGGTCGAGGCACCTGCCAAGACGCCTGCAGCTGAACCTAAGAAATAATCAACTGGTCATCAGACCCAAGGGTTTGATGACCAGTACATACAGGATTCTCTATGCAGACGATCATGCTTGGATTAAAATCTGTCCCCGGAGTTATGGGGGGTATGCTTTCGGATGCGCTGGGCAACGTTTTAGCCCATTCATTTCCCTCCATTTATGATCAGGAAACCCTCAAGAATATTGCTCTGCTTATCAATGATAACAGCCTTGGTCTTCAGGAAGTGACTGGCGAGGTAAGACTTTTCGATATACGCTTTGAGCTTGGCCGTATTATCATCAAATCGATACCGCGTTTTTTTGTAACCGTGCTCTGTGAACCGACGGTCAATGTTCAACTGCTCACAATTACCCTGAATGTTGCCGTCAAGAAAATTGAAAAATTTTCGGCGGATCAATTGGCGGCCCTTACACCTCAACCGGCGACTTCGGTGCCCGCTTCCAAACCGGCAGCTGAAAAAGCCGCCGCTCCCCGGGAACCGGTTAAGAAACATTGGTTGGAGAGAATGCAGGATGGGTTTGAAAGTAAAGTTAAATAATGAATCGTAACAGGCATCAAGTAAGCGGGATTCAAAAAGGAAGTGTATGAAACAACTCTGTGTCTTTGGCGCGAGCGGGCGAACCGGTTCGATGCTGATCAATATCGCCGTGGATCAGGGATATTCCGTGACCGCTTTTTGCCGGAATGAATCTGACCGGCAGTATCTTCCCGAAAATACCGCCTGTATCGTTGGCGATATACGGGACGTGGATCATCTCGATCAGGCCGTGGCTGGTGCTGATGTTGTTATTTGCGCTTTCGGTCAGCGTGAGCCGTACAAAGAAGTCTTCTGCGCCGAAGCAACGGGCAAAATAATAGAATCCATGAAAAAACATGAAGTAGACCGGCTTATCTGCATAACCGGTGCTTTGACAGGTGACTGTTCAAAAAACCGGTCGCTCTTTATCAGAGCCATGGCCCGGTTAAACCGGTTGTTGCGTGCCGCGGTTGCATGTGACCGTGACGAGCAGGAGCGGTTGGTCGAGGAGAGCGGACTTAACTGGACGATCGTGAAGCCTGCCGAATTGATGGATGAAAATGAAAAACCTCGTTTCGTTCACGGTGAAGACCTGATGATTGATGCATATTCACGCATATCACGGTATCACTTGACCAATTTCATGCTTGATCATCTTGAGGCTGATAAATATTCTTGCAGGAAAGTCGTTCTGAGGTATTGAGCGGGCTGTGACAACTGTTGTTAATTCCCCACCAGGTTCTCTTCTTTGTGAAGCTGTTTTCCCTCACTGTTTTTATTTAGTAATCATCTCCAAGTCCCCTTGATTCCCTCTATTACCGCTTTCATTCTGCGATTCGGAAACCTCAATTAGATTCACTGGCCCAATGTCGTGTTCAGTATTTACAGCCCTGCTAGACCTTACTACCGTTACTGTACAGGGTGCGTGAGCCGCAACCTGGCCCGATACGCTGCCAAGCAGAGTGCGTTTGGTTGATCCGGCCCGGGCGCCCATGACAATGTGATCCACATAGTTAGCGCGCGCGTACGAGAGAATAGCTTCTGCCGGATTGGGGGACTCGAGGACATGGACGCTCACTCTGCCCTCCTCAAGTTTGAGTGGTTCGGCCCAATGTCGAAGCTCAATCTTTCTCTGGACATATTTGTTGTTGCCTTTCTCATCCACTGTGTAGTCAAGCGTTATAATCCCGATCTTGAACACGTTCAGGCAGGCCAGTCTGGCTCCTGGCTGTGATCCGAGAATACGCGCAACAGTAGTCCGGAGTTCTTCGGCTAACGTACCGGTCGTCTCGGCAAGATCAATTGCGACGGCTATAATTGGTGCATCAGCGCCATATCGGGACACGGCCAGTTCCTTTGCCGGAAGGTTCATATTTGATCTGAACCGGCGTTTAAGAACCGTTAAAAAATGATCCTGGAGAAGGCGCGTGGATCGGGTAGTGAGCTTGACCTGATCGGGATTCTGCAGATCGAAGGCGAGCTGATTGGCGGTCGGATAGCGCCAGGCAGGATTTACCTCAAGACAACGAAAAATTATTTCCTGAAGCCATGGTGGATAATCGAGCCGCAGGTACCGTAGCGGTGTCGGATCACGCCAGATTCGTCGTTTCAAACCGGAGAGTCGCTGAGGATCTCCGAAGGGGCGGGTGCCGATGGAGAAAAAGTACATCAGGACACCGAGCGCGAATTGATCGCTTTTGGAATTGCGCCGGTTTCCCAGAACCTGTTCGGGTGCCATGTACGGAGCGGTTCCGTAGGGGAGACGAAACTCCTCAGCCATAAAGTCGGGGAGTTCATCGTGGTGTGACAGACCAAAATCAATCAGTACCGCCTCTCCGGAGGGACGGATCATAATGTTGGAGGGTTTTATGTCCAGATGCACGACGTGCTGCCGATGCAGATCATCAAGTGCTATAGCGATCCTTAAACCGATCTCTGCCACCTCTGTATATGGCAACGGCAATTTATCGAGGTACGGTAAAAGGGATTTTCCGGGAATCCGCTCCATGACGATATATGGCTGCACGGCAAAATCACCTTTGGCGACGAACCGGGGGACGTGTGGTCCGGAAAGACGTGAAAGTATCATCTGCTCCATCTCGAAGCTGACAATCGCCGCCGGATCAGCTCCTTCGGAAAGTTTTGGAACTTTCATTACAATAGAGTAGTCGATATCCGGATGAGTGACTTCCCAGAGAGTGGCCATGCCCCCACTATGTACCCGTTCTCCAATAAGAAATCCGTCCAGCATGGCGCCGGGTGCAATCCGTGGTCTTGTCATTGAGTTTAACGCCCCTTTCTCAACCGCGCGGCCAGATAATCCGGCAGTCCTGCTTCGCGAATTTTCGCAGCTGCGGTTTCCACATCGTATGGTACTCTCATGAAGGTAATCTCGTTTGTTGCGGTGTCCAGCAGCGCATAGGATGCGGCCGGGTTGCCGTCACGCGGTTGTCCTATGGACCCCAGCACCGTCAGCCAGCGTCGATGCCGGGGCAGGGGAATGATCACATTGGATACCGGGCGAAAAGAGGTCATTCTTCCAGTACCAGTGATCCCATACAGGGCCGGCCGGTGGACATGACCGCAGAATACCGCCTGGGCGTTGCATGATTCGAGAGTTTTGCCAGCAGCCTCGGAACTGTCTATATAGCTCCATCGTCGGGCTGTTTGAATATTCGCATGCACAAACAGTCGCTTATCGTCTTCGAAACTCATAGGCAGACCCTCAAGGAATGCCCTCCCTTCCGTCCCAAGTTGTCCACGAGTCCAGGACATGGCTATTTCGGCATCCTCATTCATATCTTCACGCAGGTTGGATACTGCTTGATCATGATTTCCCATGAGAGCAACAGCCCCTCCGGCAACAAGCTTCATAACCGTATCAACCACCCAGACCGGATCGGCGCCATATCCGACAAAGTCACCGAGTAGCATCAGTTGATCCGCACCCCTGGTGCGCATATCCAGAAGGCAGGCTTCGAATGCCTCACGGTTTGAGTGTATGTCCGACATTAGTGCAATAAGCATAACGATCACCAAGCTCCGAAAATGGTTCATTTAAGATTATCGACTCTAACATTCCAATAAAACCATGGTCAAAGTATTTTTATATCAAAGTGACCGCTTAGATATTCAAAAGAAGTTTGAAAGAAATATAAATAAATTGATAAAGTGCGGAGTGGTACTCACAAATAGAGTACAAAAATAGCAGATAAACATGGTTTTTCAAAACAATTTTTTGAAAAATAATATAATAAAAAATATAAATAGTAGAATTAAATCAAGTTGTTTCATTTATAATTATCGTACACAATACAGAATATAAAATATATCTTGACAATAACATAATAATGTTACATTTAGTCGAGTAGAAAAAGTGTTTTAGTTATTTCAATTCAAGCTTTGGTGGTTTTGGAAATTTAAATCTATTGATAACAGTCGGCTGACCTGTGTAGCGAGGGTTTAATGAAAAGAATACTTACTCAAGTAATTATCTTTTCGATGCTAGTAATAGCGCCGGTATCGTTTTCAACTGAAAAAATCCCTAATTTTGACGTTCCCGCCACAGAAAATACCCATTCTAAAGAATCAAAAAAAATAACAACTTCGATAGCTCATCGGTCAGTAAATTCCGAGCGCAAGGCTGTACTTGCCCGTTACACGCCTCCCATGTTCCTTTCAATCGTCGAAGTTATCGCATTTGATATAGCCCTTGAAAATCTACATGATAGATCACCCCCCATGGCTGTGCCCACTGCATAATAATTCGTCTCCTTGTTTGTGCACAATCACCAACAAAAAAAACGCTCCCTTCACCCGATTACCGTTCGGTAAAATTGCTACAAAAGGTAATTTGCGGTATTTTTATAATTGCTACGATTGGAGAATAATTTATGAAAGATAAAACC
The DNA here is from genome assembly GCA_031396605.1 of Geobacter sp. Classification (GTDB taxonomy): domain Bacteria; phylum Desulfobacterota; class Desulfuromonadia; order Geobacterales; family Pseudopelobacteraceae; genus JACRCG01. Next base: position 5,295 of record JANNLB010000265.1, on the reverse strand, counting down.
CAATATTCAGTTCAGGCGGTAACCAAGGCCATCGAACTGCTTGAAATCCTTGCAAACGTTGATTCGTTTCCTACTGTTCAGATGCTTGCAACAAACCTTGGTTTAAGTCACAACAAGACATTTCGCCTGCTGTCAACCCTTGAAGAAAAAGGATTGATTGAGAAGAGCGAGGATAACAAGACCTACCATCTCGGCATGCATGCCTTCGAGATGGCGCAACATATCCTCAAGAGCGACAGCCTTATCCGCCTGGCGCACCCGGTCCTGGAAGAACTGGCCCGCAAACTTGACGAAGCGGTCTATCTCACGGTCATGAGCAATGACGAAGTACTGTTCCTTGACATGGTTGATTCTTTCCAGAGGGTCAAGGCGGCCGATCTGGTCGGCAAGCGTTTTCCCTTTTTCACCAACGCCGCCGGAAAAGTTATCAGGTCAGTCAGCTCGATAGATATTTTCAGTCGGTTTACCAAGAAGCGCGGCGCTCCGAATCCGAAAGAGTTGGAGCTGGAGCTGGATGAGATTCGTAAAAAGGGGGTGGCGGTTGATTTTAACGGACTCGGTGAGGGTCTTTGTGCCGTTGCAGTCGTTATCAGAGATTATGCCGGCAAAGTAGTCGGTGCGTTGACGCTGCTGGCACCCTCGGTCCGCATGCTTCAAGATCGACTGGAAAAGGTTATTATCCCCGGTATGCTGGAAGGAGGCGAACAGCTTTCCATGAAATTCGGTTATTCACGGGCGTAGCACCGTTTAACACTATCTTAAAGAAAGGAGCGTAACAAACCTGTAGTGTTGTATGAAATTTCATCGTAGTTTTTGTTACAGACAAAGAAGAAGTTTTCAGACAGCACGATGTAAAAGGAACTGCATATTTTTACAGGCCATGCAGAATTGTTGACCCGAAACCATGAAACAAATACTGCTTTTACGGGTCTTCATTTTGCAATCAAAGCAGACAAGGAGACATAAACATGCAACTAACTGCGAAGCATCATGAGTACTGGAACAAGAACCTGGTGATCACGGCGATCCTGCTGTCGATCTGGTTCTTTACCACGTTCGTCGTCGGCTGGTTTTCCGGCGAGCTGAACAGCATCGTCATCGCCGGTTTCCCGCTTGGTTTCTACATGAACGCTCAGGGTTCCCTGATCATCTATGTCGTTGTCATCTGGTACTACCAGCACTACATGAATAATCTCGACCTCGAATACGGAGTTCACGAAGGAGACGACGAATGAGCGAGCCAAAAAAACAGAGCAACAGCGCCTTTTTCAAGCAGCTTCAGGGGTACTACACCTGGTACACAGGCGGCTTTTTCGCCTTCCTGGTAGTGCTTGCCATTTCCGAGCAGATGGGCATGTCCCGTGCGATGATGGGCTACATCTTCCTGTTCGCCACCGTCGGCCTGTATGCAGGTATCGGCATCATGGCCCGCACCACCGACGCCTCCGAGTATTACGTAGCCGGCCGGCGCGTTCCGGCTCTCTTCAACGGTATGGCGACCGGCGCCGACTGGATGAGCGCTGCCTCTTTCATCGGCATGGCCGGTACTCTGTATCTGTCCGGTTTTGACGGCCTGGCTTTCGTTACCGGCTGGACCGGCGGTTACTGCCTGGTGGCGATGTTGCTGGCGCCCTACCTGCGCAAGTTCGGTCAGTTCACCATTCCTGACTTCCTCGGCGAGCGCTATGGAGGCAACATCGTCCGCTCGATCGGCATTTTCGCCGCCATCCTCTGCTCGTTCACCTACGTTATCGCGCAGATCTACGGCGTTGGTCTTATTACCAGCCGTTTTACAGGCCTTGAGTTCGGCGCCGGCGTTTTCGTCGGTCTGGGCGGCATCCTGGTCTGCTCCTTCCTGGGCGGCATGAAAGCGGTTACCTGGACCCAGGTGGCCCAGTACATCATCCTGATCGTGGCCTACCTGACACCGCTGATCTGGATCTCCGTCAAGCATACCGGCAACCCGATCGCGCAAATCGCCTACGGCGGCGTGCTGGCCAAGGTCACCGCCCGTGAGAAGGTGCTGAACGCTGATCCGAAAGAGCTGGAAGTACGCGCAATCATGAAGGGTCGTGCTGATGCCGCTGTTGCAGCATTAAAAGAGCCTGAGGCTGCCTTTGCAAAAGGGAAGGTCGATATTGAAACCTCTCTGGCATCTCTGAAACTGGCCAATGCACCGGCCGATCAGATCGCCAAAGCAGAAAAAGCGGTCGCCGGCTATCCGAAAGATCTCGCTGCCGCCAAGGCCAAGTGGACCAAAGACAAAGGTCTGGCAGCACGGGCGGCGCCTATCTTTCCTCATGCCCAGCCGTTCAAAGGCAAGGATCAGGCGGCCAAGGACAAAGCGCGCCGCAACTTCCTCGGTATCGTCTTTTGCATGATGATCGGCACCGCCTCGTTGCCGCACATCCTGGTACGCTACTACACCACCCCGTCTGTCCGTGAAGCCCGCAAATCGGTCTTCTGGTCACTCTTCTTCATCTTCCTGCTGTACTTCTCGGCGCCGGCTCTGGCAGTTTTGGCCAAGTTCGACGTGTATCACTTCCTGGTCGGTTCACAATACGCCAGCCTGCCGGCCTGGGCCTCCAGTTGGGCCAAAATCGATCCGACCCTGCTGTCGCTTACCGACTTCAACGCTGACGGCATCGTGCAGCTGGCTGAAATTGTCCTCGGTACCGACATCATCGTTCTGGCAACGCCGGAAATCGCCGGCCTGCCTTACGTTATCTCCGGCCTGGTTGCTGCCGGCGGTCTGGCCGCGGCACTCTCAACGGCAGACGGCCTGCTGCTGACGATCGCCAACGCTCTTTCTCACGACCTGTATTACAAGATGATCGACCCTTCCGCCGCGACCGCCAAACGGGTTGCAATTTCCAAAGGTCTGCTGTTGGTCGTAGCCCTGGTTGCCGCGTATGTCACATCGCTTAAACCGGGCAACATCTTGTTCCTGGTCGGCGCGGCCTTCTCGCTGGCGGCTTCTGCCTTCTTCCCGGCGCTGGTCTGCGGGGTCTTCTGGAAGCGAGCCAACAAGTGGGGCGCCATCTGCGGCATGGTCGCCGGACTCGGTCTGGCCATGTTCTACATGGTGCGCACCTATGCGTTCTTCGGCGGCGTACCGGCCAATGAGTGGTTCGGCTTTACGCCGATCTGTGCCGGCGTGTTCGGCATGCCGTTCGGCATGGCCGTTCTGGTCATCGTGAGTCTGCTCACGGAACCGCCTGCCAAAGAGATTCAGGAGTTCGTCGAGCATTGTCGTTATCCGAGTCTGGAAAGCGACATCAATACTCTGGGAACCTGATACAGAGTACGTATGAACGACAAGGCCCGCTGCCGCGGGCCTTGTTTTTTCAGGGTATCTGTGGCATACATCAATGCAATTTCCTCAGACAACAGCAAAGGACTCATACATGATCAAGTGGCTGTATTTCATCCAGGCCCGCATCCTGCAGATGTTCAACAAATATGACCGGGCTATTCAACTGTTTAACAAGGCGCTTGTGGAAGATCCGGATTTTGTGCTGGCAATCAATTGTCTGGCTCATCTGTACGCATCGCTGAAGCAGCTGCCGCTGGCCGAGCAGTACTTTAAGGAGGCGGTGCGGATGGCCCCGAACGACGCGGTTACCTATTTTAACCTCGGCTATGTTCTTCAGGCAGAACTTAAATTTGAAGAGGCCATTACCAGCTTTTCGGCCGCCGTTGAGCGCTCACCCAAGAATGATCGCGCCTGGTACGGCATGGGACTTTGTCATGCCGAACTGGGACGACATACTGAGGCAGCCGGTTCACTGCTGAAAGCCGCCGAGATTCAGCCGCTCAGTCCCTATCCCTTGTATCATCTCGGGATGGCCTATTACACGCTTGGCGACCGCAAAAGGGTCGACGAAGTCATCGCCCAATTGAAAGGTTTCGACCCGAAGATAACCCGCAAACTGATCGAAGACACTACCCCACCCCAGGCACAAGAGGTACACTGATGCTGCTGTTCATCCAGATGTTCAAAGCAATCATCGAGGTCGCCCTGTTTGCGTTCGTAGGTCAGGGCATTCTTTACATAATGGCCGGCGCCAAACGAGAGAGTAATTTTGTGTTTACCCTGCTGAAATTGATCACCGCTCCGATGACATATGTCGTCCGCTTTATTTCGCCCCGCATCATTCTGGACCGACATATTCCGCTGGCGACGTTTCTTTTTCTCTGTACGCTCTGGATAGGTCTGACGGTAGCCAAGGTGCAGATTCTAATGCAGTCGCGGTAAGGGCACACGTCGATTACAAAATATGTAGCTGAAAAAAATGCTCGTCAGGTCCATGTAATACGTTGAAACTATATTCTGCAGTCACCACCATGCAAACAAAAGTGCTGGTTAATAAAACCGCAAAAAGGAGTGAGAAAGATGACGATGTTTTCCAAACTTAAAAATGTTGTTCTACTGATTTGCATTATTATGGTAACTGCTGCCTGCGTCCCCAAGGACTCGCCACGTGGCCAGTTTCAGGGTTTCGTAATTGAAAAAACAGAATCGGAAATCGTTGCCAAGTACGGCAAACCGGTCGAAGTGGATAGCAAGAATCCTGGAAGGACTGTCCTTATCTACCATAAAAGGACATTTGACTCGGATAACAATGACAAACAGGATCCGATAACACGCGTGATACTGGAGAAGAACAAGGATGGTAAGCTTGTCTGCACTTCCGTTGAATTTGGTTAGAAGTAATCTTTTCGGCACACCGAAAAAATTTTTAAATGTAACAGGGATGAAGGGGATACAAGAGATAACGGCTAAATAACCATAGATACAGGTATTAGGGGCTAAAGCAAAATGCCGTAAAGCCCTTATAGTTTTATCCCTTTCATCCTTTTTACCCCTGTAAAAATGATTTTTGGTTTCAATGTTTGTTTCGATAGCGCCGAACTGTTCGTTATGGTTAGATTAGCTAAAGGATGGTACATTCATGGAATCAGCGGCAATTCACTCGGCGAAACAAATCCTGCTGGTAATCGGTATTATTCTGGGCGCCGGTTCCTTCAGCGGAATCCTGGCCTCCAAGTTCAAGGTGCCGGATGTGGTGGTGTTTTTGCTGATCGGCATCGGGCTTGGCCCGGAAATGGCCGGCCTGATTAATGTCAAGGCCGACACTGCCTTCAATCAGTTGATCCTGATCTTCGGCTCCTGCTACATTCTGTTCGATGGCGGCGCCAGCCTGCGGCTCAAAGTGCTTAAAGAGGTCTGGATCACGATTGTGGTCATCGCCACGATCGGAGTTGTCATCACCGTTGTCATTGTCGGTTTTG
>JANNLB010000249.1:0-5582 GCA_031396605.1 Geobacter sp. | reverse complement strand
GGGCCGACATCCGCAACATCCTCGAGTTCGAGAAGGATTTCCCCGGCGTCAGGATCATCCGGCTGGAGCAGAACTACCGCTCTACCTCTACGATTCTCGCGGCGGCCGGCGCGGTCGTCAAACAGAACTTCGGACGCAAGGGGAAGACGCTCTGGACCGAAAACCCGGCAGGCGAAAAGATCCGCTACGAGCGGGTCGAATCCGACCGTGAGGAAGCCCGCTTCGTCATCCGCGAGATCGTGCGACTCAAGAACAGCTCAGTGCCGCTGGAGGAGATGGCGGTTTTCTACCGCACCAACGCCCAGTCCCGCCTGATCGAGGAAGCACTGGTCGGCAACGCCCTCCCCTACCACATCGTCGGCGGCGTCCGTTTCTATTCCCGTATGGAGGTGAAGGATATCCTCGCCTACCTGCGGGTGCTGGACAACCCGGCCGATGAGGTCTCGCTGAAACGGATCATCAACGTTCCGGCCCGGGGGATCGGCAACACGACCGTTGACAAGATCTCCGCGCAGGCGGCCAGGCAGGGGGGCACATTTTACGATGCCCTGCAGGATGCCGCCAGGGACGGGCTGTTAAGCGCCGGTCCGCGCGGCAAGACGGCCGCCTTTGCCGCCCTGCTGGAAGGCTTTTCTGAAACCGCTTCCAACAGCACTCTAGCGGAATTGGCCCGGTCGATCATGCAGGGGAGCGGCTATCTGGACCGGCTGAAGAACAGTCGCGACGAGGATGACGCCGAGCGTCTGGAGAACCTGGAGCAGCTGCTGGCTGCGATCGAGGAATTCAGCGAGAAGAATCCCGAAGCGGGGCTCTCCGAGTTTCTGGAGCAGGTGTCGCTGGTTTCGGACCTGGAACAGGGGGAAGCCGGCCAGCCATCGGTCACCCTGATGACCCTGCACGCAGCCAAGGGGCTGGAGTTCAAGGTCGTGTTCATGCTCGGCATGGAGGAGCGCCTCTTTCCCCATGCCCGCTCCCTGGACGATCTGGACGGCATGGAGGAGGAGCGGCGCCTCTGCTACGTCGGCATGACCCGCGCCCGCGAACGGCTCTACCTGCTGAACGCCCGGAGAAGGTACCTGTTCGGCCAGGAGCAGTGCAACCCGCCGTCGCGGTTCTTGAAGGATATTCCGGGGGAATTGCTGGATGATGGACTTCGACTCCGCTCAGTCACCGAATCGTCCCGCTCAGTCACCGAATCTTTTTCTTACAGCGACTCGCATCCTGCAAGTAAACCGTTCCCTGAGCGGAGTCGAAGGGAGCATCACCCTCACGAATCAACCCACAACCTGTCTGCAATTGCCGATGCGTTCAGCGACGATATTGAAATGGTCCCCGAACCGCCTGACGAGCAAGATGGCGTCTACATCGGCATGAAGGTGCGCCACGGCAAGTTCGGAGTCGGCACCGTCAGGAAAGTCGAAGGTGAGGGTGAAGGGCAGAAGGTCGTGGTCTGGTTCAGTTCGGTCGGACCGAAAAAACTCATGCTGATGTTTGCGGGACTTGAGCGGGCATAGCAAACCCCTCTAAATCTCCCTTTAGGCCCTCCGGGTCCTTATCAGGGGAGACTTAACGGCTTCCCCCTTTATGCCCCAGAGGGTACTGATAAGGGGGGATCAGAGGGGGGTTGGTTTTGGACTTTACAGCACCACCCCATGCAGATCCCGCCGGTGATAGCGCCAGGCAAAGGCCGCCCCCCTGAAATACCAGTCGATCAGGAAAACCCCCCACACGGCATAGAGCGAGAGGTGCAGCCAGCTCGCCGCCACCCACGACAGCGCCACCCTGATCCCCCACATGGCAACCAGCGTGACGATGAAGACATAGAACGTATCGCCGGTGCCGCGCAGGCTGCCGGCGTAGACGAACGATATCGCCAGCGGCACCTGGGCGAAGGCCACCATTTTCAAAAACATGCTCCCCTTTTCGATCACGTCCGGGTCGTGGCTGAAGAGGCCGATCAGAAAGTGCGGGGCAAAGAAGAAGACCAGCGCCATAACAGTCATCACGCCAACCGCCAGCCGTAGCGCCTCATTATGACTGATCCGGGCACGACGGATCTTGCCGGCACCCAGCGATTGTCCCATCAGCGTCGCCGCAGCGATTCCCATGCCGGCTCCCGGCATGAACGAGAGTGATTCTATTGACAGCCCGATCTGGTGGGCGGCGTAGGCGGTTGTGCCGTAGGCAATGATGAAACTGGAGTAGAACAGCTGGCCGCTCTGCTGGGCAACCCGCTCCAGCGCCACCGGCCACCCTATTTTCCAGATCCTCCCGAAGAGCCCGAAATCGGGGCGGCTGAAGGTAATGTACCGTTTACGCAGGGCTTGAATCAGCAGGTAGGCGAAGCCAACGAACTCGGAGCTGTTGATGGCGATTGCCGCCCCCTTGACTCCCAGCGCCGGCATCCCGAGCTTGCCGTAAATCAGCGGCCAGGCCAGCAGCACGTGGAGGATGTTGACCAGGATGATAGCCTCCATCGGGGTGCGGGTGTCACCGATGCCATGCATGATTGCGGAAAGAAGATTCAATCCGGTCGTCCAGACCATCCAGAGAAACACCAGCCGGATGTATTCGGCGGCCAACTCCTGTACATTCGGTGCCGCCCCCATCAGCCGGGCGACGTCTCCGCCCCAGCGAGCGCCGGCCAGCGAGCAGACAACCGTCATGGCCAGACCCGCCAGGCACGCCACATACGCCGCCCGTCCGGCATCTTCGCGCCGTCCGGCACCCCACAGATGTGATATCACAACGGTCACGCCGGTTGAGAGCCCCCAGAAAACCGTCATGGTGGTGACCATCAGGAGCTGGCCGAGACCGGTGGCAGCAATTGCAGAGGCACCCAGTCCGCCGGTCAGGAAGACGTCCACTATCGACACCAGCCGTTGAAAAAGTGATGAGAGCAGAACGGGGAGCGAGAGACGGAGTACATTGCGGCGGATGGATACCGGCTTTGATGATGCGGTTAAGGATCGGAAGTGTGGTTTCTGCATGACTTCTTTATATGACCCGTGCCGGGAGTGGTCAACGTTTTTCGACAGATTCCTTTGAGAGATTTAAAGCGCTGAATGATTTAATTGCTGAATCAGGCATACTGTTCAATTGAGTGGCTTGCATAACTATCTGTGAACGTGTATGGTTTCCTTAAATTTGAGCGGAGGCAACTGATGACAAAGGCAGATATTATTGAAACCGTTTCCGGTTCATGCGGCTTTTCAAAAAAAGAATCGTCCGAGCTTGTAGAATGTGTCTTTTCCCTGATCAAGGGGTGCCTGGAATCGGGAGAAGACCTGAAAATATCCGGTTTCGGGAAATTCGAGGTCAAACAGAAAAATTCCCGTCGCGGCAGAAATCCACAGACGGGAGAAACACTGGAAATATCCGCGCGCAGAATCCTCAGTTTCAAACCGAGTCAACTTCTGAAAGACGCCGTCAACAAAGCCTGAACAACGATAAAAGGATACATGCGTTAACGACCTGAAAAGACATCCCATTTCTCAGACAAGGAGTCACATCATGGCCAGTCTCAACAAGGTAATGCTGATCGGAAACCTGGGCAAAGACCCTGAAGTGCGCTTCACCGCATCCGGTCAGGCAGTAGCAAGTTTTTCCCTTGCGACAAGCGAAAAATTCAAGGGGAAAAGTGGTGAATGGGAAGAGCGCACCGAGTGGCACAACATCACTCTCTGGGGCAAACTGGCGGAAATCGCCGGCGAATACCTTTCCAAAGGCAAGACCATCTATGTTGAAGGGCGGCTTCAGACCCGCAAGTGGCAGGATAAAAGCGGCAATGACCGCTATACTACCGATATTGTCGGAGACAAGATGCAGATGCTCTCACCTAAAGGCGAGCGGAGCGGCGGAGATGCATCGTCAGCTCCGAAAAACGGCGCTTCAAACTACGAGGAGCCCCCTTTCCAGGATGACGACATCCCGTTCTAGTTTTTATTAAAAGCAATTATGGCCGAATAACTTTACAAATTTATTCACAGAATCTAGCCGGTGATTCCGGTGATACTTCATAGCCTCTTTGCAGCCTGCAGAGAGGCTATTTTTCTAACCGCACGCCTCACCCCGGCAAGCAGGATAGTGCGTTATACCAATTACAAATCAAAGCGCTATCTTCGTTGGCCCTTCGACTTACTTCGACTGCGCTCAGTACAGGCTCGTCTTAGTAAGTTACGAAACAGTTTCTGCGGTTTCAGGCAGAAAATAATTCGGCTAACGAACTATCCTGTTCATAAGGGCCAGGCTCCTCAACGTACTATCTGTACGCTTCGTCGCCTCAATCCTCTCCGCCTTGATTTCATCTTTGATTTGAAATTGGTATTATAATAGCAATAACACAGATAATAGCAATTAATGTCCCGCAAATAAAATATAAATTCCGCTATGCAGAACTAAAATTCTGCAAATCACGTTTTCTGCCTTGACGCATACTATTTGTTTGTGAGAGCTTGGGATACAAAATCTTGTCAGATCTCTTCTCAGGCGGATTACCCGACAAACCAAAAGGGGCCGGTTGCATGTCAACATCAAACAGTAAAATTGCACTGAGCGGTGATAAAGATCGTAAATTCATTTCAGCTCTTGCGCGGGGCCTTGATGTATTAGTCTGCTTTATGTCAAACGATCGCGTCCTCGGGAACCAGGAAATAGCCAAGCGTACAGGCCTGCCTAAATCGACAGTCTCCCGGGTTACCTATACCTTGACGGAACTCGGTTACCTCAGATATTTCATGGATCAAAACAAATACTGCCTTGGAAAAACCTTCATCGGTCTCGGCTATTCAATGCTGGCGCAGATGCATATCCGCAGAATTGCCCGACCGCTGATGCAGGCGCTTGCCGAACACACGCAGGCATCAGTCAACCTCGGGATCCGGGACCGGCAGAATATGGTCTATATCGACACCTACCGGAACAGCTCGACTTTTACGGTGCAGCTTGATGTCGGTTCGCAAATTCCCATTTCTACAACATCGATGGGCAGAGCGTATCTTTGTGCTCTGCCTGAAATGGAACGGATCAAGCTGATGGGGCAGATTCGAAAAAATGACGAAAATAACTGGCCGAAAATCAAGCAGGGAATCGAACAGGCTTTGGCAGACTACAAAAAAAATGGTTTTTGTTATTCTCTGGGGGAGTGGCGGGAGGAGGTTAGTGCTATCTCGGTTCCTTTGGTCGCTAACGATAATTCAGAAATCATGGTTTTTAGTTGTAGCGGCGCATCCTTTCAATTGAACAGGAGCATCTTTGAAAAAGATATCGGTCCGCGCCTGCAAAATCTGGTTGGCAATGTAAAAACAGCGTTATCACGCTTGCAGGTATGATCGCAATATTAGTCATTGACACATTCTGTTAAGTGGGTGTAAATTGCGCTCCCCGGAATTAATCGGTAATTCGGTACGCAAATAGTTAATAAAGCCAGCTGGCTGGCGTTTGATTTTTCAGGAGGTAATTCATATGAAACTGCTTGTCTGCATCAAACAGGTCCCTGACCTTGAATCCCGCTTCAAACCGAACGCCGAAGGGGTCTGGTACAACGAAACCGACCTCGCCTTCCGCATGAACGAATATGACGA
>JANNLB010000168.1:0-18244 GCA_031396605.1 Geobacter sp. | reverse complement strand
TTGACGCGCAAGTCAGCATCACAAGCTGAATCACTAAAATCTGGGAGCACTGACCATGCCTAGCAGCGCCATCAAGCTGTTTGAATCCAAAAAAATACGTTCTGTGTGGGATTCGTTGGAGGGAAAGTGGTATTTCTCGGTTGTGGATGTTGTTGCGGCGCTTTCGGATAGTTCCGACCCAAAGGACTACTGGTATCGCATCAAAAAACGGGAAAAAGTTTCCGGCATTGAGTTATCGACAATTTGTCGACAACTGAAACTGGAGTTTGCCGACGGGAAAAAATACCAGACGGATTGCGCCCATACTGAAGGTTTGCTGCGTATCATACTGGCTATCCCTGACCGCTCGGCATATTCGATGACGAGACGTCCAGCGTAAGCTGAAGATGTACTACCAAACAAGGAGAGACAATTTGTCACATAGCATTGAACCACAAAAACAAATAACCATCATCGGCGGAGGCTTGGCCGGGTGCGAGGCGGCCTGGCAGGCCGCGCAGCGCGGCATTTCTGTTGTCCTTCACGAGATGAAACCGCTTCGTTTCTCCCCCGCCCACGAGCTGCCCGGACTGGCTGAACTGGTCTGCTCCAATTCCCTGCGAGGCATCTCGCTCGATAATGCCGTCGGTCTGCTAAAAGAAGAGTTGCGCCGCTGCGGTTCTCTGACTATGGAGGCTGCCGAAGCCACCTCAGTTCCGGCCGGGGGCGCTCTGGCGGTCGATCGCCAGCTTTTTTCCGAGTACGTTACCGAAAGAATTGAATCTCATCCGCTGATCCGGATCGAACGGAGTGAATCAACAGTGATTCCGGCCGAGGGGGTCGTGATCATCGCATCCGGCCCGCTCACAAGTGATGCCTTGGCTGTGCCTCTGGCGGAGTTGACCGGTGACCGGCTCTACTTCTATGATGCCATTGCTCCGATTGTTGCTGCCGATTCACTCGATATGACCAAAATCTTTGCCGCCTCGCGCTACGGCAAGGGGGATGGCGATGACTATCTCAACTGCCCTTTGAATGAGGATGAATATGTGCGGTTAGTCGATGAACTGTTGCGCGGTGAAAAGGTCCCGGCGCGTAACTTTGAAAAGATTGTCCACTTCGAAGGATGCATGCCGGTAGAAACCTTGGCCGAGCGTGGGGTAGAAACGCTTCGTTTCGGACCGATGAAACCGGTCGGATTGGTCGATCCGAATGCCGGCCGGGAGGCCCACGCCGTCATTCAGTTGCGTGCCGAAAACCGGGAGAAAACCATGTATAACCTGGTCGGTTTTCAGACCAAGCTGACTTGGCCGGAGCAACGCCGCATTTTCCGGTTGATTCCGGGACTTGAGAATGTTGAGTTTGTCCGCCTCGGCTCGATGCACCGCAATACCTTTATCAACTCTCCGGCACTATTGGAAACAACGCAGCAGCTGAAGGGCGACCCGCGTATTTTCTTCGCCGGCCAGATTACCGGGGTGGAAGGGTATGTGGAGTCGGCTGCCAGCGGTTTTCTGGCTGGTATCGCCGCTGCCCGCTTTGTGAGTGGTCTGATGATACCGGTGCCGCCGCCTGAAACCGCCATGGGCGCCCTGATGCACCACATTACCAATGCCGAGGTCAAACATTTCCAGCCGATGAATGTAAACTACGGACTCTTCCCAGAGTTGCCGGGGAGGATCAAGAAGAAGGAGCGGCGGCAGAAGCTGGCGGAGCGGGCACTGGAAACTCTGGAAGAGTGGAGAGAAAATCTGTAAATCCACCATGGAGACATGGTGAGAAACCAGTAGATGAAGATCTATTGAGTAATTTTATTGAGTATTTCAATAGTTTTATCTATCCTTACAGGGTATGTATCTGTTTTCTCCGTGCCTCCGTGGTGAAAGGTTTTAAGTATGAAACAACAAAATATTGATCCCCTCAAGCGGGTTGAAGATCAGTTGAAAAAATGCGTCAAGTGCGGCGCCTGCCGTACCAAATGCCCCGCTTTTGCCGCATTCCAGCGTGAGCCTGCGGCTGCTCGCGGCAAGGTGGCGCTGGCCCAGCATATTATGACTGATGATATTGATCTGGACGACCAGACCTATCTGACCATGTCCAAATGCCTGCTCTGCGGCAGCTGTGTCGAGCAATGTCCCAACGACGTGCCGACCGATGAGATCGTAATCGCCGCGCGTGAGTCACTGGCACAAAAACGCGGTCTGACAACATTTCATGCCGCTGTCGGCCAGGTGATCAAGAACAGAGGCCGCATGAAGATGGGGGCAAAGATGGCCTCATTTTTAGGCCCGCTCTTCTTCAAAAAGGTTCCCGAAACGTCCGGTCTCCGCTTGCGTTTTCCGGCACCGTTCGTCGGCAATAAGCGCTATATTCCGGAAATTGCGAAAAACAGTTTTATCGATCAGCATCCGGAAGTTATTCCGGGGGAACCGGGCAAGCCGCGTATCGCCTTTTTTGTCGGATGCATGACCAATTTTGTCTATACCGATGTCGGTGAGGCTGCTCTGGCCCTGTTCCGTCATCTCGGTTGTACGATTATCATCCCCAAAGGGCAGCAGTGCTGCGGTCTGCCGGGCATGTCGGGCGGTGATATCGAAACGGTGCGGGATCTGGCCGAAAAAAATCTGGCGGAATTTGAAAAATACGAAGTAGATTATGTCATGAGCGCGTGCGCCACGTGCAGTGGAGCTCTGCATCGTCTGTATCCACTGGTCGTTGGCAAACGCAACCCGGAGCTTCGGGAGCGGCTGGATGCGCTTGCAAAAAAAACCGTGGATGCGTCACAATTGCTTCAGCAGCTGGGGCTTGATCCCTCAGAGACCGGTGGTGGGGAAGAGCTTCGCATCACCTATCATGACCCGTGCCATCTCCGCACCCGCGGTGTCGTGAAGCAGCCGCGCGAACTGTTGCAAGCCACTCCTGGTGTTGAACTGATCGAGATGGAAGGTGCGGACACATGCTGCGGACTGGGTGGTACCTTCAATGTTTATCACTATGACTCCTCCATGAACATCAATGAAGTTAAAAGCGAAGCAATAATTGCCAGTGGTGCCCAGGCCGTTGCAACCGGCTGTCCCGGCTGTATGATGCAGCTTTCCGATGGCCTCAAACAGCACGGCTCGAACATTGAAGTCGTGCATACGCTGCAACTGCTGGCACGCAGGCTCAAACGATGAGATTGTTTATTTATCCGCAATAAACTTTTTTTATCAAAGCTGTTGTTTTTTAACTCAGACGGAAGGAATTTTATTGACATTGTAAAGCAAATTGTATACAAACCCCGCACAGAATCCGAGTTTTACTTTAATTGTCAGGGGTTTGAATGCGCGAATTCAACATTGGGGCCAAAATCAAGAAGCTCCGCCTTTCAAAAAAGCTGACTCTCCAGGCTGTTGCCAAGGAGACCGGTTTTTCTCCCGCTCTCATCTCCCAGATCGAGAATAATAATGTTTCACCTCCGATTGCCACCCTCTCCAGAATTGCAAAATTTTTTGATGTAAAAATAGGTATTTTTTTTACTGAAGATGAAGAGGAGTGCCGCTATGAAGTCGTCCGCTCTAACGAGCGTAAATCGATCCCCCGCGTTATCTCCAAGGCCGGCACCAGTCAGGGCTATTCCTACGAATCACTTTCATTTCACAAACAGAACAAGAAAATGGAACCCTTCCTGCTTACTATTACCGAAAAAGCACTTGAAGAGAACACCTACAGTCACGATGGTGAAGAGTTCCTCTTCATCATGAGCGGGACTGCGGAGCTTGTGCTTGACGAAAAGAGGATCATGCTAGAAGAGGGTGACTGCGTTTATTTTGATTCATCGTTAAAACACCGGCTGCTTTCAAAAGACGGCGCTGAAGTCAAAGTATTGGCCGTCGTCACCCGATAAAAACCAACACAGGTAGTTGCTAAACATTTCACTGGAAGGATGGCGAAGATGTCAAAAACTGTAATTAAACCGTCGCTGAAAAACCCGTTCGCGCCGGCAGAAACTCAGGAATTTACAATTCCCGGCGAAATTCCGGGAAAAAAAGGTGGCTATGAAGAAGCCATGCAGGCAGGACATGACCTGATCCAGCGCCCCATCAAATCGGTCAGTATTGCCCAGATTGAAAAGCAACACTTCAAAAAGCGTATGACCGTATGGGAGCGTCTCCGTGTGTTAACGGAAAATGAACCCAACGTCCTCTTCCAGAACTGGGGCAAGAACCTGGACGGCGCCTCTCTGGTGACCGGCATACTCAATATCAATGGCCGCGACGTCGCGGTCTATGGCCATGATTTCACGGTGCGGGCCGGTTCCATTGACGCTACCAACGGACGAAAGCTGGCTCTCCTGTTCCAGATGGCGGGTGAGAAGGGTATACCCCTGATCGGCATGAACGACTCTGCCGGCGCCTTTGTACCTGCCGGAGTGGGTGGTCTGGACGGCTATGCCGAGGCATTTACGGCGCTCCGGAAAATCAGCGGTGTTGTCCCGTCAATCATGTGCATGTTCGGCTTCAATGCCGGCGGCGGCAGTTATCTTCCCCGACAGGGCAGCTTCCTGATCCAGCCCCAGGACACTTTTTTTGGCCTGACCGGGCCAGGGGTGGTCAAGTCGGTTTTGGGTGAGGACGTGACCCCTGAAGATCTGGGAGGCCCCAACGTTCACGGACAATCCGGGGTTGCCGACGCGACGGTCGAGGACGAGGTTGATGCTCTGCGTACCGCACTGCAGCTGCTTTCCTATCTCCCCGACAACAACAGTGTCATGGCCCGTTTCCGGGAAACCAGTGATCCACTGGACCGAAAAACCTGGGAGATCAACACTCTTTTGAAAAAAGCCTTCAACTCTCCCACCGGCTTTAATACGCCTTTTGATGTATCAATCATGATCCAGCAGATCTGCGACCATGGTGACTACTTTGAACTTCAGCGTGATCGGGCCCGCGAGGCAGTTACCGCCCTCGGTCGTCTGGGGGGCAATGTAGACGGTTTTGTAGCCAACAACAGCGCGGTTGCCTCAGGACAGATTACGGTGGATTCCGCTTACAAGATTGCCCGCTTCAACCGCTTCTGCAATATCTACAACATCCCGATGATCTTCATGGAAGATACCACCGGCTTCCTGCCGGGACGCGAGCAGGAAGGGCGTGGCATAGTTCAGGCTGGTCGCGCCATGCTGGATTCGATTGTTGATATCAGAACGCCGCGTATTCTGTTGATCATCCGCAACGCCTATGGCGGAGCCTATGCCTCGTACAACAACTACCCCACCGGCGCCGATCTGGTACTGGCGCTCCCTACCACCCGTCTGGCGGTAATGGGGCCTGCCGGCAAAGAGTTCGTCTACAAGGACGAAGTGCGCAAGATGCGTGCTGCCGCTAACGAGCGCATAAAACGTGGGGTACAGAAACGCGTTGCAGCTGGTATGTCGGCCGGTGAGGCCAGGATAGATGCTGAAAAAGATGCCGCAGACTGGTTTAAAATTGAAGACGCCGCACTGAACCAGCTCTATGAAAAAGAACTTATGAACCCGAAAGAGGGCCTGGCTCTGGGCTCCATCTCCTCCCTCGTCATGCCCACCGACCTGCGCAAGGTGCTGGGGGAAAATATGAACTTCTTCCTGCGCCATTACAAGCCCGGACCGATGCAGGCCGTTCAGCGCGAGTTTCATTAATTTCATTCATTCCAGACTGGAGATAAAGAGCCATGCCACAGACCGATTACTACAAGTATAACCCACTGGTTCACCGTAACCGGAAATTGAGTAAATCAACATCCGAATGGTTGCGCTCCTTTTCATGTGAGGATCTCAAACCGCTGATCGTCTGTCGCGGACCGATCCGTAAAGAGGCGATGGATGTCTACACGGAAATGGGAATCACCCATTTCGGAATCCTGCTTTCAGAGAAGGACTCGATCATCTACGCGAATGCACTTGCGCCCGAGTTGCGTCAGTTGACAGATTCGACCCGTGTCCATCGGGTGCCTGACTACAGCGGCGCCAGCAAGGAAGAGCGGATCGAGCGCATTAACCAGATAATTCAGATGGCCAGGGACAACGGCTATGACTCTATCTTTGCCGGTTATGGATTCATGGCCGAGGATGAAGAATTTGTTGCTGCCATCGAAAAGGCCGGCCTCAAGTTTATCGGCCCCTGTTCCGTCACCCAGGCCAAGGCCGGTAAAAAGGACGAAGCCAAACGTACCGCCCTGAAGGTGAATGTCAGTGTCACCCCCGGTGTCAACAATGTAACCGCCCTGACACTGCTCAAAAAATTTCCGACCCGCGAAAAACTACTCAAGCTGGTTGCAGCCGAAGGGCTGGCATGTGATAAAAAGACCTTGGCGGACAAGAAAATTGCCGACGAGGTGTTGGCTGATCATATCCTGATGGCCTCCTACGCCAAGGGCATTGATCTGTTTTCCATTGAGGAACTCTGTGCTCAGGTACAGGTTGAAGTAACCGAACTATTTAAAAAATATCCGCAGAGCCGCTTTCGTATCAAGGCTATTGGTGGCGGCGGAGGAAAGGGACAGCGTTTACTGGGCGCCTCACTGCTGGCTCTCAAAAAAGCCGATGAAAAGGCGATTGCCAAAGCGGCTGCCGAGGCCCCGGCCATGGTGCGCGAGGTACTGAACGAGGTCAAGGCAAACGGTGTTGGCGAGAATAAAAATGTCCTGATCGAACTGAACATCGAGCAGACCCGCCATAATGAGATCCAGTTGCTGGGGAACGGTGAGTGGTGCATCTCCCTGGGCGGCCGCGACTGCTCTCTGCAGATGCACGAGCAGAAGCTTCTGGAGGTTTCAGTCACCCAGGAAGGGCTGATGGCTGCCATTCTAAAGGCCAAAGCCGCTGGGCGCAAGGCTGAGGTCACTGCGTTGGAAAGCGATCTGAAAGTTCTCGGACGGATGGAAGAGGAGTCGGCCCGTTTCGGGCAGGCGGTCGGCCTTGATTCCGCTTCGACTTTCGAGTGCATCGTCGACCGCGACCGTCACTTCTTCATGGAGGTGAACACCCGCATCCAGGTTGAACACCGCGTCACCGAGCTCTGCTACAGCCTCAAGTTCACCAACCCCAAGGACAAAAATGATTTCTTCATAGTCGAATCCCTGGTAGAGGCCATGGCTCTGTTGGCACAGCACAAGGAACGTCTGCCCAAGCCGGAGCGGGTTGTCCGTTTCAATGCCTCGGTCGAGGCCCGGCTCAATGCAACCGATGCCTCACTGTCGCCCCATGCCGGCGGTATGATCCGTTACTGGTCGAAGCCGATCAAAGGTGAAGTCCGTGATGATCAGGGCATCAGTATGACCAATCCGGATACCGGCATCTTCATGAAATATAAAGTAGCCGGCGCCTACGACTCCAATATTGCCCTGCTGCTCACCAAGGGTGATGATCGTCTGGCCAGCTACGAGCGTCTCTCCGACGTTTTGTGCAGTACTACGCTGCGTGGCAGCGCATTGGCTACAAACCTTGAATTTCACTATGGATTGGTTAACTGGTTTCTGGGCAGGAATGTCATGGCCAAGCCGACGACCCGTTTCGTTGTCCCTTATCTGGCTCTGGTCGGTACCCTCAAAGAGGAGGCCAACAAGCTGGATGTTGTACACGCCTTCTTCCAGATGAAGAAGCACTATGCCACACATGTGGCCGAACAGTTTGCCGATCAGCCGGACGTCTGTGCCAAGGAACTGAAAAACATGTCCGCTCTGCTCGACCGGAAAGGGACCCTTATAACCCGTCCCATGGAGCGCCTCCTTGAAGATCCGCACCTTCTGTCAGGATGGCTGAGCATGAATACGAAGAACTTCCGCATCGACAAAGGCAGGGTTGTCTGGCTGAGAAATCCACTTGGCGTACTCGGTGAGACGTACGAATATCTGCATATGAATTACCGCCCGCACAAGCCCGCGGCCGAAATCATCTGGGATCACGACAACGAACTGCTGCAGCAATCCCTGCACTTCTACCGTACCCTGCGGGAAAAATTCGGGCTGGAGCGGGAGGAGTATTTCAAGCTTAATGAACTGGTCAAGAAGGAAAATCCGCAGGCTGGTTTTGATGCGGCAACCTGGGAGCAGATCCGTTCTGCCCACTATGGCTATGAGGCCGGACTCGAACTGTTGGGTATGTTGTTCCTGATCGGTGAGAATACCAGATTCTGGGATATGAAGGTACAGGACGACCTGGAGGTTGTGATCCCCGATTACCTGACCGATCCCGATCTGCAGGCCAGGATGAAAAAAATCCTGGTACCGCCGCCGGCTACCAAGGCGGACGAAATCGTCGCGTCGTGCGGCGGTATGTACTACGGTCAGGAAGCGCCCGGCCTGCCAATGTTCGTGAGCGAGGGGATGCATTTCGAGAAAGATCAGCCGCTTTACATCATTGAAGTAATGAAAATGTTCAACACTATCCGGGCGCCTTTCTCCGGGACCATTGACAAGATAATCATGGATGGGGCCAATGGCTCCATTGTTCAGAAGGGACAGCCGCTTTTCAAGATCACACCGGATGAAAAATTTGTCGAAGTTGATCTGAAAGCGGTTGAAAAAGAAAAACGTGAGCGGACTGCTGTATATCTGAAGGCGGTACTGCATAACACGTTATAGGCGCAGAAACGAGCGTGACGATGAAGCCGGCCGGGGCGGGGAGTGTAACTTCTCCCCTGGCCTTTTTATTGAATACAATTTGTAAAAGGGGTCACATATGAGCATAAAAGACAGCAAACAAAAGTGGAATGTGAAGGTTGCCAAGGGCATAGCCAAGTCACCCGAGCGGATGGGAAAATTTCTGACTTCATCCAACATCGAGATGGAGCGCTGCTTCACTCCCGGTTTTGACTATCCCGGCTATGAAGAGCAGTTGGGTTTTCCCGGCGAGTTTCCCTATACCCGTGGTGTGCAGCCGACCATGTATCGCGGCCGCTTCTGGACCATGCGTCAGTATGCCGGTTTCGGCACGGCCAAAGAATCCAACGAGCGCTACAAATATCTCCTCTCTGCCGGTCAGACCGGGCTCTCGATAGCCTTTGACCTGCCGACCCAGATGGGGTACGACTCCGACGCCGGCATGAGTCTCGGTGAAGTCGGCAAGGTCGGCGTGGCGATCGATTCGTTGGCTGACATGGAAATCCTTTTCGACGGAATTCCCCTTGACAAGGTCTCCACGTCGATGACGATCAATTCCACAGCTGCCATCCTGCTCTGCATGTACATCGCCGTGGCCGAAAAACAGGGAGCCTCTGCCGACATGATTTCCGGCACTATTCAGAACGACATACTCAAGGAATACATGGCTCGCGGAACCTACATCTATCCACCCAAAGAGTCGATGAGGATCATCACCGACATTTTCGCCTACTGCAAGGATCACGTCCCGAAGTGGAATACCATCTCCATTTCCGGCTACCATATCCGCGAGGCTGGTTCCACCGCCGTGCAGGAAGTAGCTTTCACCCTGGCCGACGGTATTGCATATGTCGATGCCGCTATCAAGGCAGGCCTGGAAGTCGATGAATTTGCCCCGCGTCTGGCATTCTTTTTCAACGCCCACAACAACCTGTTCGAAGAAGTGGCAAAGTTCCGTGCCGCCCGCAGGATCTGGGGAAAAATAATGAAGGAGCGCTTTAACGCCAAAGATCCGAAATCCCTGATGCTGCGCTTCCACACCCAGACCGCCGGCTGCACCCTGACCGCCCAGCAGCCGGACAACAACATTATGCGCGTCACGATGCAGGCCCTGGCTGCGGTGCTGGGGGGGACTCAATCGCTGCATACCAACTCACGTGACGAAGCGCTGGCACTGCCGACGGAAGACTCGGTCAGGATCGCTCTCCGCACCCAGCAGGTTATCGCCTACGAATCAGGCGCGGCAGACAGCATCGATCCGCTGGCTGGTTCGTTCCTGGTCGAGTCGTTGACCGATCAGATCGAAAAGGATGCCTTGGAATATATTACAAAGATTGATTCGCTTGGCGGGGCTGTGGAAGCTATCTCTCGCGGCTTCCAGCAGAAAGAGATTCAGGATTCTGCCTATGCCTACCAGAAAGCGATAGAGAAGAACGAGTTGATCATCGTCGGCGTCAACAAGTTCACGGTACAGGAACCACCACCGAGCGGCCTGTTACGGGTCAAGGAAGAGGTGGAGATTTCTCAGAAGAAGTCTCTGGGAACGATGAAGGCAGGAAGGGATAAAGGTGCGGTAAAATCGGCGCTGGCGCGGCTTGAAGCAGCCGCTAAAAGTACGGATAACCTGATGCCGCACATTCTGGCAGCGGTGAAAACCTATGCTACCCTGGGTGAAATTGCCGACGTATTCAGAGGTGTATTCGGGAAGCATACGGAAACAGTTGTATTATAGGGGCGAATATGCTGACTAAAATAAATCACATAGGCATCGCCGTACGATCTCTTGACGAAACCATCCCGTTCTACCGGGATAATCTTTGCATGGCATTTTCCGGGATTGAAGAGGTTGCAGAGCAGAAGGTCCGGATTGCAATGTTAGAGGTCGGTGAATCCAAGATCGAGCTGTTGGAGCCGACATCCGAAGATAGTCCCGTTGCCCGGTTTATCGAAAAAAACGGCCCCGGTATTCACCATATCGCGTACGAAGTTATTGACATCGAGGCGGCAATTGAAAAATTGCGCTCCGAAGGCGCCCGCTTGATCGATGAGAAGCCGCGCCACGGTGCGCACGGCGCACGCATCGCCTTTATTCATCCGAAGAGCAGTCACGGCGTGCTGACTGAATTGTGCCAGGTAAAACCTTGCCACCCCCGGCCCTTTATGCCCCAGAGGGTACTCCTAAAATAAGAGGGGAGTTTTAAAAGCGAAACAGAGGGGGTTGGGGGCGGTTGGGTTTAATAAATATGAAGTAAATGATCTGTCGTTCTATTTTTGTGATTATTTTGCAGTTTAATGTGAATTTTATGTTGACATTCGTTTGATTTGTTGTATATTTCGTCCATTCAAATAGAACAAAAATCTGAAACAAACGAACCTAAAAAGTAGCTAACCGATTATAATTACTTGAGACCAGCGTCTGCTGGCGACAACAACCGGGAGCGAAACAAACTGTGAACGTTTCAGAAATTAAAAATGTGTGCTGTCGTTTATTGCCTTTACGTGTCCGCTTCTGAACTGGATGCGTAGAGGTATTTGTGTTTAATGGGACTAATGTTTTTGATGGCGATGTTGTTTGAGAAAATTTACCATGAAAGGTGGTGAGCACCGGCATCACACTAATCTGACCGTACGTTAACCGCAGTTGTATCAAACAACTATCATAAAAAATGGGAGGAACACACATGAATTTCAAGAAAACAGTAGCAATCGCAACAGTAGTAGGCTCACTGGCCGCGATCTCGGTACCGGCGCTGGCATTGGAGAATGAGTTCCACGGCATGTACCGTCTGCGTACAATGATGACTAATTTTGAAAACGCTAACACTGCCGGGCTTGCCAAAGATGCTCCTACTACTACCGTTTTTGAGCAGCGTGCCCGCCTGCAGTACATCGCCAAAGCCAGTGATGACCTGAAACTGGTCACCCACTTCGAAATGGACTCCAGCTGGGGCGATACAGCCTATGACAATGGCCGCGGCAAAGGCGGCGCCATGGGCGCTGACACGGTTAACATCGAGACCAAGAGCGTTTATCTTGATTTCAACTGCCCGATCACCGGCTCCAATGTCAAGGTCGGGATTCAGCCTGTATCCGATGCCTACAAAGGAATTTTCTTCACTGATGATGTTGCCGGCGTCTTTGCCTCCAAGAAATTTGCCGGCTTGACCGCCACTGCCGGTTTCACCCGTTTGCAGGATTATAACCGTACTACGGCCGGTGCTACTCCTTTCACTCCGCTTGCTGTCGCCAATCCTACCGGCAGGAACACTCTTGATCTCTTTCTTCTTGATGCCAAGTTTGCCGTTTCCAAAGACCTGACAGTGGGCGGATCATACTATCTGGTTCGCAACAACCCTGTTGGTGTCAGCTACAAGAATACGTTAGACGTCCATATGGTCGGCGCCAATGCTGCGGCCAAATTCGGGATGATTGGCGCTGACGCCTTTTTGGCCTATCAGGCCGGCTCTGAATTGACTGCCGCTGGCAGAGATCTGACCGCGTTTGCGGCACAGGCTGCTGTCAAGGCCAATCTCGACAAGGCAGGCACTGTTCGCGCTAACGTGCTGTATACCAGCGGTGGTAAAGCTACCGATAGTAAAGCCAAAGCATGGCAGGGCCTGAACAGTGGCGCTGCCGGTGGAGCCCTTGGAGTTTCTTCAAACTCCTACTATGACTCCAAAATGCTGCTCCTCATGAGAAGCGTCGTTGCAATGGATTCCGATAAGGCATTAGTTAATTTTACCAATAATGCCAATCGTGGTGTCACTCTTTTGACCATAGGCTACGATGCTGCCATCACCGACAAAATGGGCGCTTCAGTCAACGTTGGCTATGGTATGACCAGCCAAAAGCAAGCAACCGACAAATCCAATTCGATTGGCACCGAGCTCAACGCACAGGTCGACTACAAATTGTTCAGCAACCTGACCGCCAGCTTGACGGGAGCATACGTTATCCTGGGCGACGCTAAAAAATATGCAACAGGTGCAGACACATTTTCTACTACTTCTACTGTGAAGAGTGACAATCCTTACCTGTCCTCCGTTATGTTGAATTACGTATTCTAAAAAACTGAACCTCCCGGGGGTGCGTTGCCGCGCCTCCGGACCAAAAATACCGGAGGATATACCATGAAAAAAATTGCCGTTATGATACTTGCCGCTTTCAGCTTGGCTGTCGCAGTACCAGTCTTTGCTGCTGAAATGACCAAAGAAACAAAGGATGAGTGTCTGCTTGCTTCCAAGGGATGCGCTCACGAAACCAAGACCATCCAGCAGAAAATCAAGTCACTCGACGTAGAGATCAAAAAAGGCAAAAAAATCTATTCTGCCGAAGAGATCAAGAAGCTGGAAATGAAGTTGAAAGAAGCCAATGATCTTCTCGATAACCTGCTGAAACAATAAGTTGTTTAGCGTGTTTTTGCGCGCAATTATGTCGTGAAGGGCGGGAGCGATCCCGCCCTTTTTTTTGACCTGTTGGGGAGTTTGTGCGATAATTCGCAGACTATTTCCAATTTCAAATCAAAGACGAAATCAAGGCGGAGAGGATTGAGGCGACGAAGGCGTACAGATAGTACGTTGAGGAGCCGAAGACGAGCCAACGAAGATAGCGCTTTGATTTGGAAATGGAATAAGATTTGAAGTGGAGGAGAGATGATTAATTTTATCGTCATGCTCGTTGTATTTCTGTTTCCGTTGACCGCCGTCCCTTCTTTTGCTGCCCAGATGCGGGTTTTTGTGTCAGAGATGAACGCGACCGGAGTGCAGAACCGCGACGATATGGAGGTGACACTGCAGACGCTGCTGGCATCGCGCCTGAGCAGCGACAAGATCTCAGTCGTGGGGAGTGCGAATGAGGCCGATGCCGTGGTGAGCGGCACGTACGTTTCCATCGGGAAAATTTTCAGTATCGACGCCATCGCCAAAACGCCAACAGGCAAAACGCTCGCCCGGGCCTTTGTACAGGGAGAAACGCAGGATGAACTTATCCCGGCAGTGGGCAAGCTTGCCGAAAAGCTCTCAGCCGAGTTGGTCAAGGCACTTCCCAATGGTCAGCCAGATTCCGTAACATTGCAGCGATCGTCAGTTGCGGCGCCACCGGTTTCCGGTGGTTCACTCACTCAGGAGTCGCAAGTATCCGCCGGATGGCAGAGTCCGCGCCTGACCGGCGCGGCCAATCTGATGGCAGTCGGCGCGAGCTTGCCGGATGGGAGCCGGGAAATATTTCTGGCCGAAGATCGGCGGGTTGCTTACTACCGCCAAGGGGTCGAAATGAGGCTGGTGGCAGAGACCGAGCTCAAGCCTGCGGAAAAAATCATCTCTCTGGATACCCTTGCAGGGAGCTTTGGTGTTGTCGATATCTATGTTACCGTGATCCGTTCCGGCGAGTTGGCCTCCCAGATCTGGCAGGTCAAGGGCGATAAACTGGTGCGGGTTGCCGAGAAACTCCCCTACTTCTTCCGCAGCGCCAGCCTGTCCGGCGGACCGAAGAAGCTCTATGCCCAGGCCATGGGGCGTGACGACGATTTCTTTGGCGATGTTGCCGAGGCGACTCGTAGCGGCTCAGTTGTCACCCTGAAGAATCCGCTTAAAATGCCTAGGTACGGCACTATTTACAGCTTCAACACCTTTCGTGACCGCGATGGCAAAATCTTTACGATGGTCATAAACCCCGACGGCTATCTGATCATGTACGATCAGCAACTGGTTGAGCTCTGGCGCAGCAATGACACGTTTGGCGGCACCGAACTGTATTTTCAGAAAGAGGATGGCGCCAATGTGCGGGTGACCGGTGATAGATACCGCTGGGTCTTCATGAACCAGCGTATCCAGGTTTCATCGCAGGGTGAGATCCTGGTCGGAAAAAACGACGGTTTCTGGGTGCTTGGCAACGCCAGGTTCTTCAAGCGGGGCGCTGTCTACTGCCTGGTATGGAACGGTTCTAGCCTGGAAGAAAAGTGGCGTACGCGCGCAACCCAGAACTATATGCCCGATTACTTCTTTGACGAGACACGCAGCGAACTGCTGATCCTGCAGACTGTACAACGCCCCGGCATTACCACTCGCGGGGCCTCATCACTCTCGATTAAAAAAAATTGAGTAGACGTTAGAGTCACAGGCGGGATGAATAGTGTGAAGGAAGGGAGCGATTCTGCTTTTGTTACGGTCTTTCCTTTGACGATTACAGAGAGCTGTGCTACATTCACACCACGCAAAATTTGGAGGCGTAGTTCCAGATGGATCGTCCGAATTGACCACTGAAAAGAGCGCAATCCCCTTGAAACCACTATCCAAAATCATCTGTATCGCCAATCAGAAGGGCGGTGTCGGCAAGACGACCACCGCCGTCAATCTGGCAGCATCTTTGGCTGCCGCAGAGCGGCCAACGTTGCTGGTCGATATCGACCCGCAGGGTAATGCAACCAGTGGAGCGGGTGTTGACAAGAGCTCTCTGAAACATACCATTTACGATACCCTGATTAACGAAACTGACCCCCGGAGGGTGATCGTTGACTCCGGACAGCCTTTTCTGCACGTCCTTCCTGCTAATGCCGATCTGGCTGGCGCCGATCTGGAACTGGTAACTATGACCGGTCGGGAACAGAAACTCAAATTTTCGCTGGCGTCTCTGGCTGAGCAGTACCGCTATATCATTATCGATTGTCCGCCATCGCTCAACCTGCTGACTATCAATGCCTTGACGGCAGCCGATTCAGTGCTGATACCACTTCAGTGTGAATACTATGCGATGGAAGGGCTCTCTCAGATACTTCAGACCATCCGGCTGATCCAGAAAAATCTGAATCCACTTTTAACGATAGAAGGAATATTGCTGACCATGTTTGATGCGCGCGGCAATCTGGGGAAAGAGGTGGCAACCGAAGTCCGGTCACATTTCCCGGGGCAGGTATTCGAGTCGGTCATCCCGCGTAACGTCCGTTTAGCGGAAGCCCCAAGCCACGGAAAGCCGATTATATATTATGATATCGCTTCGCGCGGCGCAGCCAGCTATCTTCAGCTTGCCCGCGAGATCATCCAGAGGGAGAAGAATAATGGCTAGAATAGGCGGCCTCGGCAAAGGGATGGCTGCGTTGTTGCAGATAACAGAAACGGCTGATGAGTCAAAAAACTACTTTATCTGCCCGATTGAAAAGATCCGCCCCAACAGAAACCAGCCCCGCAAGCATTTTGCGCCGGATAAGCTGGAGGAGTTGGCCGCCTCAATCCGCGAAAAAGGCATCATCCAGCCGCTCGTAGTCACCAGAAAAGATGACGGCTACGAAATAATTGCCGGCGAACGCCGCTGGCGGGCGGCTCAGAAAGCCGGGCTGCACGAAATCCCGGTCATCATCCGCGAAGCAACGCCGGATGATGTTATGGAGCTGGCCCTGATCGAGAATATCCAGCGGCAGGACCTGAACGCGATCGAAGAAGCGCAGGCTTACCGCTCACTTGTAGATCATTTCAGCATATCCCAGGAGGATGTGGCACGCAGGGTGGGCAAGAACCGTACAACGGTTACCAACGCTCTGCGGCTTCTCAAACTTCCGGATGAAATACAGCGCGATATCGTAGAAGAACGACTCAGTATGGGACACGCACGGGCTTTGTTATCGCTTGAAAGTGGCGAGCTGATCGAAAGGGCGCGCCACGAGATACTTCATCGTCAATTGAGCGTTCGAGCTACAGAAGATCTCGTGCGCCGACTGAAAATAAATCCGCACTCCGCGCCGGTCAAACGAATGCAGCAACCGGACCTGCTGATGTCGTCGCTTGAAGAACAGCTACAGAAGCGCTTCCAGTCGCGGGTTTCAATCCGAAAAGTCGGTTCCAAGGCGGGACGGCTGGAAATTCATTTCAGCGATTCTGACGAATTAACGCGCATCATTGATCTTCTGGACATATAATACCAATTTCAAATCAAAGATGAAATCAAGGCGGAGAGGACTGAGGCGACGAAGCGTACAGATAGTACGTTGAGGAGCCGAAGACGAGCCAACGAAGATAGCGCTTTGATTTGGAAATGGAATAACCTGCCGATAATAATAATACCATCCGTGTTCAATTTTCTTGACAGCTATTCGATTATCGTGATAGTTAGCCTCTGTTTTACACCCGTATCTAGTGGATACAGTATACAGCTCAGTATACCTGCAAGGGGTAGGTCGTGATTGAATTAAATTTATCTTTCGTAATCCAGCTGATCAATTTCGGCATCCTCGTCCTCGTACTCAATATCTTCCTCTACAAGCCGATCCGCAAAGTGCTGGCCGACCGACGTCAGGTGATTGATTCCGCCCGTGAAAAAACCGTATCAGTTGATGCGGAAGTCCAGAGCAAAATGGCTCAGTATGAAGCCCGCCTTCACGCAGCAAAGGTTGAAGCAGGTGCACGACGTGCAGAAGCACTGAAGCTGGCACAGGTTGAAGAAACGGCGCTGCTTGAGAAAGCCCGTAAGCAGGCATCGGAATCACTGTCTTCGATCAGGGAAAGAGTTGCCAAAGAAGCAGGCGAAGCGCGAGAACTGCTGAAAAAGCAGGCCGAGGTTCTGTCCGGCGATATCTGCGAGAAAATTCTCGGGAGGAACCTGTAGTTATGAGTGTGGTATCCGATCGCTCCAAAAAAATTATCATTACACTGGCATACATCTCTGCAATCGTTCTATTGGCTACTGCCGGTTTTGCTTCCGAAGGTGGCGGCGGAGCTGCTCATCAGCCGGACAGCAACGTTCAGATGAAGGATTTCGGCTGGCGAGTTCTCAACTTTGCAGTTCTGGTCGCTATCATTGTCTGGGCGCTCAAAAAAGCCGATGTTAAGGGAACACTGGCCGCACGACAGGCTGACATCGCGAAGAGTCTGATAGATGCCGAAGAGGCACGGGATGCTGCAGAAGCAAAGCTGCGCGAATACAGCTCCAAGCTTGATCAGGCCTCTAAAGAAATAGATGAGCTTCATGCCGCCATTATTCGCGAGGGTGAGCATGAAAAGAATCGTATCATTGCCGAGGCTAACATCGCCGCTGAAAAAATAGTTGCCCAGGCCGCTTTATCCGCCGAGCAGGAAACGGTAAAAGCCCGCAACGAGCTTCGAGCTGAAGCTGCCAGGCTGGCGGTGGAAATTGCCACCGGCAAGCTGACCGGCGCAATCCGGAAAAACGACCACGACCGATTTGTCGGCGAATATCTTGACAAGGTGGTACAGATCCAGTGATCAATAACGCGCTTGCGAAACGATACGCCAAAGCACTCGTACAGCTAGGCTCGGAGGGTGGCCTGCTTGACAGCTTCCGTGATGAGCTCTCCAAAGTTGACACCCTTTTCAGGTCCAATAGTGAACTGCGAGCCGCTTTTGCCGACCCGGCTCTTACGCAGGTGCAGAAAAAAACCATTATGAAGGAGCTGGCGGAGAAGACGTCCTGTTCTGAACTGGTTGGAAATTTCCTGCTGTTGCTGGTTGACAAGAACCGCGTTGCCTTCCTGGGACAGATCGTTCAGACCTATGAAAAACTGGCCGATGAATTCTCCGGCGTGATCCGTCCGGTTATTACGACCGCCTTCGCGCTGGACGACAGCCAGGTGGTTGCAATTCAGAGCGCCCTGGAAAAAAAGACCGGCAAAAAAGTTTTCCCTCAGATTGTCGTCGATGCT
>JANNLB010000087.1:0-38360 GCA_031396605.1 Geobacter sp. | reverse complement strand
GCATGCTTATCGCCCAGGGTGAACGCGCCTTTGAAATATGGACTGGGCAAAAACCGCCTGAAGGTGTTATGCGGCAGGCTTTGGATAGTATTTGACCTCCTTATCTACAGCTTGACAATAACCGGTATTCCCCCTAGTATGACGATTTGGACACGTAAACGGAGCAATCATGCAGTCAAACAGACTGGGAGAAATCCTGGTAAAAAACAATCTGATTAATCGTGATCAGTTAGGTAAAGCATTAGAAGAGCAAAAGCTTTCCGGTAACCAGGTTCGACTGGGATCGATTCTTATCAGCCAGAAACTTCTTACGGAGGAGCAGCTCACCTCTTTTTTATCCAAACAGTATGGGGTTCCGAGCGTTAACCTGGCAGATTATGAAATAGATCCTGCCGTTATTAAAATAATTCCGCCTGAAGTAGTCCAAAAGTACCAGCTTCTGCCGGTTAACAGGGCTGGTGCGACCCTGATTGTCGCAGTAAGCGATCCAGCCAATCTGTTGGCAATAGAAGACATCAAATTTATGACCGGCTACAACATTGAAATGGTTGTAGCATCAGAGCAGGATATTAAAGCCTCAATAGACAAGTATTATGATCAGTCAGCCTCGCTGGCAGATGTCATGAGCGATCTTGATGTTGAGGATATGGAAATTGTCGGCGACGAAGAGCAGGTCGACCTCGGTTCTCTTGAACGGGCGACAGAGGATGCACCGGTTGTCAAGATGGTCAACGCCATTTTACAGGATGCAATCCGGAAAAAAGCCAGTGATATTCACGTTGAACCGTACGAAAAACTTTTCAGAGTCCGTTACCGTATCGATGGCGTCCTTTACGAAGTCATGAAACCTCCGCTTAAGTTGAAGAATGCGATTACATCTCGTATCAAAATAATGGCAGAACTTGATATCGCCGAGCGTCGACTTCCGCAGGATGGGCGCATCAAAATAAAACTGGGTGGCGGCAAGGATATGGACTTTCGTGTTTCATGTCTTCCGACGCTATTTGGTGAGAAGATTGTACTGCGGCTTCTTGACAAAGGGAACCTGCAGACGGATTTGACAAAGCTGGGATATGAGCCCGAAGCTTTAGCGCATTTCATGCACGAAATACATAAGCCGTTCGGTATGGTACTGGTGACAGGACCGACCGGAAGCGGCAAAACGGTATCCCTCTATTCTGCTATAGCCGAACTGAATAAAGTATCGGAAAATATATCAACGGCCGAAGATCCGGTTGAATTCAACTTTGCCGGTATAAATCAGGTGCAGATGCACGAAGACATCGGCCTTAATTTTTCTGCTGCATTGCGTTCATTCCTCCGTCAGGATCCCGACATAATCATGATTGGGGAAATACGCGATTTCGAAACTGCTGAAATAGCCATAAAAGCAGCTTTAACCGGTCATATGGTTCTTTCTACGCTGCATACCAATGACGCTCCGGCCACCATCAACCGCCTGCTTAACATGGGGATAGAACCATTTCTGGTCGCATCTGCGGTTAATCTGATAACCGCCCAACGCCTGGCTCGGCGTGTCTGCGGTGAGTGCAAACAACCGGAGGATATTCCTGTACAGGCTTTAATAGATGCCGGAGTATCGCCGGATGAAGCATCGTCATTTGTCTGCATGCGCGGCAAAGGATGCCCTGCCTGCAATAACACCGGGTATAAGGGGCGTGTCGGTTTCTATCAGGTTATGCCGATGCGTGAAGAAATCAAGGAACTGATTTTAAATGGCGCGAATACAGCTGAAATAAAACGTGAATCAATGCGAATCGGCATCAAAACAATGCGTCAATCAGGCTTGACAAAACTAAAGGAGGGAGTAACCTCCTTCGAAGAAGTGTTGAGAATAACTGTTTCTGACGACTAAACAGGAGGACTTGCGATGCTCAACCTTCATCAGCTATTAAAAATCCTCGTTGAATCAAATGGATCCGATCTTCATATCACCACTAATTCCCCCCCGCAGATGCGTGTTGATGGACACCTGATGGCCATGGATTTCCCCCCAATGAACCAGGTCGAAACAAAGCAGCTTTGTTACAGTGTGCTGACTGACGCACAAAAGCACAAGTTTGAAGAAGAAAACGAGCTGGATCTTTCATTCGGCGTAAAGGGCCTTTCACGATTCAGAGGAAACATGTTTATTCAGCGGGGCGCCGTGGCGGGAGTTTTCAGGGTTATTCCATATAAAATAATGACATTTGAAGAGCTGAATCTTCCGCCGATAGTTCCGGAGCTTGCTGCCCGTCCGCGCGGCCTTATTCTGGTAACCGGCCCGACCGGAAGCGGCAAGTCGACTACATTGGCTTCAATTGTCGATTACATCAACATCAATCGGCGTGAGCATATTGTCACTATCGAGGATCCGATTGAATATCTTCACCCACACAAAGGGTGTCTTGTCAACCAACGTGAAGTGGGAGCTGATACCAAAGGTTTTAAAAATGCTTTAAAATATGTACTCAGGCAAGATCCTGACGTTGTTCTTGTTGGTGAATTACGCGACCTTGAGACTATTGAGGCGGCACTTACCCTGGCAGAAACCGGCCATCTTTGTCTTGCAACCCTGCACACCAATTCTTGCGCACAGACTATAAACAGGATCGTGGACGTATTTCCTCCCTACCAGCAGTCGCAGATCAGGGCGCAGCTTTCCTTTGTTCTGGAAGGGGTGATTTCACAAATTCTCATTCCTAAAATGGGGACAAAAGGTCGCGTTCTGGCTCTTGAAATCATGGTGCCGAATGCTGCAATCCGGAATCTGATTCGTGAGGACAAGGTCCATCAGATTTATTCCCAGATGCAGATCGGTCAGGAAAAATTCGGTATGCAGACTATGAATCAATCGCTTTTAACATCGTTTCAGAGAAGATTGATTTCACTTGAAGAGGCACTCGGTCGTTCGCAGGATCCGGAAGAGCTAAAAAAAATGATCAGCAACACTGCGGCTAACATGCAGCGCGGTCCCCAGATGCACTGAAATAACGAAGGAGAACCGTAATGCCTAAATTTAACTGGGAAGCTCGCACGAGAACCGGCGGCACGCAAAAAGGTGTTATCGAAGCGGCAACTGTTGATGTTGTGGAAGCGCAGCTGAAAAGATATGGTTTCAGCAACATAACAATAAAGTCAGAATCCAAGGGATTGAGTTTCAAGCTGCCTAAATTCGGTGGCGGCGGAAAAATAGACGAAAAAGATCTCGTTATATTCACACGGCAATTCTCGACCATGATTGACTCCGGATTGCCGCTTGTCCAATGTCTGGAAATTCTGGCAAGTCAGCAGGAAAACAAGGCATTTCAGGAGATATTGTACAAGGTCAAGGACAGTGTTGAGAGTGGTTCTACGTTTGCCGACGCTCTCGGCAAGCATCCAAGAGCATTTGATCAGCTGTTTGTGAACCTTGTGGCAGCCGGTGAAATTGGTGGTATTCTCGATACCATTCTGACGCGACTTGCCGCCTACATCGAAAAGTCGATGAAGTTGAAAAAACAGATCAAGGGAGCAATGGTCTACCCGATTACGATTATGTCCATTGCTGTAGTAGTTGTCGGCGTCATTCTGATTTTTGTTATCCCTACGTTTGCTAAGATGTTTATTGAATTCGGAGGCGAGTTGCCCGCCCCCACCAAATTCGTAATCGCCCTCAGCAGTTTTCTGGTCAAGTACTTCGTCGTCCTCATAGGCGGTTTCTATGCTCTTGTCTGGGCAATAAAAAAATATTATACAACCCCTGGTGGACAGAAAAATATTGACCGCATGGCTCTCAAGGCGCCAATTGTCGGCCCGCTGATCAGGAAGGTTTCTGTAGCAAAATTCACCAGAACTTTGGGAACCATGGTCAGCTCCGGTGTGCCGATCATGGATGGTCTTGAAATAGTTGCTAAAACCGCCGGCAATAAAATTGTCGAAGAAGCGATCTATGCAGTCAGACAGGCGATATCGGAAGGAAAAACCATGGCGGAACCGCTGGCTGCCTGTGGAGTTTTTCCGCCGATGGTGGTCCAGATGATCTCTGTTGGCGAAGCGACAGGGGCAATGGACGCCATGTTAAATAAAATTGCGGATTTTTATGATGACGAGGTAGATGATGCCGTAGGCGCCATGACGGCAATGATGGAACCGTTGTTGATGGTGTTTTTGGGGACAACCGTCGGAGGTCTGGTCGTTGCCATGTATCTGCCGATCTTTAAATTGGCGGGGGCAGTTGGCGGTTGATTATGGGCTCAGAACGAAGGCTCAGGCTCTTCATCTACGCCAGAATTATAGTTTCATTTCTTTTTCTGGCTGCAACTCTGCTTCTCGAATATCAGAATTCTTCTGCCGGAATTGAACGCTTTCAGCCTGGTGTAATAAGGTTGATGGCGTTTTCTTTTATATTCTCGATCATATCGCTGCTCACCCTGAAAAAACTCAGATTTACCCAGTTTCTGACCGTTCTCCAAGTTATCTGGGACTTGTTGTTTGTTACCGTACTCGTCCTGTTCACCGGAGGGATCCTCAGTCCGTATTCATTCTTATATCTTCTGTCGATTATGATTGCCGGCATGCTCCTTGGTCGGCGTCAGGCACTTTATACTGCTTCACTGTGCGGCATTCTCTACGGTACGCTTCTTGATTTTCAGTATTTCGGCTATCTTTCATTTATTGGATTAAGTCAGGAAGATGCGCACCAGTTTGGTGCGTTACGCCTGTTTTATACAATTTCATTTAACCTTATTGCCTTTGGATTAACCGCTTTTGTTACCGGATTGTTAGCAGAACGCGCCCGCTTAAGTGAAGAAGCCCTCCAGCGATCTTCTATAGATTTTTCCGAGCTGGCTCAGCTGAATTCCGCAATTGTTGCCCATAGTGAGAGTGGTCTGCTGACAACAACCGTAACCGGTCGAATCCGGGTTTTTAATCCGTATGCCGAAGCCATCGTTGGATTCAGTCAGACTGATATCTATGATAAACCGATCGAATCCGTATTCCCCCAGTTATCCGGCCTGATACATCCGGATAGTGACGCGGTAAAGAGAGAATTCGAATTCAAGTCTTCTTCCGGTACGGTCATGACCCTGGGATATCGGGTCGCTCCCTTTAAAGACAGTAGGGGAATTCTGACCGGTTATATAGTCAACTTCCGGGATATTACCAGTATCCGTCGTATGGAAGCAGCATTGAAAAAAGCAGATCGATTGGCGGCGTTAGGCGAACTTTCCGCCCGCATGGCACACGAGATCAGAAATCCGCTTGCAGCTCTGTGCGGGTCGGTTCAACTGCTTTCCAGTGCCGCACATTTACAGGAACATGATGCACGGCTCCTGGCCATTGTTACACGGGAAGCCGAGCGACTAGATATGCTGATATCAGAATTTTTGACATATGCCCGTCCTGCGACACCTCAAACGGTACGGATCGCTTTGAAGACGTATATCGAGGAGGAACTTCTTTTTCTCACTCGTGATCCTCGATTTGTAAAAATAACGATGCAAAATAGTGTACCGAAGTCGGCTGAAGTTACCGTTGATCCGAATCAGTTTCACCAGGTTATTATAAATCTGTTGCAAAATGCGGCTGACGCAATGCCGGATGGAGGGGTAGTCCGGGTTGAATACGGCTTGTCGCCGGGCGCAAACAGCATCAGCATCACTGATACCGGTTCCGGGATAGCGAAAGACGATGCTCTGCACCTGTTTGAACCGTTCTGGACTACAAAGCCCACAGGAACCGGACTTGGCTTGGCAATCAGCTACCGCATCATAGAAGCACATGGTGGAAATTTATCAGTCGAATCCCCTCCGGACGGAGGCTGCAAGTTTGTTATCACACTTCCGGCGCATTAATCCGTGGCAATTCCGATCTCCTACAGTCTTCGCAATCTCTCCACCCGAAGATTAACAACATTTTTAACCTCTTCCGGAATGGCCCTTGTTGTGTTTGTATTTGCCTCAATCCTGATGCTGTCTGCGGGATTGGAAAAAACACTGGTTGAAACCGGTTCAGATGATAATGTAATAATTACGCGTAAATCCGCAAACTCCGAAGTACAAAGCGGTGTCGAGCGACTCCAGGCATTAATTATCGAAAGTCTGCCCGATATTGCAACCGGCAGCCAGGGGGAAACGCTGTTGGCCAAGGAACTGGTAGTGCTTATCAGCCTCCCGAAAAGGGGGAGTGATAAGCCGGCCAACGTTGTCATACGTGGAATTCAGCCCGTTTCACTGCAGCTCAGGCCACAGGTTGTCTTGCGAGAAGGGAGACTACCCCGTCCGGGGTCATCTGAAATTATGGCCGGCAGCAGTATTGCCTCTCGATTCAAGGGTGGGGGGATAGGTGAATCGTTGCACTTCGGGATGCGTGACTGGACAGTGGTAGGTATATTTGATGCTGGTGCAACCGGTTTTAGTTCTGAAATATGGGGCGACGCAAATCAGTTGATGCAGGCGTTTCGTCGCCCTGCCTATTCATCGCTCACCTTTCGCTTGCGTGACAGCGCTTCATTTCCTGCGGTCAAGACCAAGCTGGACTCAGATCCACGCCTGACTGTTGATGTACGCCGGGAAACCGTTTACTACCGCGAACAGTCAGAAGTTATGGCTAAATTCCTCCGTATTCTCGGTCTGTCACTGACAATCATTTTTTCCATTGGGGCGATCATCGGCGCAATGATAACCATGTACGCCGCCGTGGCCAACAGGGTAGGGGAGATAGGCACACTCCGCGCGCTCGGCTTTCAACGTTCAAGTGTTCTGGCGGCATTTCTGCTCGAGGCACTTCTGCTCGGGCTGATCGGAGGTATCAGCGGTCTGCTCTTTGCCTCTTTCATGCAGTTGATTACAATCTCAACCATGAACTGGCAGACCTTTTCCGAACTGGCATTTTCATTTACGCTGACCTTTGATATTGCCTGGAAATCGCTGTTGTTTTCTGTCTTAATGGGATTTGTCGGCGGCGTCATTCCAGCTGTCAGGGCAAGCAGGCTCAAGATAGTAGACGCACTCCGGGAGCGTTAATAGCTACTGTTTCAAGGAAGGCATTCCTCATGCTTCACAAACTGATACTCAACAAAAAGCTGATGGTTTCAGCCCTGTTCTCTGTTTCCCTGGCACTCTACGGCATGGACTATCTGCTGCTCGGCAGCGCAAAGGAATTAACTATCTGGTTTCTGGGCAATCTCGCTTTTCTGCCGGTTTATGTCATCATTGTAACACTGCTGATAGAGCGGGTGCTGAAGGAGAGAGAACGTCAGGCTGTCATGCGGAAGCTGAACATGGTTATAGGGGTCTTTTTCAGTGAAGTGGGTAATCGTCTTCTCAAAGAGTTGTCGGCGTACGTAGTTTCCAGTGACGATCTGAAACGCCATTTACTGGTCAACGCGACGTGGAGGGAACAGGAATTTTCCGCCGCACTCGAATATCTGCGGAAGAACGACATAATAATTGAGTCCGGTCACTGTGAAAAGCTTGGTCTGAAGATGTTTCTGGTTGAGAAACGGGGATTTCTGGTCAGCCTGCTGGAAAACCAGAACCTTCTGGAGCATGAAGAGTTTACCGACCTGCTCTGGGCTGTCTTCCATCTGGTGGAGGAGCTTGAAGCGAGGGAATCGTTTGAACATATGCCGCAGAGCGACATCGAGCATATTAACGTCGATATCAAACGGGTGTTCGGGCATCTTGCCCGCGAATGGGTCATATACATGCAGCATCTGAAGCATGACTACCCGTATCTGTTCTCCCTGGCTGTCCGCCTCAACCCGATGATTGATTCACCCGATCCGGCGGTGTATTGAGTGCGCTTCACGAGCCAATCAGTGTCTTAAGTGGCAGAAACAGTGAAAGTGGGTTGTCCTGCAACGGGATGAAGCCGAAGCGGAGGTAGAACATTCCGGCCGGTTCGTCCTTGGCATCCACAAAAAAACCGACAATTCCGCCCGAATCTTTGGCCGTTGCCATAACCCGCTTGACGGCATCGGCCAGCAGTAGTGCCCCGTATCCCTTGCCTTGGCACCGTTTGTCAACCGCCAACCGGGCAAGCTTGGCAGCGGGCAGACGGGATGTTTTGGGGAGACGGCGGGCGTGTTCCGGAGGAAGCACGGGAGCAACAACCTCCAGAAAAGAAAGAGTGAAGAACCCAAGAATATCAGTGGGTGCCTCTTCATCAAGCAGAACAAAAGTGTTTGACAAGCCTTTTTCCCGATGCTGGCGGGCGGTCTTGCGCAGAAAGTCGTTCAAAGCGGTTGTCCCGCAGTCGAAACCGGTGCGGTTATGAGCGGTGTCCAACGGGCGGATGATCAGCATGTTACGAG
This sequence comes from Geobacter sp., assembly GCA_031396605.1. Classification (GTDB taxonomy): domain Bacteria; phylum Desulfobacterota; class Desulfuromonadia; order Geobacterales; family Pseudopelobacteraceae; genus JACRCG01. The sequence continues at coordinate 30,061 of JANNLB010000087.1, read as the reverse complement.
TTGATCATGGGTTTTTAGTGCCGTTGCGAGCTTCTCTGAAAGTATGGGGGGATTTTCCAGGGCATGGAGAAAAGTTAGTGCATCCCTTTCGGATAGACGCAAAGTTTCTTCGCGCTCCAGGATTTCACTGGCACGGTCAAGGGCGCTCTGTACGATGAATTGGTTGAGCGTAGCCCCATACACGGCAGCGGCCCTTTCAATGATGAGGCGGTTGGTATGGGGGATGCGGGCGGTAACACGGTCGTCTGCCGCCGGTTTGCCGGATATTTTTCGAGAGGTTGCTGTTTGCATGAATCTTTGCCTCCTATAGTTGATTGTACCCATTGTAGTTTTGTGGTGCCAATTTGGCAACATTTAATTTTTATGGGGTGAGTTTTATACATTAGCAGACTTTGAAAGTCTGTGGCTGGTTCGTTGAATGTGTAAAAGCCATGATCCTGTAGCTTTTCTTAACTGTCCGTAGTACAAGAGTTTCACGCTTAAAAGTAAATTGGTTTTAAAGTTGAATCCAATTGAGAAGTCACCATTGGCACTGATGACGCTATGCGCCAGGCACGTGAGCGGATACGGCGATGAAGGCGGTTGAATAAGGTTTTGTAGATATTTGCAAAAACAATATATTGTCTGCTGACAGGAAAAACCAGGTCTTTACAAGTGAGCAAGAGCAGGAATCTCCCCGGCGATACGCGGCGTAGCGAGTGGGAACGAACACGGCCTCCGGAAATGTACTTTTCCGGAGGCCGTTTCTGTTTTTCAGATCCGCCAGTAACTACTACTGCGCAGCCTTCACCATCAAGTCACTGACCAGTCGGGTAAAACGGAGCGGGTCTTTGATTGTGGAACCTTCCGTCAGCAACGCCTGATCGTAGAGCAGGTCGGCATAATCAGCCAGCTCCGATGCTGAAGCATCTTTCTGGTGAATTGACGCCATGGCCTTCAGGATGGCATGATCGGGGTTCAACTCCAGGATCCTTTTGGATTCAGGAACAACCTGGTTCATCGCCTTCATAATCCGTTCCATGTTGGCATTCATGCCGTATTCATCAGCCACCAGACAGCAGGCGCTGTCTGTCAGGCGATTGGAGAAGCGAACTTCTTTGACCTTGTCTTTCAGGCGATCACCCATCAGGGAAATAAGATCGCTGAACTCCTTCCTGGCTTCTTCGCGCTTCTTTTCCTTTTCCTTCTTCTCTTCTTCGCTGTCAAGGCTGATATCGCCGCGATCAACCGCCTTGAGATGTTTTTCATCATATTCGGTCAGCGACTGGACAACCCACTCGTCGACCGGATCAGTCAGGAAGAGGACTTCGTACCCTTTGGCACGGAAGGCCTCCAGATGCGGGGACTGCTCAAGTGTCTCGCGGCTGGCTCCGGTGATGTAAAAGATATCCTTCTGACTTTCCGGCATCCTGCCGACATACTCCTTCAGGGATACAAAGGCGCCGGCTTCGGTGGAGGTGCTTTCAAACAGGATCAGTTCCTGCAACTTTTCCTTATTGGCATAGTCAAAGTGCATTCCCTCCTTGATGACCTGTCCAAACTCTTTCCAGAAGGTAACGTATTCATCGAAATTCTGCTCTTTAACCTCTGACAATGTCGAAAGAATTTTACCGACCAGACTCTTCTGAATGCGCTTGATCTGCATATCATCTTGCAAAACTTCGCGGGAAACATTCAATGGCAGATCGGACGAATCAACGACCCCTTTGACAAAGCGAAGGTAGTCCGGGATCAGCTCTTCGCACTTGTCGCTGATAAAAACGCGTCGCACGTACAGCTGAAGCCCCTTCTTGCGGTCATTCATGAACATGTCGAACGGCTTCTTGGCCGGCAGATAGAGCAGAGCCTTGAATTCGCTGGCACCTTCGGCCGAAAAATGAATGGTGCGGAACGGGGCGTCGTAATCGTGGGAGACATGCTTATAGAATTCGGTGTGCTCCTCTTCGGTGACATCGGTCTTGGCGCGGGTCCAAATGGCTTTCATCGAATTCAACGTCTGTTCTTCGGTTTTGTCGATGGTGCCGGCACCTTCGATTTCTTCACCGTCAACCCCTTTTGGGGTTTCACTTCGGGTGACATCCATTACAACCGGATACTGGATATAGTCAGAATACTTTTTGACAATCGAGCGGATCTTCCATTCATCAAGATACTGCTTGAACTCTTCCTTGAGATGCAGGGTGATCTCGGTGCCGCGCTGTTCGCAGGTACACTCTTCAACCGTATAGCTGCCGTCGCCGGTCGATTCCCAGCGGCAACCGTCAGTAACTGCTCCACTTTTGCGGGTTTCCAATGTTACCCGGTCTGCTACCATGAAAGATGCATAAAAACCGACACCGAACTGACCGATCAATTCGGGATTATCACCGGCGGCCTTCTCTTTGAGTGACTGCATGAACGCCTTGGTGCCGGAGCGGGCGATGGTGCCGATATTTTCTTCAACTTCGGCCATGTTCATACCGATACCGTTGTCGCGGATGATCAGGGTACCGGCATCCTTGTTCGGAATCAGCTTGATTTTCCAATCACTGTTGCCTTCGAGAAGGGTCTCATCCGAATGAGATTCAAAACGGATTTTATCGATTGCATCGGAAGCGTTTGAAATCAGTTCCCGGAGAAAAATGTCTTTGTTTGAATAAAGAGAATGGATTACCAGATCAAGTAATTGCTGTACCTCGGTCTGGAACTGTTTGGTGGTTTTGGACATAACTGTTGCGTCTCCTTCAGTATGTTGGAATGTGATGATCAGATAGTAATTATTGAGCATCAGGTTTTCAAGGGGGGAAGTATGCAAAATACAAAATTTATAAACATTGAGGAGGAATCTTACACAATTGATTATCAAATCAGTTGTGCTATAGTCCCGAAACAATACGTTGTTCAAGGGAGTGGAATTCTTATGATTGAAAGTAATGATCTTGATGATGACATCGTTGAGGCGGCTGAAGAATCTGATGACGGGAGTTTTGCCGCACTCTTCGAACAGAGCGGTGAGAAGGGCAGAAACTGGCTGGAACCCGGTCAGAAGCTGAGCGGGAAAGTGCTCAAGATCGGTACGGAATGGATTTTCATGGATACCGGACAGAAAGGGGAGGGTGTAATTGAGCGGAAGGAATTCCTCGATATAGACGGTAATCTCACCGTCGCGGAAGGCGACACCATCTCCGCGTATTTCCTCTCTTCAAGCCATGGAGAAATGCGCTTCACAACCAGAATCGGCGGCGGCGCTTCCGGTGGGGGGAGTGCCCAGCTGGAGCAAGCCTGGCAGGCTGGAGTACCTGTTGAAGGTGTGGTGGAGAAAGAGATTAAGGGGGGATACGAAATAAAGCTGGGCGGTACAGCCCGGGCCTTTTGCCCGTATTCCCAGATTGCGCTCCGGCGCGTTGAGAATCCCGAAACATTGATCGGCACCCGGCTGACCTTTCAGATCAGTGAATACGCCGAGAATGGCCGCAATATCGTCGTCTCCCGACGCACTCTGCTTGAGGAGGAACAGAGACGGTTGAAAGAAGAAGCGCAGGCGGGGATCAGTGAAGGGATGACAGTGGTTGGAACGGTAACCTCTCTGCAGGATTATGGCGCCTTTGTCGATATCGGGGGACTGGAAGGGCTGATACCGGTATCCGAGATCGCCTGGAGCCGGGTAAAAGATGTCCGCGATGTGCTGAGTGTCGGACAGCAGCTGAAAGTTGTCATTAAATCAATCGATAAGGAAAAGGAGCGCATTTCCCTGAGTATCAAGGATACCCTGTCTGATCCATGGGATCAGGTGCCTGGCAGATTTCCGGAAGGATCGTTTCATGCCGGGACCGTTGTACGCCTGGATACATTTGGAGCCTTTGTCACCTTGAGCGACGGAGTGGATGGCCTGCTTCACATATCGAAACTCGGCTCCGGCAAAAGGATCAACCATCCTCGTGAAGTCGTCAAGGAAGGTGAACAGATCGAGGTCAGGATTGAGAGCATCGACCGCGGCAATCGCCGGATCTCTCTCGCTCTGGCCGGTCCGGCCCGGACTGCCGCAGAGGAAGAGGCGACGATGACTGAATTTCGTCGACAGGCAGAGGATGCACCGAAGGGGATGGGAACACTTGGGGATATGTTGCTGAACAGGACTCGGAAGGGTAAGAAATAATCGATGCCCGACTTTCCTGCCGAAGATCCGGATTGGGACAGCCGCTGCCTGAAATGCGGGCGCTGTTGTTTTGAAAAAATCGAAGACGAACGAGGCACAATCTTCTACACGTTGACCGCGTGCCGTTTTCTTGATGTTGCCAGCCGCGAATGCAAAATTTTTGGTCGTCGTTTCGAAATCAATCCGGGCTGTATAAAATTGACTCCGGAACTGGTCCGGACTTTGCGGTGGCTCCCCCGTGATTGCGGTTATCACTCCAATCCCGATGAGCCGGCCATAGCCTCCGGAAAAAAACGCAAGAGACGGTAAATCATGGTTTGTCAGAGTCGTGCAGACGTTCTTACATCAAGGTGCAAGCCCTGATCCCTGCAGATCCAACCCGTCGACAAGATCCAAAACAACTTCTGCCCGGTTGAGGGTATACAGATGAACTCCGGGAACGCCGGACTTTTCCCGGATAATCAGTTATCGATGACGTGCGTGGAGTGTCACGCGATTTTATACATAAAAGAGAGAACGGGAATTATGTTTAACTTGAAGCCTGACGTTATTGCACGTCTCGAACGCGTGCTGAGTTCGGTAGAAATGCTGCTCCCCAAAGCCGTTGCTCCCATTGACTGGGAACACTGCACAGCAGCAAACTGGCGTCGTCACTCCTTCTCCGGATATCTTGAGCCGGTTCGGGTGACCGACACGACCACTCTCAAGGAACTGCTTGGTGTAGAGGAGCAGAAGGAAACCATGATCAATAACACCCGCCAGTTTCTGGCCGGACTGCCGGCAAATAACGCCTTGCTGTGGGGTTCACGCGGTTCCGGAAAATCCTCGCTCGTCAAGGCGCTCCTGAACGAATTCGCCCCGCAGGGGTTACGTTTTATTCAGGTAGAAAAGGAAGACCTGATATATCTTTCCGAAATTTTCACCGCCGTTGAGAACCAGCCATACCGGTTTATCCTGCTCTGCGATGACCTGACCTTTGAAGTTGGTGAACTGAGTTATAAAATGCTGAAAAGTGCACTGGATGGCTCTGTCTATTCAGCGCCCGAGAATGTCCTTATTTACGTTACCTCCAATCGTCGTCATCTTCTGCCGGAATATGAATCTGATCATCTGGGCGGCAAATTTGTCAAGGGCGAACTTCAGCAGAGCGAGGCGATGGATGAAAAAGTTTCTCTCTCCGATCGCTTTGGCATCTGGGTTGCGTTCTATGCATTTTCTCAGGATCGCTATCTGGATGCTGTACGTCTGAATTTTGACAAGGAATCCACTCTCCGCAATGTGCAGATTCCCTGGAGCAGCGCTATCGAACGTGACGCAATCCAGTGGTCGCATGACAAAAGCAAACGCTGCGGACGTACCGCCTATCAGTTTGCCAAAAATTGGGTAGGCAGACATCTGCTGACAGCTCAGGGAATTGATACGGCAAATGGTCTGAGGCGAACATGACACGAAAGATTTTCATAGCAGCAACCGGCCAGAATATCGGTAAAACAACAACCAGCTTGTTTCTGCTGCACCTGGCCCGCAAAAAATACAAAAGGGTCGGGTTCATCAAGCCGATCGGTCCGAAGCCGTCAATGCTTAACGGGATAGAGGTTGATAAAGATGCAGCGCTTATTTCACAGGTTTTCGGGCTGGGAAGAGATCTTCGCCTCATGTCACCGGTAGTATTACGACCCGGGTCAACACGACAGGTGATTGATGGTGAGATTTCTGTCGATGAATTACAGCAGCGTGTTATTCATGCCTGTTCAGAGCTTGAAAAAAAGTGTGACTATCTGATCATTGAAGGGGCGGGCCACGTGGGTGTCGGCTCGGTTATTCGATTATCAAATGCCCGTATTGCCAAGCTTTTGAATGCTCCCGTACTTATGGTAACCGGCGGCGGGTTGGGTAATGTTGTAGATTCGGTCTACATGAACCTTGCACTTTTTCAAAAAGAAGGGGTTGATGTGCGTGCTATTCTCGTTAATAAACTAATCCCCGAAAAACGTGACAGCTCCCTCGATTATCTGCGCCGCTGCTTTGCTGACGAGCCGTTCAAGGTGCTGGCAGGATTTGATTATCATCCGGTACTTGCCAACCCGACCTTGCGACGGATTGCACATCTTCTGGAACTGCCGCTGCACGGCAATAAGCGCGATGCACAGCGCATTATCAATCAGGTACAGATCGGCGCCGCCTCGACCCAGCGAGTTGCGGAAATTCTGAAAGATTCGACACTTTTGATTGTTACCAGCAGTCGCGACGAGCTTCTGGTGACCATGGCCAACCTTTATCAGCTCCCGGCATACCGCGGCAGGATTCTCGGACTTCTTATACCCGGTATCGTGCCGATCAGCTCTATCACCCAGCAGATACTCGACCGGAGTAATATTCCTTATCTGCGCACCGAGGCCCACTCTACCGCGGAGCTGTACCGGATCATTACGGAAGATGTCTCCAAACTGACTGCGGAAGATGCCGAGAAGCTTGCACTGGTGCGTAAGCTTGCCGAAGATACATTTGATTTCGATGCACTTGATGCGATATACGCCTAATTCCAATTCCAGATCAAAGCGCCCTCTTCGTTAGCTCGTCTTCGGCTCCTCAACATACTAATTGTATGCCTTCGTCGCCTCAATCCTCGCCGCCTTGACTGCATCTTTGATTTGTAATTGATGTGATGCAGTAACCGGCGTTAACAGAGCCGTTACTGTTGTTTATCGCATACATTTCGATTGACACCCCTCTCTGTTTTCTTTATATTGAACTTCATGTTCAATAAGGGGGGCGAATGATTCTGGAAAAAAAGAAAGCATTTAACGATTTTGCGGCATCCAAAGGCCTTCGCTCTACTCATCAGCGTGATATTATTCTCGATATATTTCTCTCCACTCATCAACATATCAGTGTCGAGGAACTCTACCTTAAAGTAAAATCCAGCAATCCGGGCATCGGTCAGGCCACTGTATATCGCACGCTCAAGCTGTTTGCGGAGGCTGGTCTGGCACGCGAGATCTTGCTGAATGATGGCCAGACACGCTATGAACATGCCGTGGCTGGTGAGCATCACGATCACCTGGTCTGTACCGGCTGTAATGCAATCATCGAATTTGAGGATGAGACCATCGAAAAACTGCAGAACGATATCGCTGCCTGCCATGGTTTTTTGATCAGAAGTCATAAGCTGGAAATATACGGCTTGTGTTCTGACTGTCGTAAATAATCGTCATTGCGCCGGTTTTCTCCATTTGAGAGCCGGCTTTTTTTTGAACATGAAATGAAAATGAATTTCAACAGCAGGAAAGGATGCGTTGTATGGCAACATGCTGTAGTAAAAAAACGGAAGCAGCGCAGTCCGGCGACAATGTCAAGCGGGTGGCCCTGGTGGGCAACCCCAACGTGGGCAAGAGTGTGCTCTTTAATGTCCTGACAGGCGCTTATGTGACCGTATCCAATTACCCCGGGACGTCTGTCGAAGTTTCCCGCGGTAACGCAACCATTAATGGAGAAACGTGGCAGGTGATCGACACCCCCGGCATGTACTCGATCCATACCATTACGGAAGAGGAGAGGGTCGCTCGTGAAATCCTGCTGAACGAGGCGCCCGACGTGGTGCTGCACGTGCTCGACGCCCGCAACCTGGAGCGGATGCTGGCCATGACGATCCAGTTGATCGAGGCCGATCTGCCGGTCGTTCTGGTGGTCAACATCATGGATGAGGCCGAGCGGATGGGGCTCTCGATTGATCTGGAGCTGTTGCAGCAGCGACTGGGTATTCCGGTAATTGGTGCAGCTACTGCCAGGAAACGTGGTCTGGACGAGATCCGCAGGGCCGTGGTCAACTATCGCCGCGTTTTGCCGAGCCATTTCGCCTACAGTCGCCTGCTGGAGCATGATATTGCCCAGGTGACGCAGCATATGAGCGGAAATTACATCATGTCACCCAAATCACTGGCACTGCTCCTTCTGCAGCAGGACGAAGAGATCACCGAGCTGTTCAAACAGTGGGATCGTGACGGTTATGCGGAGCTGGCCGAAAAGGTGCGCGAGATCGCCTTTGAACGGCGCGAATCGTTTCACCTCGACCTCTCTCTGGAACGCAAGGATATTGTCAGGAAGCTGATCAAGGATGTAATAGTTGCGCCTGAAAAGCGTGTGGTTACCTGGGCCGACCGGCTCTCGACCCTGTCGGTGCGGCCACTGACCGGCGTGCCGCTGCTGCTGATCGTGCTCTACTTCGGGCTCTACCAGTTTGTGGGGGTCTTCGGAGCCGGCACCGTGGTGGACCTTCTGGAAGGTAGGCTCTTTGAAGAGATGTTCAATCCCTGGATCACCAGCGTAGTCAAGAATCTCATACCATGGGAGATCATCCAGGAACTGTTCGTGGGGGAATACGGCATCATCACCCTGGGCATCCGCTATGCGGTCGGCATCATCCTGCCGATCGTGGCCACCTTCTTCATCTTCTTCTCCTTTCTGGAGGACACCGGTTATTTTCCGCGGCTGGCGCTGCTGGTCGATCGCCTGTTCAAGTATATCGGCCTGTCCGGTCGGGCGGTCATTCCGATGGTGCTCGGCTTCGGCTGCGACACCATGGCGACCATGGTGACCCGGACCCTGGAGACGACCCGTGAGCGTATTATCGCCACGCTGCTCCTGGCCCTGGCGATCCCCTGCTCGGCCCAGTTGGGCGTGATCCTGGGACTTCTTGCAAAGGCGCCCGGCGCTCTGATGGTGTGGGGACTCTGCATGCTGCTGCTCTTCATAGTTGTCGGCCTGCTCGCCTCGAAGATCATGCCGGGTGAGTCCCCCATGTTCTACATGGAGCTGCCCCCCATGCGCCTGCCGCAATTAGGCAACGTGCTGACCAAGACCTACACGCGTATGCAGTGGTATTTCATGGAGATCCTGCCGTTGTTCATCCTGGCTTCGGTGCTGCTCTGGCTGGGCAAGATAACCGGTTTCTTCGATAAGATGATTGTCGCCATGACTCCGGTGATGGCCTCCATCGGTCTGCCGAAAGAAACGGCGGTGGCCTTTATCTTCGGCTTCTTCCGTCGCGATTACGGCGCGGCCGGTCTCTACGATCTGCAGGCTAAAGGCTTGATGGACGCCCGCCAGCTGACGGTGGCGGCGGTGACTCTGACGCTTTTCATCCCCTGCGTCGCCCAGTTCCTCGTGATGAAGAACGAGCGCGGCTGGAAAACGGCCAGCGCCATTGGGGTATTCGTCAGTCTGTTTGCCTATGGCAGCGGCTTTGTGCTCAACAAATTTCTTCTGATGACGGGGATCCTGGCGTGAAATGCGGATTCTGCGGACATGAGTTCGAGGAGGATGAGGGTAAAACGGGGTGCGGCGGCTGTCCCGGCGGCTGTCACAATATCCATTGCCCCCGCTGTAATTATTCAAACCCGCTGGAGCCGGGCCTGATTAAATCCATCAAGAAACTGTTTGTAAAAAATGCTAACACTAACCTTGATGCCCTCGCAATTTGTCATTCCCGCAGCGATTTTGAGCGGGAATCTGGTTTGTAACTGCCTGAAAAACCGTATCCCCGATAGAGTCATTCGGGGATGACAGATAGAATTTGCGACTGCATCAACCTTGATAAAACAGGATAATGCTAAAGGGGAATGACATGAAATTGTCCGAAAAAGCTGAAGAGATTCTGGAGGCGCTCTGGGTGGCGGTGGAAGAGGAAGGGCAGGCTTTTCTCGATCCGGAGAAGATCGGTATCGCCGTGGATGACCCGGTCTATGCCGAGTTGACCGGCCATGCGCTGATCGAATTGCGCCAGGGTATGATTTACTTCCGGCCGGAGGGGCGCGATGAAGGGCGTATGACCATCCGTCGCCACCGGCTGGCGGAACGTCTGATGATGGACGTGCTAAACATCCGCGGCGAGGATGGTGACCACAAAGCCTGCGAGTTCGAGCACCTGCTCAACGAAGGGGTGGATGCCAAGGTTTGTACCATGCTAAACCATCCCGCCACCTGTCCCCACGGCAAGCCTATTCCGCCCGGTGACTGCTGCGCCGCGGCACGGGCTCAGGGGGATCTGGGGATTGTACCGATGACAGAGTTCAAGTCAGGGCAGGATGGCGAAATTGCCTACATCCTGACGGAAGACAACAAGAAAATGCAGAAGCTGATGGCCATGGGGGTCCTGCCTGGCAACAAGATTACTCTGGTCCAGTCGTTCCCTTCCTATATCTTCCGGGTCGGGTACTCGGAATTTGCCATTGACTCCAACCTGGCCAAAGAGATTTTTGTGCGGAAGTAGGCGGGAAGGGCGCCAACTATGCTGACAGATTATCCAACTGCACCTTTAATACTGCTTGTAGAAGACGACCCCGGTCATGCCGCCGCCATCCAGCGGTCATTCGAGGACGCATCGAATGACTTTCGCCTGAAAACCGCCGGATCCCTGCACGATGCGCGGGAAACAATCAAACAGCTTCGACCCGCCCTTATCCTGACTGACTATCGGTTGCCTGATGGTTACGGCAGCGCCCTGACTGCAGATGCACATGGAGTCTGTCCGGTGATTCTCATGACCTCCAGGGGCAGCGAGGAGATTGCCGTCCAAAGCCTCAAGGCGGGGGTGCAGGATTACGTTGTAAAATCGGCCGAAACTTTTGAGCATATGCCGGAAACCGTTAATCATTCGCTAAAAGCATGGGCTTTGATTCTGGCTCGCAAGCAAACCGAAGAGACCCTGCGCGGATATGCCCGGCGCCTGATTGAGATTGAGGAGGAACTCAGAAAAAAAATCGCAACGGAACTCCATGATGAAATCGGCCGGGATCTGACTGTTCTCGGCATGAACTTTTCGATTATCAAATCAGCCCTGGCACAGGGCGCTTCGGAAAAGGTATCTGCACGGCTCAATGATTCAGCCGGATTAATTGAAGGCATAAGCCGCACCACCCGAGGCATCATGGCCGGCCTGAGACCTCCGGTGCTCGATGACTATGGTCTGGCCGCGGCGCTGCGCTGGCACAGCGATCTTTTTTCTTCTCGCACCGGTATTTCAGTTACCCTTCACGCCGACGAACTTTTTCCGCGACTGCGGCCGGAGGTTGAGCTGGCGCTCTTCCGCATCTCCCAGGAAGCACTGATGAATACGGCCAAGCATGCGGATGCGAAGAAAGTTACCGTGACTCTCACACTTGAAAACAACACAGTCCTCTTTACCGTTGCCGATAATGGCACCGGAATAAAGAAGCCTTCATCATCTCGGCAACCGTGCACAAGCTGGGGAATCACGATCATGCGTGAACGGGCAGAACTGGCGGGTGCAGCTTTCACCTTTGATTTAACACCCGGACGGGGCGCGGTCGTAACCGTAACATTGCCGATGGAGGGCGTATAGTATGGATGTCAGGATACTGATCGCGGATGACCATGCAATCATACGTGAAGGCCTCAGGATGATCCTCGAATCGACGGATAACATGACCGTTGTCGGCGAAGCTCTCAATGGCCGCGACGCGATAGAAAAGGCTGAAGAGCTTCAGCCGGATGTTGTAGTCATGGATATTGCGATGCCGGAGATGAACGGCATCGAGGCAACGCGCCTGATCTGCAAACTGCTGCCGTCGGTCAAGGTGATCATTCTGTCGATGCATCACACTAATGAACATATTTATCGTGCGATTCAGGCCGGCGCCAAGGCATACCTTCTCAAAGAATCAGCCGGAACTTGGGTTGTCAAGGCGGTAAATTCGGTTATGAAAGGACATTTTTATTTCGGTTCGGGCGTAGAAAACCCGATGAAGTTTTCCAGCACATCCACCGGTATTCCCACCAAAAGCCCCCTTGACAGTCTGAGCCATCGCGAACGCGAAGTACTCCAGCTGGTAGTCGAGGGCAAAACAAGCCTGGAGATCGCCGAGATACTGTTTCTTTCACCCAAGAGTATTGAAACATACCGCAGCAGGCTCATGCTCAAACTCGATGTCAACAACCTCCCCTCACTCGTCAAATTCGCCCTCCTGCACGGCATTACCCAGACCTGAATTAGCGCGTCGTCATTTGTCAAACAATCCTGACAGACAGTGCATAGTGTTATGACTATTAGCTATATATGAAACTGTCATATGAACAGACGAAAAATCTGTGATAGAATTGTGCAACATCAAGAGGTGGGCATAGTGCGGCAGCAAGCCGGAAACAGGCAGACAAGCATCAAGACCAAGGTTGCCCTGGCAACGTTTCTCACAGTCCTGACTGTCCTCACAACTGTGGCATCGAGTCTCTTTTTCTATTTCCATAATCTGCTGCGCGATAACATTTTTCAGCAGCAGTTCGTCATGGTTTCAGAAGTTGCAGAACAGCTTGATGGACGTATCCAGCTCGCCCGTTATCAGCTCTCTCTCGCTGCCACGGAGATTAACAGCAAGACCCTGACAGATCCTGTTCTATTAGATCAAGCACTTGCCCATGTCAGTTCCATCAGCATGATCTTCGACGCCGGCCTTCTGGTGATCGGCACCGATGGCCGGGTTATTGCCGAGAGCATGGAATTCTCGGGACTGGTGGGCGAGGATTTGTCATTCCGTGACTATGTCAGGGAACCTCTGCAAAGCGGAAAACCATACATATCGCATCCGTTTCGCGCCATCACGCCTCAACAAAATCCGATGATTGCCATGGCCATGCCGGTCCGGGATACCGACGACCGGATTCTCTGTCTGCTGGTCGGCTACCATTCCCTTGGCAGCGACCAGTTCCTTACCAGCCTATCGTCCAAAGTTCTCGGCAGTTCCGGCTATCTGTATCTCCTGCAAGATCGCACTATCATCATGCATCCCGACAGCACACGAATACTTGACACCATCGCCGAGGGGAAAAATCGCGGCATTGATCTGGCCCTGCAGGGGATGGAAGGCTCACTGGACAATGTCAATTCCAAGGGATTGCGAATGATCAGCTCCTTCAAGAAGATCAAGGAGGCTGACTGGATTCTGGGTTCCAACATCCCCTATGAGGAGGCATTCGCGCCGCTGAAAAAGCTGGCCTTCAATGCAATCCTGATCTCGGCCGGAGGGCTGGTACTTTCTCTGCTGGTAGTCTGGTACGTAACCCGCCGCCTGACCCGGCCCATTGAGCAGTTGATCGCACATGTAGACGGCGGTTACAAGAGTGGGGGCGAATGGAAACCGCTGGAGTTGAAGAGCGGAGACGAACTGGAGCGATTGGCACACGCTTTCAACAGTATGATGAATGAGGTCCGGCAAGCAGAGGAGGCGCTTGAGAGAAGCAGCGAGACCTACCGCGTCGTAGCCGAATACACCAGTGAAATTGCCTTCTGGCGTACCCTCAACGGCTCGATTCGCTTTATCTCCGCCAACTGTTTCGATATTACCGGATATCCGGATGTGGAATTCTATGAGAACCGCGGGCTGCTTGACACATTGATTCACCCCGATGACCTTCAGTTGTGGGATCGTCTCCGGAACAGCTGTGCTCAGGATGATACTCAGGCGGCTGTCCGGATTCAGATTGTCTGCAAGGCCGGCGGCTGCCGCTGGATGAATTACGCCTCTCATATTGTGAGAGATGAAAACGGAGCGATTACCGGAAGTCGCGGCAGCTTCAGCGACATAACCGATACGGTTTTGGCGCAGCAGCGGCTGAATGATGAAAAAGTTTTTGTCGAGAATCTTATCAACAGCGCCTCGACTCCCATTTTCGTTATCAATAGCGACCACAGGGTTCTGTACTGGAACCGGGCGCTGGAGATCATAACCGGCAGGAGTGCAGCCGACATAAAAGGTACGAATCTGCATTGGTCAAGCTTCTACGACGCCCCGCGTAATACGCTGGCAGACCTTGTGCTTGACGGCGATATGCAGCTGGGTGGGTTGTACAGGAAATATTCCCCCTCAAAATATATTGAAGGCGGCTTTCAGGCCGAAGAGTGGTTCGATATCGACGGCACGCAGCGCTACCTGTTCTTTGAAGCCGCGCCGATCCACAACGCCGAAGGAACGATCATCGCCGCCATCGAAACGCTGGAGGATATCACCGGGCGCAAATTGGTGGAAATGGAGCTGGCCCGGAATCGAACCGAGCTTGAGGCCAAGCATTCCCAATTAGAAGATCTTTTCAGGAAGGTTGCACAGGGAAAACGCGAGTGGGAGGAGACGCTCGACCATCTGCAGGATTTTGTTATCCTCACCGATTCCGAACACCACGTTCGCCGCTTCAACCGGCTACTGGCAGATATTGCCGAACGGAATATCACAACTCTTACCGGTTTGGTGTGGCAGGATATTCTGACGGAGGCCGGCTTCCGCTTCGAACATTTTAACGGCAAAACAGGTGAACTTCACCATGAGCGTCTGGGGAGGAACTATGACATCAACGTCTATGAAATCAATCATGACGAAGTACTGGAAGCGTACGTCATATCCATCCATGATACGACGGACCTGCGCGCTGCTACTCACGAACTGGAGAGTACATACTCAAAATTGAAGGAAGCGCAGCTGCAGAATTTTCAACAGGAAAAGATGGCGTCCATCGGTCAGCTGGCGGCCGGTGTCGCCCATGAGATCAATAATCCGATGGGGTTTATCTCCAGCAATCTGAACACGCTCACCAAATATTTTGATCGCATGTCGGAATTCATCAGCGATGCCGATCAGGCTCTTCTCGCCTGCAGCTGCGACGCAGAGACCGGCACACTTGCGGAGAAGAAAAAGCGGCTCAAGATTGACTATATTCTGGGCGATGCGCATCAGCTGATTCTTGAAAGTCAGGATGGCGCGGGGCGGGTATGCCGCATTGTGCAGGATTTGAGGAGCTTCTCCCGGATCGATCAGGTCGAACAGGGGCTGGTCAATCTGAACGAGGCCCTGGAAACGACAATCAATATTGCCTGGAACGAACTCAAGTACATTACCGTTCTCAATCGGGAATTCGGAGAAATACCGGAAATAGTAGGTTTTCCCCAGCAACTCAATCAGGTCTTCCTCAACCTGCTGGTCAATGCCGGCCACGCCATGGAAGGGAGGCAGGGGAGCATCACCGTTCGTACCTGGTGCGGGGAGGAGGATGTTTTCGTATCTGTATCCGATACCGGCTGTGGTATACCGGATGAAATTATACAGCGGATATTCGAACCGTTTTTCACAACTAAAGAAGTTGGCAAAGGAACCGGACTCGGTCTTTCCATCAGTTATGACATTATCCGCAAGCATGGCGGCGAGATAACGGTTGCCAGTGAAGCGGGAAGCGGCGCCTGCTTTACGGTACGCCTTCCGGTTGCCGGAGTTCCCCGGACGATGGAAAGCTGATCGTTCTCCTCCCCTTGCGGGAGATACCTCCGTAGGCTAATTGCGCCAGGCGATGGGGGGAATTGCCACGTGTGATTCAATTATACCAATTTCAAATCAAAGATGAAATCAAGGCGGAGAGGATTGAGGCGACGAAGCGTACAGATAGTACGTTGAGGAGCCGAAGACGAGCCAACGAAGATAGCGCTTTGATTTGGAAATGGAATTACCGGCGTTACCCGCAATATGCATGATTCATACGTACGATTTCCAGGAGGCGAAGTGATGAGAACCGTTCTGTTCGTTGATGACGAAAAACCGATCCGCAATGCCATCGAGCGGATGTATCTGGAACGGGACGATGTCCGCTGCCTGTTTGCAGCTTCCGGACAGGAAGGTCTGGATATTCTGAAAAAGGAAGATGTGTGGGTGGTGGTGTCGGATTATCTGATGCCCGGCATGCGCGGAGTTGAATTTCTTTCACGTGCCAGGGGGCTGCGCCCGGAGACCGTACGGATCATGATGACCGCCTATGCCGATCTGTCGATCGCTATCGAGGCCATCAACAAAAGCGAGGCCTACCGCTTTATCACCAAGCCCTGGAACAACAAGGAACTGGTGGACACCATTGATGAGGCGCTGATGCGCTACCAGCTGATCCAGACCCTGGGAAAGGAGGATGAGACCCTCTATTTTTCTCTTGCCCAGGCGGTGGAACTGAAGGATCCTTATACCAAAGGTCATTGCGACCGGGTTGCCGGTTATGCCATCACACTTGCGCGCGCGGCAGGACTGGATGAAAACACCATCAATACTATCAAGCATGGCAGCTGGCTGCATGACTGCGGCAAGATCGGGGTGCCGGAGGGAGTACTCAACAATCCGGGCCGATTGTCGGAAGATGATTTTGAACTGGTCATGAAGCACCCCCGCTGGGGTTCGGAAGTTGCCCGTCAGGCACGCATGTCCGACACGGTCATCAACATCATCCTGCACCATCATGAGCGCTTCGACGGCAAAGGGTATCCAAGCGGCCTCAAAGGCGAACGGATCCCGTTTGAGGCCCGTATAGTGGCTCTTGCCGACGTATTTGACGCCCTCTACTCCGATCGCCCGTACCGCAAGGCCTTCACTTTCGACCGGGCGATCGAGATCATGGGTGAAATGACGGAAACTCATTTTGATCCGGTCCTGGCAAAACTTTTTCTGCCGATAGCCGAGTCCGCTCAAAATAAATCGTCAACGAATCAGCCTGAGGCGGTCTAAAAACGTTGTGCCATTCATGATCGTCCACGTTATTCCGTTTTAAATCGGTGCAGCCATGACATCTGACAGAACCAGAGACATATCCCTCAGGAAGCGGATCACGAACTCCGCCGTGATGATATCGATCATCGCCCTCACTGTCGCATTCGCCGGCATCTATGCGCTTTTCATCTACCACTCATCCTCCGCCACCGTCAACCAGACGCTCCGGACACTCGGATTCGAGGTCGCTATCGTATTTCTGCTGATCACCCTGGCAACCGGACTGACCATACGGCGGATAATCGCGCGGGCCATGGCCCCGATGGAGAATAAGGAGGACATTTCCAGACGCAGAGCATATGAAGCGGAACTTTTGAATAATGCGGAAGAGCTGCTGCTCAAGCATGATGAGATGAATGCACTGTTAACTCTGGTGACGAACGGCAAACGTGAATGGGAAGACACCATGGACAGTATCCCGGAAATGGTTCTGATGTGCGATCCGGCAGGAGGCATTACCCGCTGCAACCGCGCGGTATCGGCCTTTACCGGTCTTTCGTACACCCGGATACTCGGCATCAACTGTCTCGATCTGTTTATCAGTTCCGGAGTCAAGATCACCAATTGTGACGACACCAGCGGTCATATGATCAGCAGGGACGGCGAGCGGCATTTCGAGCTGCTGTTCAACGAATTGAAGCAGATCGGCACCAACGATGTCCGGGGTTCCGTCGTTACCATTCACGAAACCACGGAGTTTCTCAGGATTAACACCGACCTCCAGAATGCTTCCGCCGAACTGCATCAGGCCCAGGCCCAAGCCTTTCAGCAGGAAAAAATGGCATCAGTCGGCCAACTCGCGGCCGGCGTGGCCCACGAAATCAACAACCCGATGGGATTTATCTCCAGCAATCTCAACACCATGGGTAAATATATGCAGAAACTCTGCACCTTCGAGACCGCCATTATTGAATTGGTCATGAACAGAGGGGACCGGGAGGCCGTTGCGCAATTGAACGATCTGCGCGCGAAGATGAAGATCGATTTTGTTCTGAACGATCTCCATACGCTGCTTGCCGAGTCTCGGGAAGGCGCCGAACGGGTATGCTGCATTGTTCAGGACCTGAAGAGTTTTTCCCATGACGACGAGATCCTTTGCAAGCCGTTCTGCATCAACGACTGCCTCGACAGCACCCTCAACATGCTGCGCAACGAGATAAAATACGTCGCTGATGTCGAACTCGATTATGATCCGGAACTGCCTGTATTGAACTGCTACCCGCAAAAGCTCAATCAGGTGTTCATGAACCTGCTGATCAATGCCGCCCATGCCATCGAAGGCCACGGCACCATCCGTGTCAGGACTTTCCAAGAAGGGGGTGAAATCGTCGCATGTATCAGCGACACCGGCAAAGGTATCGCCCCGGAAAACCTGACCCGCATCTTCGAACCGTTTTTCACGACAAAAGAGGTCGGCAAAGGGACCGGCCTGGGTCTGTCGATCAGCTACGACATCATCAAGAAGCATGGCGGCGCACTGACGGTGGAAAGCAAAGTTGGCACGGGCACGACCTTTACCGTGCGCCTGCCGCTCAACTATGAAATGCAGCAATCATTAACGGCAGTTTAGTCGCCGAATTTAAACTTAATTTTCATCCGTGCATGAGGCGCATTATGGAGAGTAACAGGGTAAAAATGGGGGTCGGCACAACGTTTACTGTCAGGCTTCCACTGCTCAGAAAATCGGGGCAGACAGAAAAAAACCGGATTGTCGGGTGAAGGAACTGCATACACACATAGCAGATCTTCTCATGCGATCAACCGGCATCGATGTTTCAACATATGAAATTTCTTTCCTGGATACATCTCTACAGAAAAGAATGACTGAAACCGGTTACGACTCGCTCGAAGCATATTGTGCCTTTCTGGAACAGAGCGACAGTGAAAGAACGACCTTTATTGAGTCGGTCCATATCAGCCACAGCAAGTTTTTCCGTGACCCGCTTTCCTTTACCGTTTTGGAACGCATTATTCTGCCATCAATTGTTCTGCGGAGTAAAAACTGCGGACGGAACGAGATCCGGATCTGGTCGGCCGCCTGTGCAGGAGGTCAGGAAGCATACAGCCTGGCTATCCTGCTTGAAGAACTGGTAAAAAGTGATACACAGACATTCACGTATCGTATTTTTGCCACCGATCAATCTGAAGCACAGGTGAATGAAGCGATGAAAGGGCAGTATGCAGCATCCGCATTAGACAGCGTGAGCCTGAAACGCGCCGGGGAGTGGTTTACCAGAGAGGGCGATGTGTATACTGTTTCGGCGAAATTGAAAAAACATATCGAATTTTCGACCTTCGATCTGCTCAACGAAGAGACAGGCTGTCCAACCGCGAGCATCTTTGGAGACTTCAATCTGGTGATTTGTGCAAACCTGCTTTTCTATTATAAAGACCAGTACCGGAAAGCCATTCTCAAGAAAATCGGCAACTGTCTTGCGCCTGGCGGTTATTTGATGACCGGCGAAACTGAACGGGATATCGTCAAGAAGTATAATTACCAGGAGCTGTTCCCGCAGTCGGCGATATTTCGAGATTGAGTAAAAGGAATCTGCCATGAACCTTAAAACCTTCAGAATCGGAACACAGCTCAAGATCGGCTTTTCCGTGCTGATGCTGTTTGTCCTTGTGCTGGGTGCCGTCTCCCACCTCCAGACCGATAAAATCCATCAGCAGACGGTGGACATTTACAACCATCCCATGATGGTTCAGCGGGCAATCGGCACGTTACGTTCCGATATCCTTACCATCCAGCGCGACATGAAGGACCTGTTTCTCGGCGTCGGTGAAACGGAAATTGCCTTTGAACTGAACCGGATTGAAACATCGAGAGCCAGCGCCATTGAACAGATTGGCATAATTTACCGCCACTACCTGGGGCCTCGCACGGATATCGACTCGGCGAAGCAAGCCTTTGCAACATGGAGCTCAATACAAAATGAGAGCATACGCCTGTTTCAGACCCGAAAAATTGCAGAAGCAGCCAACCGTACAAATTCCACTGGTGTTGGCGGAAAACAAGCGGAGGTTGTGCTCGCCGCACTTCAAAAAATTGACGATTTTGCCAGAAACAAAGGCGAAGAGTTATTTGTCAAGTCCGGGGAATTAAACGAATTGCTCAACAGGCAGTTGTTGCTGTTGGTTGTCGCCATTCTACTGCTTTCACTCATTATAAACTTCATCCTGCTGCGCAATATCCGTACGCCATTGAAGATATTATCCGACGCCGCACGACGCTTTCACGAAGGTGATATGGAGACTCGCAGCAGCTATGCATCAGCAAATGAGTTTGGTGTGCTGTCCGCTTCCTTCAACACCCTGGCGGAGAGTATTCAGGCAAACACCGATCTAAGCGAAAAAGCCGCAAACCTTGCCAGGATAATGCTGAGTGAAGATGATGCAAAAGTATTCTTCCGGACAACACTTGCCGCACTTGCCACGCACACCGGCTCGCAAGTGGCAGCGGCTTATCTCCTCAGTGATGATAAAAAGACCTTTGTCCATTTCGCGTCCATCGGCCTGAACGATAATGCCAGACCTTCATTTGCCGCCGACAGCTTCGAAGGAGAATTCGGAGCGGCGCTTGCCTCCCGTGAGACTCAGCACCTTTCGTGCGTTACGGAAGATACCCGCTTTCTTTTCCACACGACCTGCGGCACATTCATCCCCCGTGAGATCATAACCATACCCATTGAAAATAATGACGTTGTTGCCGTTATTTCCCTGGCAACAGTCGGTATGTACGGCAAGCAGGTGTTGCAATTGATTGACAACATCCATGCAACCCTGAACTCCCGTATTGAGGGAATTTTGGCATATCACAAGATCAAGGAGTTTTCGGCGAAGTTAGAGCACCAGAACAGCGAACTGGAAGCCCAGAAAACAGAATTGACTTCACAATCATCAGAGCTGACTGTCCAGAACAGTGAACTCGAAATGCAGAAAAAACAATTGGACGGAGCCAGCCGTCTCAAAACCAACTTCCTGTCAAACATGAGCCATGAACTGCGCACGCCGCTGAACTCCGTGATTGCTCTTTCGGGAGTGCTGGGCCGTCGGCTTGCCAACAAGATCCCCGAAGAGGAATACAGCTATCTTGAAGTCATTGGACGGAACGGGAAACTTCTCCTGTTGCTGATCAATGACATTCTCGATATTTCACGCATCGAAGCCGGCCGCGAAGAGATCGAAATCACGACGTTTAACGCCAACAGCCTGATTGCAGACGTTGCCGGCATGATCCAGCCTCAGGCAGAACAGAAATGTATTGAACTGCTGCATGCGGGGAGTGAAGTCAACCTCACGGTTACCAGTGATGCCCGCAAATGCCGCCATATCCTGCAAAACCTGATCGGCAATGCCGTGAAGTTTACCGAAACCGGCAGGGTGGCAATAAACTCCCGGCAGAATAACAAGAATATCGAGATTACGGTCACCGACACCGGGATCGGCATTGACAGTACACATCTGCCGCACATCTTCGACGAGTTCCGGCAAGCTGACGGCAGCACATCGCGCAAGTTCGGCGGCACCGGCCTGGGGCTGGCTATCGCAAAAAAATATGCCAACCTGCTCGGTGGAACAATTTTCGTTTCCAGCTCTCCCGGCACGGGTTCAGAATTCAGGTTGGTCCTGCCTGCCCGCTATGTTGCTGAAAACAGAATCAACGAAACGGAATCACAAGACTATTCCAAACATCCGGTTACACGGGCGCCGCACCACCCTGCACCCGGTTCGGCAGTAAAAACCATTTTGCTGGTAGAAGACAGCGAACCGGCCATTATTCAGCTGAAGAATATTCTGGAAGAACGCGATTATCAGATTCTGGTCGCCCGCGATGGAGGCGAAGCGCTCGACATTATCGCCCACACCATCCCCGATGCCATGATACTCGACCTGATGATGCCGGGAATCGACGGTTTTGAAGTACTGAGGGTCATTCGTGAAGCGGAGCGGACTGCTCATATTCCGGTGTTGATACTTACAGCGAAACATATAACCAATGAAGAACTCAACTTTTTAACGCGGAACAACGTCCGGCAACTTATCCAGAAAGGTGATGTCAACCGCTGCGAACTGCAGAATGCGGTTGCTGCAATGGTATTTCCCGAAGCGGTGGAAACGGTAAAACCGCGGCGGGAACAGCAGTCCTTCCAGGGCAAACCTGTGCTGCTGGTGGTGGAAGACAATCCCGACAATATGCTGACGGTAAAAGCGCTTCTTGCCGATAATTTTACGGTGATTGAAGCGGTTGACGGCAATGAAGGAATAGAAATGGCTGGAAAACACATCCCGCATCTGATTCTGATGGATATTGCACTCCCCGGAATGAATGGCATTGAAGCATTCAAAACCATACGCAAAGATCCGCGATTGCAGCATGTTCCGATTATTGCCCTTACCGCCAGCGCCATGGTCTCGGACCGCGAAACCATTCTGGCACATGGATTTGATGACTATATTGCCAAACCGATTGACGAAAAACTGTTTTTCAGATCCATACGCGGAGCACTTTATGGTGACTAACAAGTTGAAAGTTCTGGCTATTGACGACAATCAGGATAATCTGATCAGTTTAAAGGCGCTGATTCGGGAGGTTTTCCCTGAAGCTCGCATGCTGACGGCGCTGACCGGAACTGCCGGGCTTGAACTGGCTGTTGCGGAAGATCCGGATGTTATTCTGCTCGACATCATAATGCCCGGTATGGATGGCTTTGAAGTATGCCGTAAACTGAAAAGCGATGAGAAACTGTGCGACATCCCGGTGGTGTTTGTTACGGCACTGAAAGGTGACAAAGAGAGCCGCATCCGTGCCCTGGAATGTGGCGCCGAGGCTTTTCTTGCCAAGCCGATTGACGAGATTGAGCTTTCCGCACAGATTCGGGCAATGGTGAAAATTAAAGCCGCCAACGGCGCAAAACGCGATGAGAAGACGCGTCTGGCCGCTTTGGTACGCGAGCAGACCCGCGAGCTGAAAAAGAAGAATGTCGAGATCGAGCAGTTCTTGTATTCCGTTTCCCATGACCTGCGCAGTCCGCTGGTCACCATAAAAACCTTCATGGGATACCTTGTCAAGGATATGGCCGAGGGGAATCAGGAGCATCTTACCCAGGACATTGGGTATATCCACGGTGCAGCCGACAAGATGAAGCTGCTGCTGGACGAACTGCTGGAGATGTCACGTATCGGCCGGATCGAGTCGCCGCCAGTCATGGTGCAGTTCCGGGATGTTCTGGACGGGGCGCTTGATATGCTGGCAGGCGTCATCAGCGAGCGACAGATTGACATCAATCTGCCCGACTCGGAGCTGATGCTGTTCGGAGACCGCCTGCGCCTGCATCAGTTGTGGCAGAACCTGATCGAAAATGCCATCAAGTACAGCAGGGACGGAACGGTCCCCCGGATCGAAGCCGGTGTGCAGCAGGAAAACGGGGAAACGGTCTTTTTTGTCAAGGACAACGGTATCGGGATCGACTCCCGATACCTCGGCAAAGTTTTCGGGATATTCGAGAAACTTGATCCGAAGAGCCCCGGGGCCGGTCTCGGTCTCTGCATGGTCAAGCGCATTGTGGAGAAAAACGGCGGCAGAATCTGGGTGGAGTCGGATGGTGAAGGACAGGGAAGCTGCTTCCGTTTTACCCTGCCGGGAGCGGTACGGCAGGAAGCACCGGGAGCCGTCATGTTCCTGCCAACTTGCTGTAGCTGAAATCAACGAAGAGACCACAAAGGAGAGAATATATGAACGATCTGATAATGCTTGTGGATGATGAGGCACATGTTTTGTCGGCTCTGTCACGTGCACTGATAGATGAACCGTACGAAATAATTACCGCTGCCAGCGGCAACGAAGCCCTTGAGCTCATGGAGGGGAAGGTCATAAAGGTAATCGTTTCCGACGAGCGCATGGTGGGGATGCAGGGGTCAGAACTGCTGGCCGAGGTAAAGCGGCGTTCTCCACAGACCGTCCGCATCCTTCTTACCGGCCATGCCACTCTGGATGCTGCCATGCGGGCCGTCAACGTGGGAGAAATTTACCGCTTCTTTCTGAAGCCCTGGGATGACACCCAGCTCTGCTTTGCACTGATGTCGGCCATTGAAAAGCATGACCTGGAGGCCGAAAACCGCCGCTTGCTTGCTACGGTCAAAAGCCAGGCACTGGAGATCAGGATTCTGGAAAAACGCTATCCCGGCATCAGCCGGGTTCAAAGAAATGCGGCAGGCACCTTTGTGCTGCCTGATATCGAAGAAGATGAGCTGATCAGGATCATAGAGGAGTGCGAGACGGAGGCCACAAAGGAATTTTGAACTGTAATCTCACGAAAGGCTGCCGTGATTCAGGTCAATGCAGCAATTCACTGCAATCGGGATGTCGTGCTGCAACTTCATCCGTAAAGATTTGCATGCAAACTGTGTCCTGATTAGTTCTAATCCGCCGCTAAAAGCTTGTCATCCCCGAATTCCTCTAGCGGGGATCTGGTTTTCAGGCAATTACAACCGGATTCCCGATCAGAAACGTTTCGGGAATGACAGTTTTGTGAAATGGCGGCAGATTCGAACTACTCATGAACTGTGTTGACTTGGGGCAGAATCAGGGAGCCTTCACCCGCACCGGTTACGCCGTATGTTCTTCGCATTTTGCACCGGTTTGTTTCCAGGGCACCTCTACCTTCATATCACCGCAGCGTTCGCAGGATACAATCGGTATCAGCGCAGAGATGTAGAACCGGATATTGAGGTGGTTTTCATGCAGCCAACGGGCCTTGCTTACCCCTGACGGGAGCTTGAAATCTCCGCAGGAAGGGCATGAAAACGTGCTGCCCTTAAGGCTGCGAATATGGAGCTCGATATCTCCGCTACTTCCATCAACGGTCACATTTAAAATGCGCCATTTGGATGAAAGGCCGAGAATCGCTGAATAGAATGAATAATCGTGCATTTCTCTCCCACCACTGAGAAAATAAATCAAGAACAATGACCTATTTATATACATTTTGCGTGCCATGCTTTATGAATGCTTTAACAGGCTGTTTTTATTAAAATTGCAACTATTTGCCGATTTACTTGCTCTGCAATTTGTTTGTATTTGTTATGGACTAAATCCGCTCAGTATCATACCATGCAAACTCAGGTAGACAGGGCACAGGGATGGTTTGCCCACTTATCTGCACCTGCATGAATTTTTGCATGGTTCACTACGCAATCTCACTGCCATGTGGGTACTCTCCCGACTGAACTCGCAGCGTCGTTACGGGGGACAGGAACGGCATGAAACTTGACGGTATTAAAAAACCCGGTCCACTGAAAAAACAGGTGGTGTTGCTGGACGACCAGGAGAGGACAATTGTCTTTTCTCCGCTACGTCTGATATTTACTCTCGCCCTGTGCATATTTATCATCGAGGCGATCGTCAATGTCGCATTCGACAAGTTCGAGATCACGGGGTGGACGCACACCCTGCTTGATACATTGATCCTGACCATCACCCTCTTTGCGATTCTGTATTACTATCTGTTCAAACCTCTTGTGACATTGATCAATGACTATAAACTGAAAGTGATCCAGCTGAAAACCCACCAGGAGCATCTTGAACAGAGGGTCCAGGAACGTACAGCCGAGCTCAATACGGCGTATCTTGCCCTCAAGACGGAAAACGATGAGACTCTCAAGGCCAGAGCGGCCTTGCGCGAGAGTGAAGACCGCTTCCGGCAGCTTTTCGAGCAGAGCGAGGATGCCATCGTTCTGATCTCTCCGGGGGACAACTCAATCATCGACGTGAACCCCACCGCGGAGAGCGTCTTCCGAAAACAACGGACGGAGCTCCTGGCGAACGGTCTGACTGCGCTGTGTGATTCGGACGGCTGTACACACCTCGCCACAGTTCTTGGCCAGATCAATCAGGATAATTTCCCCGGTATTATCGAAAAATTCGAATGTCTTCTCCCAACGGGAGAGGTCCACTTCCTGTCATTCCATGGGAAAAAGATTTCACTGCAAGGCACCGAGGTCGTTTACACGACATTCCGCGACATTACTGCCCGCGTCCGTCTGGAAGAACAGGCCCTGGAGATCCAGTCCCGGCTGATCCAGGCCAACCGGATGACCACGCTGGGAACCATGGTCAGCAGTGTTGCCCACGAAATCAACAATCCGAATAATTTCCTGATGATGAATGCCGGGATCATCATGCTGGCCTGGGATGACATCGCCCCGGTAGTTGAGGAACATTTCCGGAGCAAAGGCGACTTTGCCGTCGCCAAATCGACATGGAGTGAGGCGCGCACCTTTCTTCCCGACGCTTTTGAAGGAATCCGGCAGGGGGCGCTCAGAATCAGCGAAATCGTCGGCAACCTCAAGGATTATGGTTGCGACGACCGGTTCATGCGCGAATCTGTAACGGATATCAATGCCGTGGTCCAATTATCCGCATCGATCCTCAGTCAACACATTGCAAGATCGACGCACAGGTTCAGGCTCGATCTGATCGAAGGGTTGCCCTTGGCCAGGGGGAGCGCCCGGCAACTGGAACAGGTTGTCATCAACCTGATACAGAACGCGCTTCTGGCGCTGCCTGACCCGGAGCACGGAGTGCTGGTCGGCACCGGACTTGACCCGAAGAGCGGTCATGTGCTGATCCGGGTCTCCGACGAAGGGAGCGGGATACCGCCGGAGATCGCGGACCGGGTCATGGAGCCGTTCTTCACCACCCGCATGGAACGTGGCGGCACCGGCCTGGGTCTTGCGATCAGCGCGACCATCGTCAAGGAACATGGCGGCAGCATCGAGTTCAGTTCCGAGCCGGGTAAAGGAACTACATTCACCGTTCGTTTGTGCCCGGCGGCATCAGCAGAAAAAGAGACTTTGAATAGCGAGGTGAATCATGCTTGCAATTGATCAGGGTCGTGTACTGATCGTAGACGACGAAATCAATTCCCTCAAGGCGAGTGCGACGGTACTCAAAATGCATGGCCTTAAGGATGTCGTAATCGAATCCGACAGCCGCCGGGTGCTTGAAATCATGAATGCCGGCGGTATCAATGTCATACTCCTCGACCTCTTCATGCCGCACGTCAGCGGCATGGAGCTTTTGCCGCAGCTGCGGGAGCAGTATCCTCAGGTCCCGGTCATCATTGTAACCGCCGCCTATGAAGTGGAGCGGGCCGTGGAATGCATAAAGTCGGGAGCATTTGATTATCTGGTCAAGCCGGTGGAACCTGAACGTATGATGAACACCCTGCGAAAGGCCTTCGACTGCAGGGTATTGACTGATCAAGTTGTCAGTTTGCGCGACCACATGATAGAAGACCGCCTGGACAATCCCGCCGTTTTCGAAGAGATCGTTTCCTGCAGCCGCAAAATGCGGGCCATCTTCCAGTATCTGGAAGTGATCGCACAATCACCCCAGCCGATCCTGATCACCGGTGAATCCGGCACCGGAAAGGAACTGGTGACGCGGGCCATCCACCGCCTGAGCGGCTGTAAAGGGGATCTGGTTTCAGTCAACCTGGCGGGGTTGGATGACACGATGTTTTCAGACACCCTCTTCGGCCATAAAAAGGGCGCCTTTACCGGCGCGGAGCAGCATCGCGACGGCTTGATCGTCAAGGCGGCTAACGGCGTGATCCTGCTCGACGAGATCGGCGACCTGGGCGAGTCGTCGCAGATCAGGCTGTTGCGGCTCATCCAGGAGCGTGAATTCTACCCGGTCGGCTCGGATACGCCACGCAAATCCGAAGCCCGCATCGTCTGTGCCAGCAATAAAAATCTCAAGGAGCTGGTTGCCTCGGGGCGTTTCCGCAACGATCTCTTCTACCGGCTGAACGTTCACCATGTGGACCTGCCGCCGCTCAGAAATCGTAAAGAGGACCTTCCTCTCCTTCTGGAACACTTAATACGTCAGGCTGCCAAAACCCTCGCAATCGCCCCTCCTTCCTATCCGAAAGAACTGCTGGATCTTCTGGCTGTATACCATTATCCCGGCAATGTGCGGGAGCTGCAGGGGATCGTCTTCGACGCCGTAGCGCGCAGCAAATCGGGCAAGCTGTCACAGGAACCCTTTCGTCATGTGATGTCTTCCGGTCGTACGCAGTCTACCGTGCCGACGGCTCCCGTTACCCCGGGACAGAATCAGCGCCTGAATATGCTGGAGGAAATATGGGGACATTTCCCCACCCTGCACGAGGCCGAAAATCACCTGATCGAAGTTGCCATGGACATTGCCAAGGGAAATCAGGGCACCGCCGCCACTATGCTGGGACTAAAACGCCAGACATTTAATATCCGCCTGAAAAAGAAAATCTCACCCGGCTGAACTATTTGTGGAGTGGGGTCAATGCTTCGTCCCGCTGTATTTCAGAGTTCCTTTCTTTAACTCCCGCTTCTTCATCATCACGAATATCACCGGCGTCATGATCAGTACATGTACCGCCGACGAGATCATTCCGCCTATCATCGGTGCGGCGATCGGCTTCATTACATCGGCCCCGCTGCCGTATGACCACATGATCGGCGCCAGCCCCAACAATGCCACGGCCACGGTCATCAGTTTGGGCCGCAGGCGGAGCACCGCCCCCTCGAAGGTAGCGTCGTAGATATCCTGTTCGGTGCAGGGACCGTTGATCAGTTTCTTGTCCAGCGCCTCGTGCAGGTAGATTACCATCACCACCCCGGTCTCCACGGCGATGCCGTACAGGGCAATAAAGCCGACCCACACCGCCACCGACAGGTTATAGCCCAGGGCCGAGACCAGGTAGACCCCCCCCACCAGGGCGAAGGGCACCGAGAGCATGACCATGGAGGCCTCCAGAGCCGAGTGGAAGGTGACGTACAGCAGGATGAAGATGATCAGAATGCCGATCGGTATCAGCAGCTGCAAACGGGCCTTGGCGCGGATCTGGTTCTCCCACTGCCCGGACCAGGCCACATAGTAGCCGGGCGGCAGCTTGAGTTGCTTTTCCAGGGTCTGCTTGGCCTCGTTGACAAAGCCGCCCATGTCCCTTCCGCGGACGTTGAGGAAGACCAGCGAGCGGAGCAGTCCCCCCTCGCTGTTGATCTCGGGCGCACCGCCGGATATTTTCAGCCGGGTCACCAGCGAGAGCGGTATCTGCGTGGCGCCATCCTGTCCTGAAACCAGGATCCGCTGAATGGACTCGATGCTGTCCCGGTACTCGCGCTGATAACGAATGCGGATCGGGAAACGGTTGCGCCCCTCGACGGTTGTGGAGAGCGCCGCGCCGCCCAGAGCGGTCTCGATGATTTCCTGGATATCTCCTACCTTGACGTTGTAGCGGGCGGCTGCCTCGCGGTCGATGTCGATGTCGATGTAGTTGCCGCCGGTAACCCGCTCGGCCACCACATCGACGGCTCCCGGGATCGGCTTGAGGATCGCCTCGGCCTGCACGGACAGCTCTTTCAATACGTTCAGGTCGGATCCGAAGATCTTGACTCCCAGGTCGGTACGCACCCCGGTGGAGAGCATGTTTATGCGGTTGATGATCGGCTGGGTCCAGCCGTTGCGCACTCCGGTCTGCTGCAGTCTGCCGTCCAGTTCGGCCACGATGTCGGCTTTCTTGATCCCCGGCCGCCACTGCTCCTTCGGCTTGAGGATGATGATGCTCTCGAACATGGAGACCGGCGCCGGGTCGGTGGAAGTCTCGGCCCGGCCGACCTTGCCCAGGACATGCTCTACCTCGGGCACTTTCTTGATGATCATGTTCTGCACCTGCATCAGCCGCTTGGCTTCGGTGATGGAGACGTTGGGGAGCGTGACCGGCATGTAGAGCAGTGAGCCCTCGTCCAGGGGCGGCATGAACTCGGAACCCAGCTTCATGAACAGAGGCACGGCAATCAGCAGGGCCACGATATTCAGAGCGATGGTGGTTTTCTTCCAGACCAGCACCCAGCGGATGACCGGCGAGTAGAGCCTGATGAAGAAGGTCGAAACCGGGTTGGCGCTCTCCGGAGGCATCTTGCCGCGCATGAACCAGTACATCAGCACCGGTAGCAGGGTAATTGCAATCAGGGCCGAGCCCATCATGGAGAATGTCTTGGTGAAGGCCAGCGGGTGGAACAGTTTGCCTTCCTGCCCCTCCAGCAGAAAAACCGGCACAAAGGAGAGCACGATGATCGCCAGAGAGAAGAAGATCGGCCGTCCGACCTGTTTGGCTGAGATGATGACGACCTCCAGCCGTCTTTCCGCCCGCTCTTCGGGCGGGATCCCGGAGAGGTGGCGGTAACAGTTCTCCACCATGATCACGCCGGCGTCCACCAGTACGCCGATGGCAATGGCGATTCCCCCCAGGGACATGATGTTGGAGGTGACCCCCATCATTTTCATGGTGATGAAGGCTATCAG
>JANNLB010000079.1:0-17360 GCA_031396605.1 Geobacter sp. | reverse complement strand
CCGTGAGGCTCTGATACGGCACAAACAGGCTGGAAACCCGATTGTCGTCATGAAAGACGGCCAGATGGTCTGGCTTAAGCCGGAAGAGATCCAGGTCTGAAGCAAATATGACATGTAACAGGAATAAAGAGGGGCATCCCCATGAAAAAAGTTCAGACAATCGATGAACTGCTCACTGTCCTGAGAGCGTACAGGCAAGGGCTCACCGAACGCTTCGGTGTTATGGATCTGGCCGTGTTCGGCTCTTATGTCAAAGGAAAGCAGTCCAAACGCAGCGATATCGACATCCTTGTCGAACTCGACAAATCTTACAAGACCTTCGATAACTATATGGAGCTTAAATTCTTCCTGACACGCGTTATCGGTGGAAAGGTAGATCTCGTCTTGAAGGACTCGATGCGGGAGGAACTTAAGGCCAGGGTTTTCAGCGAGGCGGTACATGTCTGATCGGGATTGGCGGTTATTCTTGAAGGATATTCGGGAATGTTCTGTTCGTGTGCTTGAATATGCCGGTGCCATGACCAGCGAGGAATTTTTTGAGGATCGGAAAACCCTTGATGCAGTGATGCGCAACCTGGCAATTATCGGTGAGGCTGCCAAGAAAATACCTGCTGATGTACGGCGTAAATATCCGGACATTCCTTGGAAGAAGATGGCCGGATTGCGGGACATCGTCGTTCATGATTATTTCGGCATAGATGAGGACATTATCTGGGATGTGGTTTCGGTCAGAATTCCAGAATTGAAACAATCTATGGACGTAATGAACGGTAATATCGATTTAAATTTGGGAAGTCGGCCAGAGGGTCTGGCTCAAGCCGGAAGAGATCCAGGTCTGAAACACAAAAACTGACGCATAAGATTGAAACAGAAGCGGCCTCCGGAATAGTACAATCCCGGAGGCCGTGTTGTATCTAACAAATCTGCCTGTCAAATACTACTGCATGAAAATCAGGGGACATAAAACAGTTATCTTACGGACGTCCGAGGAATAAATAAATTGCATTCTGAGCGTCTTCGCCAAAGCCGGCTGGATCGAAGAACTGGATGCAAAGCTGGGGCGTTATTTTGCGCCGGGACCCCGAAAGCCCAGGTGATTGTGGAGTTGACCAGCCGGATCAGTACATAACATCAGAATGCGCCATTATTATCAGGAGAGTACTCGATGCTGCATAACATTACAGGCAAACAACATAACTCAAATAAATGCTTTATATGCGGGCTTAAGAACAGTTCCGGCCTTAAGGCT
Organism: Geobacter sp.; assembly: GCA_031396605.1. Classification (GTDB taxonomy): domain Bacteria; phylum Desulfobacterota; class Desulfuromonadia; order Geobacterales; family Pseudopelobacteraceae; genus JACRCG01. Next base: position 16,111 of record JANNLB010000079.1, on the reverse strand, counting down.
TCATTCTTTGAAACAGAGGGAAATGAACTGATAGCAACGTTTATGCCTACCGAAGAGCATCAGAGTTATCCGGGGCGACTGCACGGAGGGATTGCTTCGGCAATTCTTGATGAAACTATAGGCCGGGCCGTTGTCATCGGAGATGCCGGACAGATCTGGGGGATAACAGTCGAACTGTCAGTTGAATTCAAGAAACCGATTCCTCTCCACAAGGAAGTACGGGTTATCGGCAGGATAACCAGCCAGAACAACCGGTTTTTTGAAGGTACCGGTGAGATTGTTCTTGATACCGGTGAAATTGCTGTTGTTGCGAGAGGCCGGTACATGAAAGCACCGCTGTCAAAAATAGCTGATTTTGATCCTGAAGAAAACGGGTGGCGAATTGTAGCAGATGAGAATGACCCGAAATCCATCGAACTTTGACGGCTGACAACAATACGAACACGTAGTAAACAGACACTGTTTGTCTGGCCAAGGGCGGTTTTTAACGGTCATGCACAACCAGCGCAACAGAGGTTAACCCCGCTGCGCCTCACCACCGTCATTTCCGCACCGGCAAGTCACCATACGATTAAAGCCGCCCAGCGCAATACAGGCGGCTTTAATCTTAGCCAAAAGCTATAGAAGCGAACCGGTTTTACTTCCTGCTGCCAGCCATTTTACGACCACCTACCTTCATTGGATCACCTTTGTAGCCGAGCGCCTTCCAGTTCATGCGGTCGCCGCCCATGTGGCATTCACCGCATTGAAGGGCCTCTTCCTTCGGCGACACCTCATGCCGCGCTGCGATGTAGGTGACGGTGTTCACGAACTGGTACTTGCCGCTGTAAGGCAGTCCGGAACCTTCCGCTCCACCCTTCAAGGCCTTGTCCCAGTTGTAGTCTGCCCAGAGGGACTTGTACTGTTGAAAGATGCTCAGATACCTGTACTTGGCGTCCATCGGCTGATCGCCGGTGTATAGTTTGTAGGGGAAAATCTTGGAGGTCTTGTCCTTTATGTCGCCGACCGGGCGGGACATGTAGACCGGTTTGCGCGGATCCTTGACCTTGTCGCCGACCATGTAGCGCTCAATCATACCGTTACTCCAGGCATAAGACGGCTTGACGTTCATCCCCCAGACGAAGGATCCTTTCTTCTTTGCAAAGGTTTCCTTGTCGAACTGCTCCTCGGCCTTTATGTCCTTGCCGACATCGGACCATTTCCAACTCATCTTGGTTGCCTGCCCCTTGGCAAAGACCGGGATGTGACAGGTCTGGCAGGCGACTGTGGCCAGGTGTCTGTTCAGGATTTTGCCGTTCCTGGCCTTCTGGTGCGGTGTCTTGGCACCGGTGTGGCACTGCTCGCAGTTCACGCGGGAATCATAGTGAGCCATCATGCTGGAGGCGCCGCCGATCTTATGATCCCTGGTGACATGGCAGGCCTGGCAGGACATGTCCTGTCCGCCGCTCGCCTTGGTTCCCATATCCAGATCGATCTCAGTAGTTACTATAAAGAAATAGGTCGGGACGGGAATTGGGATGCTGATGAACTAAGACACAACATTGTGGATTCAGTAGCCAGCAAATCGTGGATTTTTAATCCGAAAAAGGCTGCTATTTACAACAATCTTTTTATTACCGTAAAAGCCGAAGCTGATAAAGTGAAACACGTTAATATTACATTTGTACCGATGGTGCCGCGACCACTTGAGGAGGTGACACCTAAAGAAGGCGTATGCCGGGTTTGCGGTGAATTCATTAAAGAATCTGATTGGTGGTTTTTTGATTGTGCAACGAAAACCTGCGAATGCAAAAACTGTTTAAGGAGATGTTGAAAACACTCCAACTAGAATGATAATGCTTTTCTACAGAGTAGGGGAGGGGGCAGGGAAATTCGACTGCTTGCGGCCGATGACAATGATATGAGTGCGAATAATTTTAAATTCATGCAGCCATTTTGTGATTTTCTGTTTCGAATTTTGGAGCATAGCGAGGTATGGCGTTAAGTACTTCCAGAATGCGAGGGCGGACAAGTTCCGTTTCGTATGATGCCTGCAAGGATGTCCAAAAATCCGGTGTTGTTCCGAAAAAACGAGCCAGGCGCAAAGCCGTATCTGCTGTAATGCCGCGCTTGTGATGTACGATCTCGTTAATTCTGCGGGGAGGCACTTCAATTGATACAGCCAAGCGGTGCTGAGTTACTCCAAGTGGTTCCATGAAATCACACAGTAATATTTCTCCTGGGTGAACTGGGAAAAGCTTTGTTCCGTTCGACACATCCGAAAAGTCCATTTTTTCTAATTCTTCACGTTTGATATTCATTTTTTTCTCCTAGTGGTAATCAACGATTTGCACGTCTTCAGCGTTCCCGTCTTCCCAGTGAATGCAGATACGCCATTGATCGTTGATTCTGATACTCCATTGACCTTTACGATCTCCCTTCAATATTTCCAATCTATTACCAGGAGGAATGCGTAATTCGTCAATAATCTTGGCTGCATCCAACTGTTTTAGTTTGCGCCGTGCAGTTTGCTGCATATCGAGCGGTAAGCGTCTCACGGAAAAGCCTGAGTAGATTGCCGCTGTTTCTTTGTCTGCAAAGCTCCGTATCATGTTTTATATATAACGTCACACGTCAATAACGTCAAGCGTTAAGGTAAACTCAAACGGCCCCATAACAGCCCCTTAATATTATGTCCAAGTACATTGTACTTGACATAATATATCTTATGGGACATTTTTTGAAATACATTACAATTAGCTTGCATTTTCAAGGTTCTATCAGTAATCTGTCGCAGTTCGCATCAAACGTATTATGAGGAGCAGGACAAGGTATGAGTACTAAAGAAGAAGCTATTGAAGTTGAAGGCACCGTAGTCGAGCCGTTACCTAACGCGATGTTCCGTGTCAGGCTTGAAAACGATCATGTGGTACTTGCACATATTTCCGGTAAGATGCGCAAATATTTTATCAAAATTCTTCCTGGCGACAAGGTTACCGTCGAACTTTCGCCCTACGATCTCAGTCGAGGCCGTATTACCTATCGCGCCAAATAAACTGCTCTTTTTCTGATTGATATGAACAGGCCCGTCCATTCCGGAGGGCTTGTGTTGTTTCAAAATACACTGTGCGAGGAACAAATGTATACTGTTGCTGATTTAAAAAAAGGTTTGAAAATTATTCTGGATGGCGACCCGTATCTGGTTGTGGCTTTTGACTTTGTAAAACCGGGCAAAGGTCAGGCTCTGTACCGCACCAAGATGCGCAATATGATCAATGGGACTCTGCTTGACAGGACCTATCGCTCCGGAGAAACGTTTGAACCGGCCAGCCTTGAAGAGCGTCAGATGGAGTATCTCTATAAAGAAGGCGATCACTATACCTTTATGGACCAACAGACATATGAACAGGTCGTAATGGAAGAAGAAACATTGGGCGATGCCAAAAACTACCTGCTTGAAAACCTGAAGGTTGAAGTCATGGTCTTCGGAGAAAAAGCCATCGGCATTTCCCTGCCTAATTTTGTGAATCTGCGCGTGACCGGGACCGAACAGTGGGCGAAAGGTGACACCAGTGGCAATGATTCAAAGCCGGCAACAGTAGAAACCGGGTATGTCCTGCGGGTCCCTCCTTTTATTGAAGAAGGCGAACTGATAGTTATCGACACCCGTACTGGCGATTATTCAACTCGCGTCAAGGGATAAACTTCCATGAAAGTTGACGCCCTCTGGTTGCGGGCGCGAGTAATCAAAGCAGTACGTGATTTTTTCTGGGAGCGGGGGTTTCTCGAAGTTGAGACCCCCTTTCTTATTCCCGCCAACGCCCCTGAAGAACATATCAATCCGATTAGCGCCCTCCCCTCCTGGCAGCTTCAAACATCACCCGAAATCTGTATGAAGCGGCTTCTCTGCTCCGGTCACCAGAAACTGTTCCAGATATCCCGCTGCTGGCGCTCTAACGAGCGAGGCTCCCGCCATCTATCCGAGTTCACCATGCTGGAATGGTATCGGACCGATTGTGATTACCAGGCCCTGATGGCTGATTGTGAAGAACTGCTGCAGTACGTGGCCGCAACCTGTCTGCCGGACGGCCTCTCATTTATGCATAATTCGGTACAAATCAGTCCATTTGTCCCCTGGCAGCGTATCAGCGTCCAGGAAGCGTTTTTGCGTTTTGGGCAGGTCGATGTATGGGGTTGTCTTAAAAAAGGCCTTTACGAGGAGATACTGACGTCTGTTATTGAACCGGCTCTGGCCGGATTTGACTCGCCGGTTATTTTGATGGACTATCCCGCAGAGCTGGCTGCCCTTGCTCGCAATAAACCCGGGAATCGGGAGCTGGCAGAACGGTTTGAACTGTATGTTGGCGGATTGGAGTTGGCAAACGGTTTCAGCGAACTTAACGATCCGCTCGAACAGCGCCGTCGTTTTGAGGATACAAATTGCGCCCGCAGTAACGCCGGCCAGACTGTTTTGCCGCTGCCGGAGCCATTTCTCAATTCGCTTGCTACGCTGCCGGCGTCAGCCGGAATTGCCCTGGGGATTGACCGGCTGGTAATGCTGACGGCTGGAGTCGATACGATTGATGAAATCGTAGCGTTTACTCCTGAGGAGTTGTGATGTCCTGCGGATCCATTTAACCATAGCGCCCTGACCCCAGAGGGCGCCTGATTCTCTAATCCCTCTATTTTTTCATCCATGAGGTCTTAGTGTCAGTCCGGATGCCGTCCTCAAGGGTCGCCTGACTCAGAGTACCGGCCTCGGCCTGGATGCAGATAAAGTAAAGGTCCTCATCTCCGGCCTTCCAGGCCCGCTCTCCCTCGGGAGCGACCCGGATCAGGCTCCCTTCCCGAATCGGAAACTCATCGCCGTCCACAGAGAACATTCCGCTCCCCCGCAGGACGATATACAGTTCCTCGTTCTTCTGGTGGACATGCACGAACGGCATGGATTTTCCGGCCGGGAGGCGATTGAGAGAGACTTCGCAGCCGGTAAGTCCCAACTCCTTGCCGATGAAATACTTGCCGGGAAACCCCATGAAATCGCGCGTCAGAAGGTCTTCAAAGGGGCCGATATGCTCGGCGCTATAGTTGTTGCGTTGAACTGTCATCTGTTTGCTCCTTTCGCAAAGTATCCACTCCTTGACGTTCTTCATGGTAAATTTAACCATACTGTTAAAAGTGTTGTCAATGGTGTCGTAAAAAGGGGCATAGTGTGTGTCATTTATTGCTAACCAACTACCCTGACTGTCTTCTTGGCAGCCAATATGTTGGATTGATGGAGTGTTTACTCCCGAGTGTCTGCAATATCCTGATAGGTTACCCGTTCACCGGTATAAGTGCGTAGATGCAGTGTGGTACCCCGTATTTCAACATCATCAGGAAGAATGGCAACCTTCCCCTTCCCTCCCGGCAGATCAATGACATAATGAGGTACAGCCAGGCCGGATATGTGGCCGCGCAATCCCCGCACTATTTCCAGGCCTCTGCTGACCGAGGTCCTGAAGTGAGCGGTGCCCTGGACGAGATCCATCTGATGCAGGTAATACGGCTTGACCCGAAGGGCCAGCAGGCCGGTCATCAGTTTCCGCATGGTTTCAACCGAATCATTAACCCCCTTAAGCAGCACTGTTTGATTGCCCAGCGGTATTCCGGCATCTGCCAGCAATGTGCAGGCCGCGCCGGAAGCGGCGGTTATTTCATCGGGATGGTTGAAGTGGGTATTGATATAGAGCGGGTGAAACTTGCGGAGCAGAGTGCACAGATCCGGGGTTATCCGTCCAGGAAGGGTAACCGGTATCCGGGTTCCGATACGGATGATTGCTACATGTGAAATGGCCCGCAGACCGGTCAGAATTTTTGACAACGACTCGTCGTCAAGCATCAGCGGATCGCCGCCGGACAAAATAACATCGTGGACTCCAGGATGCGCGGTAATATAGTTCAGGGCATTGCGCAGCTCATCTTCTCCCATCGGAGCATCACCACTTCCTACAAGCCGTTTTCGCATGCAAAAGCGGCAGTACACCGGGCATCGATTGGAAACCAGCAGGACCACCCGGTCGGGATAGCGGTGAATAAGGCCCGTTACCGGGCTTAAGGCCTTCTCGTCCAAAGGATCGGGGCATTGGGAGTGATCTTCCAATTCACGCGCATCCGGCATGCACTGCTTCCAGATGGCATCGTTAGGTTGCTTGATAAGACCGGCATAATAGTCGGTCAAACGGACAGGATACCTTGCTGAAACGAGATCATACGCACGTTGCAACTCAAAATTTATTTTTTTATTCCAGACAGTTGTGTTGCTATACGTGATGTATCGCATTAATAATAACCTTGTCCGGCAATTAAATAGTGTCCAAGCCGGGACTGAAAGCGGATGACTTTGATTTTTCTTGAAAATAGTCAGCTTTTGTGAAATACACAACAACTTAAAAACAAATTTCTAAACAAAACTACCTGTCCATTTATCTGCCATCCTATGGTTACCTGCCATGTACACAAAATACTATGGATTCAACGAAAAACCGTTTACTCTGACGCCTAATCCGCGCTTCATCTACCTCAGCAAGAATCATAAGGAAGCCTTTGCCCACCTGTTGTACGGTATCAATAATCATTACGGTTTTATCGAGCTTATCGGCGAGGTTGGAACCGGCAAAACGACCGTACTGCGTACGCTTCTCAGCCAACTGAACGAGGACAACTACCGATCGGCATTGATTTTCAATCCATGTCTGACCGGAGTAGAGCTGCTTCGCAGCATCAATCATGAATTTGGCCTTAATTCCAGGAGCGAATACGCCAATGAGCTGCTTGAAGAGCTTAACAGGTTTCTGCTGACAGAGAATGCGCGGGGAATTACCGTAGTTCTTGTAATCGATGAGGCTCAGAATCTGTCGCCTGAGATTCTTGAACAGTTACGGCTCATTTCCAATCTTGAAACGGATGATGACAAGCTGATCCAGATCGTCCTGGCAGGCCAGCCCGAATTGTCAGCCCTTCTGGATCTTCCGAAATTACGGCAGTTGAACCAGCGCATCGCCGTACGTTACCGCCTGCGTTCCATGAGCATGGATGAGACCCGCACCTATATTCGTCACCGGATGGTGGTCGCGGGCGAAACAGGCGGAGTCTCTTTCAGTCGCTCCGCACTTAAATTGATACATCTCTATACCCGCGGTTTACCACGTCTGATCAATAATCTCTGTGACCGGGCGCTGCTGATCGGCTATGGTGATGAGCAACGGCGTATTTCAGCGGGCACCGTCACACGGGCCATCGGAGAAATGCTGAATGTACGCCAAGGGAGACGATACTCTCTGGCACTGGCCGGTATCATCTTACTGGTTCTCGTTTCTGCTGCCCTCATCATGTCATCACACTACGCCGGATTCAATGGAGCCGGGAGCGGATCGCCCGGTAAACAGACCGAAAAAGCGTCAGGAAGCGTCAAATGAGCTCGATTCTCAAGGCACTGAAAAAACTGGAACATGAAAAATCGGGCCGTTTTCCCGATTCGTTGAGGATCGATTCAGATATCCTGAGATCCACTGATTCTTCCCGGAGTTTTTCTCCGTTCGCTTTTATACTGCTGTTTTTGCTGGTTTTTGGAGGAGGAGCCGCTGTTGCATTCTTTTTCATGAAAGAGACAAAGGCAGTGACGACAGCCAAATCGCAGCCGGTAATTACAGTTAAAAGTCTTCCGTCTCCGCTTTCTGCTCCCGTGGTCAACCCCGAGACTCTCCCCGCTGAAATAGTAGTCGTTCCGGCTCTCAATAAACTGCCCGGCAAAGCATCACGTAAACAGCGGCAAAAAACGGTGGCCGCAGGCAATGCAGCGGTTAGTATTGTCAAGAAACCGACCAGGGAAGCGGTTACCGGTATTTCCGAAAAGCCTGAAGAGACGACCGAAGGGGTAAAAAGAGATCTTCCTGCCGCCGCCACCGTACCGACTCTCAGAGTCAATGGTATCGCATTCCAGAACAGCAGTGCGGACAGTATGGCAATCGTCAATGGAATGCCGGTTTCAAGCGGATCAATAATTGAAGGCATCACCGTAGAGGAAGTCCGGAACGATCGGGTACTGTTTCAGCGCAACGGGGAGAAGTTTGAGATCAAGCTGGGACAGTCAAATAGATAATTCCAATTCCAGATCAAAGCGCCCTCTTCGTTAGCTCGTCTTCGGCTCCTCAACATACTGTCTGTATGCCTTCGTCGCCTCAGTCCTCGCCGCCTTGACTGCATCTTTGTTTTGTAATTGGTATAAGGACAGAATCAGCGGGCAATAACCTTGATAAACCGGATCAGATAATCGACGCCGGACCAGACAGTCAGAACGGTGGCGATCCAGAGATAAAACATTCCCACGTTGTGCATGTTTACTGTCAGAAGTGTGTGTGTAATACCGAAAAACCAGCTGTAGTCATAATGCAGAACAAGCCCGAGAATTGCAACAATCTGAAAAATAGTCTTGTACTTGCCAAGATCACTGGCCGGAATGACAATCCCCTCGGTTGAAGCGATCCCGCGCAGGCCGGTTATGATGATCTCGCGACCCAGAATTACCAGCACCATCCAGGCTGGAACCCGGTTAAATGGCAGAATCATAATCAGAGCCGCCATGACAATCAGTTTGTCGGCTATCGGGTCCAGAAATTTGCCAAAGATCGTGACGATCCCCATGCGACGGGCCAGATACCCATCCAGCCAGTCCGTAATGGATGCCACTGCAAAGAGGGCCGCAGCCCAAAAACCCGCAGATCGTGATGGTGACATCAAAAGCGCTGCAAGGAGCGGTATAGACGCAATCCGCATCATGGTGAGGATATTGGGCAGGTTCAAGATCTGATTAGTCCGACTGGCAGTCATTATTAAATACCGCTTTCCTGATAGGTCTTCATGTAGGAAAGAACCCGGTTCACATAGGTTCTAGTTTCATTATAGGGTGGAATACCGCCATATTTGGCAACTTTATTGAGTCCGGCATTGTAAGCCGCCACGGCCAGTGAAACATCGCCTCGAAACGTATCAAGCAGAAAACGAAGGTATTTCACCCCTCCCTCGACATTATCTTTTGGATTGAATCGATCAGCTACTTTCAGCGACTTGGCGGTGGCGGGCATCAACTGCATCAGGCCGCCGGCGCCTTTACTGGAAACCGCATTCGGGTTGTAACCGGATTCGGCATGAATAACAGCCTTCACCAGGCACGGATTAACGCCGTATTTGTCTGAACAGGTCTTGATGAGCTGTTCAAATTCAGCAGGATTAACCGATGAAGCGTATCTGAGTTTTGTTCGCAGTTCTTTATCTTTTTTGAGGTCGCGCATGAAAACTTTGAATCGCTTATCGGTGGGTGCATCGGTGAAATGGACAATATCTTCCTCATCAACATACCGGTAAATATCGGCAGTGGCAGAGCATGGCGCCATCGGCGCACAAAGAACTGCTGCAGTGAGACAGAGCATGATGCGGGTAACATATGAAGGAAGCTTCGATTTCATATCGTCAATAATCCAAGCCGGGATAAACAGGATAAGTGCGTTAACGAAGAGACTTTCCGCCAAAAAAATCACTCCTAACTTACTAAAAGATGCGGATTTGTCAAGAGATATTCTGATTAAGGACCGTTTGTTGCCAGTTTGAAATTGACTTTTCAGGGACCATGTTCTACAAAGATTCTTTCTGTAAGGAGAAGCATCGAATGAGTGATAAACCTGTTACCTATAAAGATTCCGGCGTTGATATTGCGGCCGGCAACAATTTTGTCAACCTGATTAAGCCGTTAGTAAAGGCTACATCTCGACCTGAAGTTCTGGCAGACATTGGTGGTTTTGGCGGTTTGTTTTCTCTCAACGCGTCGAAATATAAAAATCCTGTTCTCGTATCCGGGACTGACGGTGTCGGCACAAAGCTCAAAATTGCTTTTCTGGCAGATCGCCATGACTCGATTGGCATCGATCTGGTGGCTATGTGCGTGAACGACATAATTGTCCAGGGAGCTGAACCGCTCTTTTTTCTCGATTATCTCGCCACCGGAAAGTTACTGCCGGAAAAGGGTGCCGAGATTGTGAAGGGGATCGCCGAGGGGTGCATACAAGCGGGTTGCGCGCTGATTGGTGGAGAAACAGCTGAAATGCCCGGCTTTTATGCGGACGGCGAATATGATGTCGCCGGATTTACCGTCGGTGTAGTTGACCGTGACAACATTATCGACGGTTCGTGCATATCGGTAGGCAACCAATTGATTGGAATTGCATCCAGCGGTTTACACAGTAACGGCTATTCTCTGGCACGAACATTGATATTTGATCACCTTGGTCTCTCCATAGATGACGTTTTTCCCGGCGCCGGCGCCTCAGTAGCCGAAGTGTTGCTGACGCCGACCCGGATTTATGTCCGCTCAATTCTAAATCTGCTGAAAGACTTCACTATTAATGGTATCGCCCATATCACCGGCGGCGGTCTGCTGGAAAATGTTCCACGGGTGCTCCCCAAAGGGTGCCAGGCTCACATTCATACAAACAGGTGGGAGCGACCTAACCTTTTTACGGTCTTACAGAAGGCCGGCAACGTTGAACGCGATGAAATGTACCGCACCTTCAACATGGGAATCGGCATGGTGCTGGTGGTGACGGGGAATCAGGCTGAAGAGATAATCGATCGTTTAAACGGCCTGGGAGAATCGGCCTGGGTTATCGGTGACATTACGGCTTGTGAAGCCGGAGATGAGCGTGTCGAGCTGGTGGAGGGGTAATTATGTCAGGGAACGCACCCTGCCGGTTGGGTGTCCTGGTTTCAGGGAACGGCACAAATCTTCAGGCCATTATCGACCGGATAGAGTCCGGTGAGATCAGAGCCGGGATTGCTTGTGTCATCAGTAACAAAGCAGATGCGTATGCACTTACCCGCGCATCACGGCACGGAATACCGGTCGTAGTACACGAAAACTTCAGATTTGCCGAGCGTCGTTCGTACGATGCCGAGACGGTTAATATCCTCCGCAGCCACAAGGTTGACCTGGTAATTATGGCCGGTTTTATGAGAATACTTACGGACGTAATGGTCAATGCTTTTCCCAATGCTATTATGAACATTCACCCTGCCCTGCTTCCTTCTTTTCCGGGTCTCCATGCGCAGCAACAGGCCCTGAACCACGGGGTTCGCTTCTCCGGCTGTACCGTACACTTTGTCGACTGCGGCACGGATACCGGACCGATTATCCTGCAAGCGGTCGTTCCGGTAGAACAGGATGATACGGAGGAAACCCTCTCCGCCAGGATTCAAAAGGCAGAACATGAGACATTTGCTCAGGCAATCAAGCTGTTTGCAGAGGGGAAAATCAAAGTTGAGGGTCGTAAAGTCAGGATTACAGCCTGATTCTAATTCCGAATATACGTCTTTCCACCTGTTCTGCAATTAAATACGTTTTAAATTTCGGGAGCACCAGTGTGGAAAAAAAGGCCACACCTCAACGTTCTTTTCCTCTCCTGACGGCTTACCATCCAGGGCATAGCGCCTTTTCCAGCCTGTTTCAATACATCATATCTCCAATGCCCGATGTCTCTGCTATATCCGGATCCAAGAAATCTTTCTCTTCTGACTCAAAGGACTGGAAGATGCCAACGATGCATCTGAAGGGCACATACGATTCTGTTTACGAAGCATTTTTTGACATATGCCGGATACATGCTATTGTTGCGACAGAACGGAAGAGTGTTTCGCACCGTGATGTCTACTCAACCCACTGGTGACCAGCATGAAAAAATTATGGCTCATAAGCGGTCTGGTTTGCGCGTCGGGGGCGGTTGGCGCCGCCTTGATTTTGATGTACATCCTGCCGCTGGATTTTAAGGAGCGCTCTCCGGTTCAGCCGCTTGCCTTCAGCCATAAGCTGCATGCCGGCTCAAACGGCATCCCGTGCCTCTACTGTCACCGCTTTACTGATAAGTCGCCGGTAGCCGGCATCCCGTCGGTGGCGGACTGCCGTGCCTGCCACCTGTACATCTCCCCGGAAGCTCCGCAGATCAGGAAACTGATTGAATACTGGGACAAGCGCGAACCGATTCCCTGGGTCAGGGTCAACAGCCTGCCTGACCATGTCTATTTTACGCACATGATGCATATCCGCGCCGGGATCGACTGCACCTCATGTCATGGCAACGTGGCAGCAATGGATCGAATCAGCCGCACGGCCAGTCTCAAGATGGGGTGGTGCCTGGATTGTCACCGGCAACATAAGGCCAGCATTGATTGCTGGACCTGCCATATTTAGTAAGTTAGAAGTTATTTTCTGCGATTTTAGTACGATAGAAATGATTTCTGTGGTTTTTTTGCAGAAATGATTTCGTGAGCGTACTTATTCCGTTTATCGGGGCTGGCAGAAAATAGCTTCGTTAACGCACTTATCCTGTTTATCAGGGCTAACGGAGTCCCGTATGAAGCGCAGAACCTTTTTACAGCTCAGTGGGATGACGGCCGCCAGCGCGCTTCTGGCGGGCTGCCAGTCTAAAAACGAAAAACTGATCCCCTACCTGATCCCGCCCGACGAGGGGGTGACCCCCGGCAGGGCCAATTATTACGCCAGTTCCTGCAATCTCTGCCCGGCCGGTTGCGGTATCCTGGTACGGGTATCGGAAGGGCGGGCCAAAAAGGTCGAAGGTAACCCCGATCATCCTGTCAACCGGGGCAGGCTCTGCGCCCGGGGTCAGGCCATCGTGCAGGAGATCTACCATCCCGACCGGGTGCAGCAGCCGCTCAAACGCAGCGGACCGCGCGGTTCGGGAGAATTCCAGAAAATATCCTGGGCGGAGGGGCTCGGCCTCCTCACCACCAGACTCAAGGAGCTGCAGCGGGAGCGAGAAACCGACAGTCTGGCCATGCTGACACCGCAGCTCTCCGGCTCCCTGGCCGCGCTTGTCGGCGGATTCATGCGCTCCTTTGGGTCGTCTCATCACATTTCCTACGAGCTGTTGTCCCCCGACTGGCTGCGGCAGGCAAACCGCCAAAATTTCGGTCAGACAAGCCTCCCCTTCTACGACATGGCCGAGACCCGCTACCTGCTCAGCTTCGGCGCCGATTTCGTCGAGAGTCATCTGTCACCGGTCAAGTACGGCAACGCCTTTGGTCGTATGCGTCAGGGACGGGACACGGTCCGCGGGCATTTCACCTACGTCGGCGGCCGCATGTCCCTGACCGGCGCCTCGGCCGACCGCTGGATGCCGACGCGGCCGGGAAGCGAAGGGGCCTTGGCCCTCGGCATCGCCCGGCTGATCCTGGCCGAATCTCTCTTCGACAAAGCAGCACTGGCCGCCAATGGTCTCAGGGCGCAAGAGCTTCTGGGTTACTTGAAGGACTACGATCTGCCTATGGTGGCCGGGTTGACCGGTCTGGCGCAAGAGTCTATTGCCGAGGTGGCCCGCGAATTCGCCGGCACCAGACCCTCTCTGGCCATGGCCGGTGAAACGGTGGCTTTCCAGAGCAATGGCCCGGAATCGGTACGCGCCATCCAACTGCTGAACATGCTGGTGGGCAACCTGAACCGTCCCGGCGGGGTCTATCCAGCCAGGACCATGGCCGGTTCACTGGCCGGTCCGGAAGACTCCTTCGCCGAACTGCTCGCACTGGTCGAAAGCATGCGTGCAGGACAGATCAAGCTGGCCCTGATCAAGGGAGATCCGCAGCACGGCATACCCCCAGCCACCGGCTTCCAGGAGGCGCTGGACAAGGTGCCGTTCACCGTCAGTTTTTCTACACTCCTGGACGACACCGCCCTGCAGGCCGACCTGATCCTGCCCGACCACGCCGCACTGGAGAGTTGGGGGGACGTGGTTCCGCTGGCCGGCTCCCGCCAGACGGTGTACGGGCTGATGCAGCCAGTGGTGACGCCGCTACATGACACACGCCAGTTCGCCGATGTGCTGCTGGCCGCAGCCTCCCAGCTGGGCGGGACAATGGCTGCCGCCCTCCCCCAAAAATCCTGCCTGGAGCTGGTCAAGGATGCGGCCCGCAGGCAGGTCGCCCCTGCGAAAGGCGTGGATTTTGAGGCGATGTGGGTCGAACTGCTCCGGCGTGGCGGACATTTCGATGCGGACAAGGAACTGGGGAAGGGATATCGCTGGAACGCCGCTTCTAAACTGCCCGATCCGGCCCGGCCCAAATTCGCCGGGGATGAGAAGCAGTTTCCGCTGCATCTGCAGGTCTACCCCTCCACCGCCTTTAACGACGGCCGGGGCGCACCGCACCCCTGGCTGCAGCAGCTGCCCGACCCGATGAGCACGGTGGTCTGGGACAGCTGGATCGAGATCAACCCCAAGACTGCCGTTTCGCTAGGGATCAGCCACGGCGACCTGGTCGAGGTGGCCTCACCCCAGGGCGCTCTGCGGATGCCGGCGGTGATCTACCCCGGCATCCGTCCCGACATGGTGGCGATCCCGCTGGGGCAGGGGCATAAGGGAGGAGGACGCTATGCCAGGGACCGGGGGGTGAATCCCCTGGTACTTTTGGCACTGGTGGAGGGGAGCGAACATCAACCGGCCTGGAACGCCACAAGGGTGCGCGTTACCCGTATCTCGAAAAAGGGTGATCTGGTGACGGCCGGCCATCCCGAGGGGAGCTACCGCAGCGATTTGATCGGGATATGACGGAAAGAAAGGCAAACCTCCGAGGTTTTCAAAACCTCGGAGGTTTAAAGACGGTCACCTGTAAGGAGGTTGCTATGGTCTGGGAATATAAAATCATCTTCGTCGGAACGGAATCGGAGGATGAGGAAGAGTACGAAACACGGCTGCATGATGGCGTCCACCTGTTGAACGAACTGGGGAGCGAAGGGTGGGAGTTGATCAACTACCTCCCGCATCATATGTCAGGAAAGCGCACCAAGTATCATGCCGTTCTGAAGCGTCATAAAACGGAGTGATCAGCTTATGGAAAAAATGACCAGTCCATACAAATGGGGGATGGTGATCGACCTGGACCGCTGCACCGGCTGCGGCGCCTGCGTGGTAGCCTGCCAGGCCGAAAACAACGTGGGGATCTGCGAGAAGCACGAGATTGCCGAGGGGCGCAACATGCACTGGCTGCGCATCGAACGTTTCTGGGTGGGGGAATATCCCGACGTCAGGGTGCGCTTCCTGCCGGTAATGTGCCAGCACTGCCACGACGCCCCCTGCGAGCCGGTCTGCCCGGTCTACGCCAGCTATCACAACCCGGATGGCCTCAACGGCCAGGTCTACAACCGTTGCGTCGGCACCCGCTACTGCGGCAACAACTGCCCCTACGCCGTGAGGGTCTTCAACTTCTACCAACATGAGTGGCCGAAACCACTGGACAACCAGCTCTCTCCGGACATCACCGTCCGCAGCCGGGGGGTGATGGAGAAGTGCAGCTTCTGCATCCAGCGCATCCGCCGCGCCAAGGAGGAGGCCAAGGGAGAAGAACGCCTCATCAGGGACGGCGAGGTGCAGACGGCCTGCGCCCAGACTTGCCCGGCCGAGGCGATGGTCTTCGGCAACCTGGCCGACCCGCGCAGCCGGGTGGCGCGGCTGGCCCGCAGCCCGCGCCGCTTCCAGCTTTTGGAACACCTGGGCACGCACCCCTCGGTATTCTATCTCAAGGGAGGAGGTCGCGAGCATGTCTGACACCCCGGTCACCTCCAAAAGCGCTACACGGATCAACGACGAGCTGCTCTCCTCCCTGCACCCGCCGACCCTGCGCTGGTATCTGCTGGCCTTCTTCCTGGGGGCGGTGGTGGCTTGGGGGCTGGCGGCCTTCACCTGGCAGATGATGAACGGCATGTACGTGACCGGCAAGAACCGCCCGGTCATGTGGGGCTTCTACATCACCGGCTTCGTCTTCTGGGTCGGCCTGTCCCACTCCGGCACCATGGTCTCATCGATCCTGCGCCTCTCCCAGGCCAACTGGCGCCGACCGATCCTGCGCGCCGCCGAGGCGATGACCGTATTCTGCATCACCGTGGCCGGCCTGTTCCCTTTGATCCACCTGGGGCGCAACTGGACCTTCTTCTACATGATCCCCTACCCCAACCAGCGCGGGCTGTGGCCCAACTTCCGTTCGCCCCTTCTGTGGGACATGACCGCCATTACGGCCTACATCATCGGCAGCAGCCTGTTCC
>JANNLB010000216.1:0-1526 GCA_031396605.1 Geobacter sp. | reverse complement strand
CACCGATGCCGTCATCATGATCGGCGAGATCGGCGGCACGTCCGAAGAAGAGGGAGCATACTTCGTCAAGGAGCATATGACCAAACCGGTGGCCGCCTACATCGCCGGTATTACCGCCCCTCCCGGCAAGCGCATGGGTCATGCCGGCGCGATCATCTCCGGCGGCAAGGGTACCGCCGCCGAAAAGGTCGCCGTCCTGAGAGAGTGCGGCATCAGCGTAGCTGACAGCCCGGCCGAAATGGCACAGGCACTGCTGAAGATCTATAAACCGTAACGAAGCATTGAATAGCAAAACGAAGAAAGGCGACCGGAAGGACGCCTTTCTTCGTTTACTGCTTTTGAAATTTCTTTGCATTTCCAACAGCCTGCTCCATACGCTCATGACAAAGCGTTGTTTGTCACTGAAGGTGATGTGACATTTTCAGTCAATCTCGGGAAAAAATATTTCAGCTGGCAACAGAATTGACATGTATATATGTTTTTGATATTGTGTATATACAAATGAATTGGAGGTAAAAATCATGGCTACTGCAATGACATCAATAAGGTTGGACACCCATCTGGCCGATGAAGCCGCTCAGATATTGGGAGTAAAAAGCCGAACAGAGGCGGTTCATACTGCGTTGCGTGAGATCGTGGCACTCAAGAAGTTCCGTAACTTGATGGCTAAGCATGCAGGCAAACTGACATTCGAGGGTCACGGTGAGTAACCTGATCCTCTTCGATACTTCGATATTCATCGATCATCTGCGTACCGGATGCCACCAGGAGCGGCTTGAAACAATCAGTGGCCTTATAAGAACATCATCGGTGGTGTTGGCGGAATTGTGGCGTGGAGCGACGAAACTGGCGGAGATTTCTTTTCTTAAAGAGCTGGAGAAAAACCATCCGGTTCTGACGCCGACTGAAAAAAACTGGCTGGAGTCCGGGCAGATACTGGGGAGGATACGTACCGACAAGGGTTATTCACCGGACAAGCTGCGCGACCTGCATTTCGACGTGCTGATAGCTCTGACGGCTCGAACTTACGGTGTCCGGATGGTTACTTCCAACCGGGGGGATTTTGAGATGATAAAAGGGTATAGGGATTTTGAGTTGGAGGTGTGGTAGTGGCAACTTTGGGAACCAATATAGCAAATAGCATATGTGGTTCCCCAAGTAAGCTCCGACTAAATCACATTTAACAATAAACATCCAACTATTATTCCACCTGCTCCGCAAGTACCTCAACGGTATGCCTGACCTTTATATCCGCTCCATCCTGATCCATCCCTCCCCTGATCTGCATGACGCATCCGGGACAGTCCATGGCTACGGTCGGAGCGCCGGTTTCCTTGATGTTCTTGAGTTTGCGCTGCAGGATCGGCCCTGATATCTCCGGCAGCTTCATTGAATATGATCCCCCCATGCCGCAGCAGGTATCACACTCGAACATTTCCGTCAGTTCATACCCCGCCTTCTGCAGCAACTCCCTCGGCTGTTCTGACACCTTCAGAGTCCGTTTCAGATGGCAGGAATCATGATAG
>JANNLB010000077.1:0-3810 GCA_031396605.1 Geobacter sp. | reverse complement strand
GCGTGAGGGTAAGATCACCCTGAAAACCTACACACAGGAATCAAGGTCAATGCCGGAAGTCACGCCTGAGATTATCAGGGATACACGGGAAAAGCTGAACCTCTCCCGCCCGGTATTCGCACACGAGCTGCACGTTTCCCCGCGTACCCTGGAGAAATGGGAACAGGGCCGGACAAAGCCGAACGATCAGGCCGCCGCCCTTATCATGATGGTGCGGAAATTTCCTGACACCCTGCAAAGGTTGAAACAATTGGCTGCATAGTGATGTGGAATATGAGGGTGTCAGGCCTACATGGAATATGAGGGGAATATGAGGGTGTCAGGCCTACACATTTGACAATATCGAATACATTGCTAAACTTTTTGACACCCGCGACACCAATGCCGGTCTCCGCCTGACCGCCCCTCCCCTCCCCTGGTTTCCGGCAAGCCTGACGTTTACCGCCAAAACGGCGCTGAATCGTACGTCCAGCATCGATATAGCTTTTGGGTTGAATATGCCGCTGGATACTAAGAAGGCGGTGAGGAGTGAAGAGTGAAGAGTGACGCCCCCCGCCCCACTCTCAGACACCCTCCTACCCACACACTCAAACCACCTACTGCCCGTGTTCATATTTTGAACAACCTGAAAAAACCGGGAAAGATCATTTTTCACCTATTATTTGACAGGTTCCTGATTTTACTGATAAACTTTGAAGCAGATTCAAGGAGGTTCCTATGCCGACTGTTTTGAGGTAAGGGCCATACAGATTTTACTTCCATAGTCACGAAACAACGGAACCGCCCCATATCCATATTGATCGTGATGATCTGACAACTAAATTCTGGATATCTCCTGTCGCCCTGGCTTCAAGAATTGGTTTTTCCGCTCGTGAGTTGCGCACGATACAACTTTTGGTGATCGAACACCGAATCACATTACTGGAGGCATGGAATGGGTACTTTAGCGATTAAAGCAGATGAGCGGGTCAGAAACATTAATATTGATGAATACGTGATTGCAGTGGATCTTATGGATGGCAGAAGCATATCGGTTCCGTTGGTCTGGTATCCACGACTTGCCAATGCATCACAGAAAGCCCGTGAAAATTGGCAGACCAGTGGTGGTGGCTATGGCATCCATTGGCCTGAAATTGATGAAGACTTGAGTACAGAAGGACTCTTGCGCGGTTCTCCTGCGCCGAAATAGGCGGATATAGCACAAACGGCTATGAATGATTACGTCAAAGTTCCTAAACTGGAATATGGCCTGCTCAAAGAGGTCTGTCGCTCTGTTAAACGTCAGGCATTTCTTATCCGGCTCGATGATGCTGAGAAGAATCTTGCTGCGGGTAAGACTAAATCGGTTTCTGTTGACGACCTTATGGAGAGAACTTCATGAATCGAAGAGATGTTATAAATACACTTAAAATTGCGAAACCTGAATTGTTCGGGCGCTTTGGTGTAACCAGGCTTGCGCTGTTTGGATCTACGGCCCGTGATGCTGCAAATAGCGACAGTGATGTTGATATTCTGGTGGTTTTTGATGGACCAGCCACCTCTTCAAAATATTTTGGCGTCCAGTTTATGCTTGAAGATCAGCTTGGTTGCAGGGTTGACCTGGTTACAGAAAAAGCACTCCGGACTGAACTTCGGCCATTTGTTGAAAAGGATGCAATCTATGTCTGAACGAGAATGGCGTTTTTATCTGGATGACATGATCAAATTTTGCGAGAAGGTATTATGCTATACTGAACAGCTTGATCAGGATGGATTTGAAACAGATGAGAAAGCGTACGATGCAACTTTAAGAAAACTGGAATTAATTGGTGAGGCTGCAACCCGCATACCTGAAAGAGTTCGAGAAACATCCCCTGAAATCCCCTGGCGTCAAGTTGTGGCAACCCGAAACAGGCTCATTCACGGTTATCTGGGCATCGATAATGATATTCTCTGGAGCATAATCCAAGACGATATCCCGGTTTTGTTACAAGAGTTAAAAAAACTGAAAATGGAGAATACCATTTAAGCAGATGGAGCGCAGTTCACGTACCCTCTTGACTTCAGATCATTAATACTGGTTTTCTCGCTTAGAAGAACCTTTGGGGTCAGGTTAGAGTTTCGGACATTTTTACCGTAGTTTGAACCTTTGAAGAAAAAGGGGACAGATTTATTTATAGACAGGGGGAACCTATGGGGTCAAGCCTTGAATTGCCACTTTTTATTCCGTCACCTATCAGACTAAAATGGTCTGAACGTTTCATAGTTCCCACTTTCTTGACAACGCCTATTATCTATCGTAATATTTTTTCAGTGATTAATGTGTGTTGAGGTTATTATGCCTACAATCAGCGTATTTTATGGAATCATAATTCAAATGTTTTGGGACGAGCATGCACCACCCCATTTTCACGCCACATATGGTGAATACAAAGCTTCTATTGATATACGTGCACTGAAAATAAAAGAGGGGACACTCCCACGCAGGGCTGCCCAATTGGTACTGGACTGGGCAGAGTTGCACCAGGCTGAGCTGCTGGACGATTGGGATCTTTGCAAAACAAAACAGCATCCAAAAGAAATTGCTCCCCTGAAGTAACGCCCTGGAGGTAAATATGTACTGGGATGTGACCGAGGTAAAAAATGAAAATCCGCGTGAGCTTACTGTAAAGTTTGCTGACGGATTATGTGGTTATGTCGTAATTGATAAGTCTTTTTGTTCGGGAGTGTTTAACGTATTACTGGACGATGACGAAATTAGGGAAGCCAGAGTAGATAACGGTGTTGTTACATGGCCAAATGGACTCGACCTTGCTCCCGATACAATGTACCATGAAATTTTACGCAGCTCTGAACGTCGCTATATTCTTCGATAACTTCCTCACATTTTTTGTGACTCCTCCTCCTCCCGCCTCATGACCATCGTGAAGAACATAAGGGTGTCAAAGAACATAAGGGCCAAACCCGACGAGCAGCCAGATGTAGATGCCTCCCTGTGCCGCCGCCGGAATCATCTCGCGGTGCTTCAGCAGCAGCGCCATGTCAAACGTGCGGAAACCGACCGGATACGCGAGGTATAGTTTTGCAAGACCGACCAGCAGGATGATGCTGCCGGTGGCGAGGTAGATCGTGATTTTCCATGCCGCGGCATGACGCTGGCCGCTTCCCCAGATGCCGATGAGAAGGAAGGTCGGGATGAGCGCAAGTTCGTGAAATGCGTAGAAAAAGAACAGGTCCAGAGATGCGAATGCACCCGTGGCGCCCGCATCGATCAGGAGGATGCACGCAAAGAACAGCCCCTCGCGCTTTTCAATCCTCGGGGTGACGTGGAGTGCGGCCACTGTGACGAGCGCCGTCAGGAGCAGCATCAGCAGGCTCAGACCGTCCGCACCGAGGTGCAGGCTCAGTCCCCACTCGGAAGCCACGGGCCATGCGCTTTGGAATTGCGGGCCGCCCTTGATGCGGTCGTATCCCAGCACTGCAAACACGGTGAGGACGAGCTGCACCCATCCCGCGAGAAGCGCGCTGCGCCGCGCAGGTGCGCCAAGCATGATGGCCAGCGCATTGAGAATCGGCAGAAGGACGATAAGTGTCAGGACGGTCATTTATTCCTTCGAGGTAAAGTGAACAATCCCAGTGATGACGCCGACAAGAACCAGGCCGAGAACGAGGATGCCGATGCTCATATTAGTCCTTCGATGTAAAATGGACGATGGCTCCGACGACAGCCACGACGGCGAGGCCGATGAGAACGATGAAAAGCCAGTTCGGTGAGGCGCTCATCGGAACACGAGAAAATAGACCAATGCCACGGCGCCGAGGCCGAAGAAG
>JANNLB010000025.1:0-8269 GCA_031396605.1 Geobacter sp. | reverse complement strand
GCTGCTGGCCGGCGTCTCCATAATGATTCTGCTGCAGCTGCTGTTTACCTACCTCCCGGCAATGAATACCGCCTTCAGCAGCGAACCGATCGGTCTGCGGGAATGGGGCCTGATTATAAGCGCCTCCCTGGTAGTCTATATCGTTATCGAGTTTGAAAAATGGATTCGTCGATGCATATTTGTCA
Organism: Geobacter sp.; assembly: GCA_031396605.1. Lineage (GTDB taxonomy): Bacteria > Desulfobacterota > Desulfuromonadia > Geobacterales > Pseudopelobacteraceae > JACRCG01. The sequence continues at coordinate 8,084 of JANNLB010000025.1, read as the reverse complement.
CGAAGGAGGAGTCATGATAGAAAACATCAAAAAATTTGAAAAGATGATCATCTTTTCGCTGCTGGTCATGATGGTGCTGGTTCTGTTCCTCAGCACCCTGGATTTGGCCTGGATCATCATAAAGGACATTATCACGCCGCCGGTTTTTCTGCTCGATATCGATGAACTGCTGGAGATATTCGGTCTTGTCATGCTGGTCCTGATCGGGATCGAGCTGATACAAACCATGGCCAAGACTTACCTTTCCCAATCGGTAGACCATGCGCAGATAGTCATGGCGGTAGCCATCATCGCTATCGCCCGCAAGGTGATTATCCTTGATGTGAAGGAACTTTCCGGTTTGGCCCTGTTGGGGATAGCGGCGATCATTCTGGCCCTTTCCATCGGTTATTACCTGATCAAATGCAAGGTGAGCCCGACGGGGAGCGATGCGAAGGAAGATGGTTGAGTTAAGCAGGGGCGACCTATGAACAAAGCAACTGAATTTCAAAGACGTAGACATCAGGGATACCATCCTTCTAGCCGGTGAATCCTGCCGGATAAAGGCCGACGCAAGAGATGTCACCATGACGATGCATCTCCCCTCAACCCCGTTAACTACAGCCATTGACAGTTCACACATCGAACGAGCGCTGATTAATCTGATTGATAATGCCGTTGATGCCTCACGACGTGGGGCACAGGTAACCATAACTGCTGTCACCGACAGGAATGAAATAGTTATCACCATCAACGATCAGGGCGCGGGAATGGATCACGAAACCCTGGCAAGCCTTTTTATGCCGTTTTACACTACGAAAAATGAAGGAACAGGTCTTGGTATGCCTATCTCAAGGAAAGTCATTGAGGCTCATGCCGGCACACTTGGTATCAACAGCAGGCAGGGTGTTGGAACGGAGGCGGCAATACGGTTGCCGTATAAAAAATAAACACCGAGATCAAGGAATGATTTAGAAAGGTACTCATGCCATATGAAGCGCTCAAAGACATAGTGATTCTCTTCGGGCTGGCGCTGGCAACAGTCGTCCTGTTCAATCGCCTGAAATTCCCCTCCATCATCGGTTTTCTTGTTACTGGTATCCTGGCTGGGCCCTATGCGCTGGCTTTAATCAATGATACCAAACAGGTTGAACAGATGGCCGAAATAGGTGTGGTGCTGTTACTGTTTACCATTGGCATCGAACTCTCCATGAAAGAGTTGATGCGGATCAAGCACCTCGTGTTGTGGGGGGGCGGACTGCAGGTGCTGAGTACAATTCTGGCGGTGGCTGCCGTCGGCATAGCATTTGGCTATCCCGGACGTCAGTCGCTTTTTTTCGGATTTCTGGTAGCACTCTCCAGCACCGCAATCCTGATGAAGCTGCTGATTGATGCCGGTCAGGCGGACGCACCACACGGCAAGCTGTCCATGGGTATTCTGATCTTCCAGGACCTGTGCATAGTGCCGTTGATGCTCCTGACGCCCTTACTTTCGGGAAGCGCCGACGGTCTTCAAGGGGTGCTGATTATTCTGGCCAAAGCTGCTGCAGTGGTTTTGGCGGCACATTACGGTGCCCGCTTCCTGGTGCCGTGGATTTTCAAGCAGGTCGTCAGAACCAGAAGCCGTGAACTCTTCATCCTGACCATCATCTTCATCGTTTCAGGTACTGCCTGGCTAACGGCAATGGCCGGCCTTTCCCTGGCTCTGGGGGCCTTCATTGCCGGTCTGGCGATCTCCGAATCCGAATACAGCCACCAGGCCTTAAGCGATATCATTCCCTTCCGAGAGGCTTTCATGAGCCTTTTCTTTATCTCGGTCGGGATGCTGCTTGATCCTGCTATTCTGGTCAAATATCCGCTGTTGATAGTTTCACTGGTGGTAACAATTCTGGCGATTAAAACACTCATCACAACCGGGGCGGCCATGGCGCTGGGCGTGCCGATGCGGATCGCCGTCATTGCTGCTCTCTCCCTGGCTCAGATCGGTGAATTTTCCTTTGTCCTTTCGCAGGCCGGAGTCAAATTCGGTCTGCTTACCCCGGAGCTGTACCAAATATTTCTGGCTACCTCCATCGCCACGAAGGGATTGACACCTCTCTGTCTCGAATTTGCCGGCCCGGTTGCTGATTACTTTATCCGTATTCTGCCCCATGACTGGACCCGCGGCAGGGGCGTGCTCTCCAGCCATGAAAAACAGATAGCCATGACGGATCATGTCATCATAGTCGGTTACGGCGTGAATGGTAAAAATTTGGCAAGAGTGCTGAAGAACCTCCAAATTCAGTATATAGTCATTGAAACCAATCCTTTTACGGTCAAAAAAGAGGGTAAGAAGGGGCAACATATAATGTTCGGCGACGCTTCCCAACCGGAGGTGCTGAAACATGCCCAGATTAGTAAGGCCCGCGGCATGGTGGTTGCCATCTCGGACGCCGCCACCAGCCGAAGGGTTGCCGCCCTGGCGCGGCAGGTGGGTCCTACACTGCACATAATTGTCAGAACCCGCTACATTTCAGAAGTTGAGCCGCTTTACAAACTGGGGGCCAATGAGGTCATTCCGGAAGAATTCGAGACTTCTGTGGAGATTCTCTCCCGCGTGTTGAGGAATTATCTCGTGCCGCAGGACGACATCGAACGCTGCGTCGCCGAAGTGCGCAGCGACGGTTACGACATGCTCCGCTCCATGAGCAGGCGGCACAGTCATGCAGTCGGAATCAGCGGCTATCTGGCGGGAGCCGAGATCGGAACTTACCGGGTGAAAAAAGGTTCACAGCTGGAGGGTTGCGCCCTGCGGGAAGGGACTGTCAGAAGCATGTCCGGTGCAACGGTGCTGGTCATCAAGCGTGGTGACGAGGTCGTCGCAAACCCTGACCCGGTCTGGGAATTGCAGTTGGGCGACCTGGTGTTGCTGCTTGGGATGCCCGAGCAGCTTGCTGTAGCGGGCAGGTTGTTTGAACCATCAGCTTGATATGAAACTGAGGACGTTATCTGGGAGCAGTTATGTCGTTGTTATCACAGAACACATTCAGGAGGCATAACCTGGCCCTGGATGTCGGCACGGCAGGCATACGTGTGGGTACAGGGGTACACCGGTTGATTGAACAGCCATCGGTGCCGGCAGCGGCATGAGCATCCCCACGTCCATTGACAGGATGTCTGGTCTGTTAAGATGTTACACCGACTTCGATTGTCAAGGTGAGGCTGACGGTTGCGGATGAATAATATTAAACTTTGAATCAGGCAGTCATAGTGAAGAAAGTATTGACACTATCGACTGTAAAGTTTAGAGTAAGAAACTAAAATTTTGGGATATTCCTGCCATGATCCAACTAAAATACAGAATTATTATTGCGATAATCATTCCGATATTATTTCTCAACCTGTCCGCCTCTGCAATGTTCAGTGTGGCGCACGCAGTGGAAGAATCAGGGCATTCTACTGCACACAAGATCAGTATTTTCAATGTTGACAGCAATGACCACTGTCCGGCCTGCCCGGACGAAAATCCTCAAAATACCGACCATAACCATTCCAGTTGCGATCACCATTCCTCCCTGTATTTCGGTCATCGACCTCTGCTCATTTCGTACAATCCGAATATCTCTACCCGTAGTATGACTGAACCTTTCAATGCATTTCCCGAAGTTTATCTGGAGAAATTCATCCCCCCGCAAATATTAGCCTAACATGCTGAATTGAGAGGCTTTCTTGGAAAGCAGCAGGTATCTGCCCGTTTTGTAGCGTTTATCCCTCTCTATTCAGCACCACCCAGACTTATCCCATTCAAACCGCTTTTGCTCGACTAACGCTATAGGCTCAGTCGTTGGTTCTCGGCGTGCGGACGTGCTGTGCAGATGTTCTGCGCCGTCTAGTGCCGGTCTTTCGGTATCCGTTTGACGGAATTCCGGCAAAGCTATGCTGTGACCATGCCCGGCTGCTGTTAAGCCGGGAACGGAAGCGTTTTTCCAAAACCGGCACTGTACCAGCGTGTCATAACCAACTAAATAATAATCGGAAAAGGAGTTTCATTCCTATGCGAAGTTTGTTGTTTTCAGCAGTAGCAATCATTCTGTTTACTGCCCCTCTCTGTGCAATGACGCTGGAAGAGGCGGTAGACCACGCCCTCAAGAACAATCCGGAACTACAAGCTTTCCGACTTGAGCCGGAGGTAGCCCAGGGGCAATTGGAGAAGGCTAAGCTCTCCCTCATCTTCAACCCGGTGCTTGAAGGGAGCGTGGTCAAAAAAGAAAAGTCCCCGGACCCTGGCGCAAGGGGGTTCACGGATTACGGGGTCAAGCTCTCCCAGGAGTTCGAGATTGCCGGGCAGCGCGGGGTGAGGATCAATATCGCCCAAAAGGACATTTCCAGAATCGACCAGGAGATCAAGGACAGGGAGAGGATCCTTGCCTATGACGTGAAGGGAGCATTTGCCAGGGCTCTCGCCGGCAAAAAGCGGGAGGAACTGACCAGGGAAGCGGTAAAACTCAAAGAAGATCTGCTCGGTTTTACCAGGATAAAGTTCCAGGCGGGGCAGGTTTCCGGTCTGGAAGTGAACCTGGCGGAGGTGGAGGTAAGCAAGACCAAGAGAGAGCTTCTCCTGGCCACGCGGGAAAATCGGGAAGCCCGCTTGTCGCTCCAGAGACTTCTGGGGATGCGGCCCGATGAGGCATTTTCAACCCAAGGGGAGCTCTCGGACAACCTTCCCGGCGTTCCGGACAAGGAGAGTTTGAAAAAGCTGGCAGCTTCACGCCGGCCGGACCTGAAGGCCGCCTACATCGAGATAGAGAGGACAACGGCAGCCGAACTGCTCGTCAACAAGCTTGCCCAGCCCAACATTACCCTGGCGGGGTTCTACGACCGGGATGAAGAGAGGAATGTCGGCGGGGTTTCTCTCTCTGTCCCGCTTTCCTTTTTTGACAGGAAACAGGCCGAAAAGCGTGAGGCACTGGTCAGGGCGGAACAGGCGCGGCTGAACTACATCGGCCTGGAGAGAACCGTCGAAAAAGAGGTCGAGGCGACGTACAGCGATTTTTCCAGCGCCTTCGATGAGCTGTCACTGTTCAGGGGAGAGATTCTGAACAAGGCGACGGAAAACCTCAAACTTATTAACCTAGCTTTCAAGGAGGGGAAAATCGGCTTTTTCGATGTGCGACTGGCCCAGAAAGACACCATTGATCTACAGTTCGCCCATCTCGATGCACTCCTCAGGGCGCGCCTGGCGCTGAATGCGCTGGAAAACATCAGCGGAGGTACTTTACCATGATACATCACAAGGAGTTACAAGTGAGAACTATGCCTTTCGGAACGAGATTAATAGCCATAAGCGCTATGGGCCTGGCACTTGCCGGCTGCGGGAAAAATGAGCCGGCGCCCGTTGAAAAACCGGTCGTAGCGCCGCAGCAGCAGAATGAAAACGTGATCAAACTTCCCGCCGGCAATCAGCAGACAACAGCAATAGAGACGACGGAGCTTACCGTGAAGCCGATGTCGATTCCCATTTCAGCGACGGCAGTGATCGAGTTGAACGCCGACCGGGTTGCCAAGATAAGCCCCAGGGCATCGGGCAGGATCGTCAGGCTCATCGCCTCCCAGGGGGATCGGGTGCGGGCAGGCCAGCCACTGGCCCATTTTGACACCCCGGAAATCGACCAGATTTGGGCGGAACAACTCAAGACTAAAAGCCGGGTTGAACTGTCCCGAAAAAATCTCCAGCGGGAAGAGTCTCTGTTTGAAAAGAATGTCTCGCCGGAAAAGGATCTCCTGAAGGCACGTCAGGAGTTGAGCGAGGCGGAAGCTGACCTTGACTTGGCCAAAGGGAAAGCCAGCCTGCTCGGAATTGAAGTCAAGCCTTCCTCGGGCGACAACCACGGAATCCACCCCATTATTGCACTCTCCTCCCCCATCGGCGGGGTGGTGGTGGAAAAGACCGTCTCCCAGGGTGAAGCGGTCGGCCCGGACAAGGTGCTCTTTACGGTTGCAGATCTCTCTGCGCTCTGGGTCATGGTCGATATTTACGAAAAAGACCTGGGTAACCTCAAGGTCGGTACGGGGGTAAAGGTTTCAACCGCAGCATTCCCCGAGAAAACTTTTCAGGGAAGAGTCACCAACATCGGCGACATGCTGGATGAAAAGTCCAGGACGGTGAAGGCGCGGGTAACGGTCGACAACAGCGGCGGGCTCCTGAAGCCGGGGATGTTCGCCACGGTCATCATTGCTTCCGGCAAGGCGGAGAATACTCTGGCAGTCCCCGCCTCGGCTCTCCAGCGGGCTGGGGAAAAGCTAATTGCCTTTGTGGCCAGGGACGCCACCACCTTTGAGAAACGAGTGGTAACCGTCGGCCCGGCAATGAACGGCATGCACCAGGTCCTCTCCGGGCTGAAGCCGGGAGAGCGGGTTGTCACCAAGGGCGCCTTTATCTTGAAATCTGAGGCCATGAAGGGTCTCATCGAGGGGGACTAGATGATAGAGAAACTGATCGCCCTGGCCCTCCGGCAAAAGCTGTTGGTAATGATCGCCATGGCGCTGGTTGTTGCCATCGGCGGATACTCGTACAACAAGATCCCCATAGACGCCTTTCCCGACGTGACCACCATTCAGGTGCAGGTCATCAGCAAGGCGCCGGGGATGTCACCCGCGGAGGTGGAGCAACAAGTTACCTTCCCGTTGGAAGTGGAGTTCATGGGGCTTCCCAAAAAGACGGAGCTCCGTTCGGTCACCAAGTTGGGCCTGTCAGTGATTTCGGTGGTATTCGAGGACGGCACCGACATCTACTGGGCGCGGCAGGTCGTGCTGGAGCGGCTGTTCCAGGCGAAGGAAAAGCTCCCGGAGAAGGTGGAGTCTATACTCGGTCCCATCGCCACCGGACTCGGTGAGGTGTACCAGTATACCTTGGAGCATGATCAAAAACCGGTTTATGCCAGTGAGAAGGAAAAAACGGAAGATCTGATGGCGCTCCGCACCTTGCAGGACTGGCTGGTGCGCCCCATGCTTCGCACGGTTCCCGGCGTGGCCGACGTGAACAGTCTGGGTGGCTACCCGAAACAGTACCAGGTGGTACTCGACCCCGACCGTCTGAAAAAATACGATCTTACCATGCGGCAGGTGTTCGAGGCGGTGGCCAGCAACAACGCCAACGTAGGGGGGGGATACCTGCGCCACGAGCAGGAGAGTTACGCCATTCGCGGTCTTGGGATGATCGAGTCCTTGAAGGACATCGAGGATATCGTGGTTTCCTCCCAGCGCGGCACGCCGGTCTATCTCAAGGACGTAGCGGACATCCAACTGGGTTCCCGCTATCGGTTGGGGGGGGTAACGGCGGACGGCAAGGGCGAGGCGATGCAAGGCCTGGTCCTGATGCTCCGGGGTGGGAACAGTCGGGAGATCGTCGGAGCTGTGATGGATCGAGTCGAGGAGGTCAACAAGGCCCTCCCCGAAGGAATATCCATCAAGCCCTTTTATAACCGTCTGGAACTGGTGGAACGAGCACTTTCCACCATCAAAAACGCTCTTCTGGAAGGTGTGATACTGGTTGTCATCATCCTTTACCTGTTCCTGCGCAATTTCCGCGCCTCTCTGGCCATTGCCCTGACTCTGCCGCTGGCTGTCCTTACCACCTTCATCATCATGAAACTGGTAGGGCTCTCGGCCAACCTGATGACCCTGGGAGGGCTTGCAATATCCCTGGGGATGATCGTGGATGCCGCCATTATCCAGGTGGAGAATGTGCAGCGCCACCTCTCGGAAAAGGGGTCCGGGCAGCACAAATTGCATACCGTCTATGAGGCGGTGCTGGAGGTTCTCAAGCCGTCGCTGTTCGGAATGCTGATCATCGCTATCAGCTTTATCCCCCTGATGACGTTACAGGGGATCGAAGGGAAAATGTTCGCCCCCCTCGCCTCGACAGTGGTAATCGCCGTTCTTTCTTCTCTCCTCCTTTCCATCATGGTCGTCCCGGTCCTCTGTTATCTGCTTCTGAAGCCGGGAGAGGAGAAGGAGAGCTTCATCATTCGCGGCGCGTGGAAGGTCTACCGACCGCTCCTCGCCACTGCCTTGCGGAAAAGGGGAAGAATTCTCACCGCCGCGGCCCTTCTGTTTCTGGCCAGCCT
>JANNLB010000316.1:0-11430 GCA_031396605.1 Geobacter sp. | reverse complement strand
CGAAGCGGGTGATCATGGCTGGCCCAGGGCGGAATGGCAGATTGTGCGCCGCGCGATCCACACCAGCGCCGACTTTGAGTACGCCCGGTCGATGATGTTTTCGGACGACGTCGTCGAAAAAGCGGTCGCCGCGTTCCGGAGCGGTGCCGGCATTGTTACCGACACGAATATGGCCCTTTCCGGAATAAGCAAACCCCGCCTGACCACTATGGGCTGCACCGTCTCCTGCCATGTCGCCGACCCGGACGTGGCGGAACAGGCGAAAACCGGAGGGATTACCCGCTCCATCGCCGCCATGCGCAAGGCCGTTGCCAATCCTGATAATCGGATCTTCGTGATCGGCAACGCCCCGACGGCGCTGTTTGAACTGCTCCGGCTTATTGAAACGGGTGCCGCCGCACCGGCTCTTATTATCGGCCTTCCGGTAGGCTTCGTGGGGGCAGAGGAGAGTAAAAATGCCCTTGCTTCAGGTATCCATGACATCCCGTTCATAACCAATATCGGACGCAAGGGGGGTTCCAATGTGGCTGCCGCGGTGGTGAATGCACTGGCTATTCTGGCTGTTGCGCAACAGTGAAAAAAGAGCTGCGCTCAGCCCCTTCGACTCCGCTCAGGACAGGCTATACCACTGGCGCCTGCGCCGCCGCCGCCGCCAAAGGCGCGGCTCTGATGCTTGTACGACAGTCGTCTGTTTCCGAAGTCAACATTGATCTCCCGGCAGGGATCAGCGCTGTTTTTCAACTTCATGGTCAGTCATTTTCTGCGAATGAGGCGGAATGTTACGTCGTTAAAGATGCCGGTGATGATCCGGATGTAACCAACGGAGCGAAAGTGTGTGTGCGGGCAACATTGGCTCCCTTCGACAGTTCGGAAGGCTCACTGCACCGCTCCGCTCAGGGAACGAATTGCAACATACTGATAACCGGCGGCATCGGAATAGGCAAGGTCACCAAGCCAGGTCTGGCAATACTGCCGGGAGAATGGGCCATCAATCCGGTACCGCGCCGGATGATCACTGAATCGGTCGAAGCGGTTCTGCACGAATTCAAAATTCAAAATTCAAAATTCAAAATTGAAGTTTCAATTCCCGATGGCGAAGTGCGCGCAAAGAAGACCCTCAACGCCCGCCTGGGAATCATCGGAGGGCTTTCGATCCTCGGCACCACCGGCATTGTCCGCCCCATATCGACCAAAGCCTGGACCGACACGGTTGATGCCGCCCTGGACGTAGCCAAAGCGTGCGGTTGCGAAACTGTTGTCCTCTCCACCGGCCGCAGCAGCGAGATGGCAGCACAGCGGCATCTCTCAAATTATCCTGAAGAAGCCTATATCATGATGGGAGATCATGTGGCGTATGCTCTGCAGGCCTGCCTGAAGCGCGGTTTCAATCAGCCGATCATCGCCTGCCAGTTCGCCAAGCTGCTTAAAATAGCCTGCGGCTATGAAAATACCCACGCGGCTGCTTCTGAACTTGATCTGGCCGTATTGCACGACTGGGCGGAAACAGCAAAAGTCCCCATCGAAAAACTGGCGATTATTTCGCGCGCCAACACCGCCCGTGAAATAGCCGTTGCAACCGGCTTCGACAAGGCGCTCATGGGACTTGTGGCTGGCCGGGCCAGGAAGGCCGCTGCCGTGCATGCTCCCGGCATTCTGGTGCGCTCGCTACTGTGCAGATATGACGGAGCAGTAGTGATATAATTCTGGCCCTGATAAACAGGATAAGTGCGTTAACGAAGTTATTTCTGCCAGAAAAAACGCTGAAATTAACTTCTAACTTACTAAAAAAACTTTTGCTCGCGGGGCGATTACGAACAAGAATTTTATAAACTCAAATTTGTTTTTTTGAGGATGTATGATAAACTCGGACACAGTTGTTCATTAACCTTTGCATGAAAAGGAGACGAAAACATGAAAAAAATCCTGATGAGTTTGTTCTTTGCAAGTCTGCTGCTGGTCGCTGTTGTCGCGTTTGCCGACAAGACACTTCCTGTCTACAATGAGGGTGACTCGGCATACGTCTGCATGTGCGGCGACAGTTGCGACTGCAAGACCATGTCGCGCAAAGCGGGTAATTGCACTTGCAACAAGGCCATGGGTAAAGGGATCGTCAGCAAGGTTGAGGGTGACAAGGCGGTTGTCAAGGTTGATGGCAAAGACCTGAACTCCATTACCAAGGCCAAGTATGCCTGCGCCTGCGGTGATGGCTGCAGTTGCGGCACAATCAGTCAGAAGCCGGGCAAATGCAGCTGCGGCACTGAAATGAAGAAGGTCAATTAGTTGATATTTCCTCACCCGTTTTCTGCTTCGAATTGCGGTGTGATGCCGACTTTCGTGTTTAAGTCACTTCCGCTTGTTGAACTTGACAGCTATAGTGCATAACGTACGAAAGTATTAGCCTGTAAACGGCGGCTAACCGCCGGAAAAGACGGATATACGCCGATAAAATTAAAATTTTAATACAAAGCAGATTCACTCTTCTGGTTAAGCCACTAATCTTCACAAGCCTTTGATTTATCGGCGTGTTTCTGCGTTCATCGGCGGTTAACTGCTTTTTTAAAGATTAGCGGAAATACAGGCGGACGATCATCACGTAATACCAATTTCAAATCAAAGATGAAAGCAAGGCGGAGAGGATTGAGGCGACGAAGGCGTACAAATATAGTACGTTGAGGAGCCGAAGACGAGCCAACGAAGATGACGCTTTGATCTGGAAATGGAATAAGTTGTAGTTTTTCTGTTTTGCTCATTCTTTCAGGAGTAACATGAGAAAGTCTCATCGCTATATGACTTCACTGCTTATGACAACGATCTATCTGCTGATCGTTTTCACTCCGTTGGCACCGCTTGCCATGCAGTCGAAGTCCATCGCCCATGCCGTTACCGGAGAGTGCTCCGGTGACTGCAGTGTTGACGGCTGCTCACTGGTGCGGAGTACGGCCCATAACTGCTGCTGCTGGCAGAAAAAACAACGCAATACTGCTGACGCTCGCCGCCATCAGGACACTGATGTCTGCAGCATTCCTCCTGCACCGGCGGTTGAAGTTCCCGAAAAAAGAACCGACTGCTGTGATGCTCCGACTCATGACGCTCATGAAAAAAACAATGCAACTAAGTCCGTTTCCACCCCTGCTCCTCAAAAATCCAAACCTGTCACCATCGGCAATACTCCTTGCGGAAGCGGCAAGTTGTTTGCCCTGTTGAATATTGAAACGACATATCATCTCCCCTGCTTTTTTACCGGAGTGACGACTCCTCCCGGACAATGCAACCTCAACTTTACCCGCCTGGATCGTCTGACATCCCGTTACGACGACCCGCCTGATCCACCACCGATAATTATTCGCGCTTCCTGATTCAACGTATTCCCTCGCATTTTCCAGAGGACCGTTTCCTCTTGGTTACTGTTTGTACCTTGGTTCGGAGCCTTGCCTTGATCGGGCTTGTGCTGTTTCTGTACTGCGGCATCTGCAGTGGTGAGGGTACTATACATCTGATTCTGCAAACGGTGCCGTTCTATTGCACTGTTTGGCAGAGCCCTAAATCAAGGAGACCTTTATATGAAGTCAGCTACATACACTATATTCAAAGCGGCATTTGTCATCTGCCTATCAATTATCTCATTCGGCTGCAGCACTTCCAGCAGCGATACTCCAACAGCTACTACATCAGTTTCCGGAGTAGTATTTGCCGGCCCGGCCAGCGGTTCATCTGTTACGGTAAAGAATTCTGGCGGTGTAGTCGTCGCTGGCCCGGTTATTAGCGGAGCTGATGGCTCCTACACGGTTTCTATTCCCAATTCCGAGCTTTCTTCCGACCTGGTTATTGAAACAAGTGGTGGCACTTATACCGATGAGGCGACCGGCACAACAGGAGTCCAGCTTGGGACATTCAGTGCGTTTATCGAAAAAAACAGTGTGGCGGCCGGAGCCAATGTAACAGTTGACCCATCCAGCACCATTATTCAAGAACTGGTAAAAGGGGGCAGGACAAAAACAGCAGCCAAAGCGGTCTTTAATGACGCATTCGGCTATACTCCTGACTACACAATCAAACCTGTCTTTGCCTGCATGTCCAGCGCATCGACAACGCCTCAGCGACTTGCCGGTCTGAGGGCTGCCGCTTTCAGCCAATTGACAAATTCCTTGAGTATTCCGACAGCAAAACAGCATGAACTGATCCTGGCTCTTGCCGATGACCTCTCCGATGGTGTTCTGGATGGAAAGAAAACAGGGGGTGCAGTTGTTGTAACGACATCAGGCACGGCCATTCCAGAGGATATCGGCGGAAGATTCGGGCAGGCGCTGATCACTTTCCAGATGGACAGCAGCAAGAACAAATCGAAACTTACCCCTGACAAGATCGGTGATTCGGCGTTTCATAAAGTAGCTCTTACATCAAGCTACAAAGTTGAATATGTACCGGTCGGCTCCACGCGCCCAACTACCGGGAAAAGCACCTTCAAAATCAAGCTGTCCAACCGGTCTGATGCCTCTCCGGCAACCGGCAAAACAGTCAAAGTAACCCCGTTCATGTACATGGCTACCAAGAGCCATACATCCCCGGTAGATACAGCTATTACCGATAATGGCGACGGAACCTACAGCTGTAACGTTTATTATGTCATGTCATCCGCCATGAGTGGGATGTCCATGGGGGTCTGGGAGCTGAAGGTTACAATTGACAACTCGGAATCTGCGTACTTCTATCCGGTCGTAGATATGGCAATGGGCAACACACCGCTCACCAAACTTTCAGGAGTCTCGGACTCGATCATGGGAATGGCCGGTATCGAAAAGCGCACCTGGTTCCTGTTTAGTGAGGATCTTGTTCCCGACATGGGTGGGACCTATTCTTTCAAACTTTTCATCGCCACCAAGGAAATGATGACCAGTTTCCCGGCGGTTTCCACCAACAGTGTGCTTAAGAATGAGAACAAAGCTGACTGGACGGTTAACCCAATTCTGGTAGAAGCATCGACTGACAAGAACACCTGGGTTACGGCAACTGAAACCGGAGGGGGGCACTGGACAATACCCGGCTTGACAGGTCTGACGAACGGAACTGCCGGGAAAATTTACATACGACTAACCGTTAACAGCGAACAGAAAACCACCGACGGAAACGGAGTGGCCGCTGACGGCACCAACAGTTACCAGACCTTCACCGTCACTCCGGGCGGCGGAATGGCGATGTAGCGGCCATGAAATACAATCTTACATCTTATGCTATGGCAGCCCTAATCATGGGGGCTGCCCCCCTTTTTCTTCCCTACAGTTCCCTCGCTGCCTCCTGCTGCGGCGGCGGATCTGCTGCTTCGTTAAGCGTTCCGAAGTACGCCACTGCCGTTGCCGACCTCTTCTTCGATACGGAGTTGTACGACGGCTACTGGAACCCGAATGGTAAACATGTCGCCGATCCTCCCGGTTCCGACCTGAAACAGTACCGATTGAACGCGGGTGTCGGTTACCGCTTTGCCAGAGATTGGCAGACGAGCGTATCCCTGCCGCACGTCTGGAACGACAACAGCTATTCCGGAGTATCCTCACAAACAAGCGGATTGGGTGATACGACGGTCTCTCTGATGTTCGAGGTCCTAGACGATAACTCCGCATGGAAAGTGCGCGACATAGGCGATATGACCCCGGGAGTGTCGCTGGGGTTGTCGCTGCTGGTCCCCACCGGAATTTCTCCATACGACAACCAGCAAAGCAGTTTTGACATTACCGGGCGTGGATTTTACCGGCTGGATGGAACTCTGCTGGTTGAAAAAGCAATCCGCCCCTGGAGCGCCTCTCTTGCCCTCGGATACGGCACATACCTTGAACGATCCATCAATCGCGAGTATGGAAAATATGTTGAGCCGTATAAAAAAGACTTGGGAGATCGTTTCACTGCATCCCTTTCCACCGGTTATACCTTCGTCCTTGGAACCGGTGGCGACAGTATTACCGCAACGGCTTCATATGCCTATCTGAACGAGGCCGATACCAGCTATAACGGTAAACGGGACAGCGGCAGCGGTTTTGACAAACAGTCCCTGGGGGGGGCAATTTCATATACAAATAACGATAACAACTGGAGCATGCGAGCTGGATGGAACCATGCCATCAAGCAGAACGGCTGGGGGCAGAACTTCCCCACAACAGATGTGATCTCATTGGGGGTGCGCTATGTATTCCTGTAAAATTTTTGTAGTCCTGCTGTCCCTCGTTTTTAGTGCCGGTTGTGGAGACAACCTGTTCCCTTCCGGGAACGATAAACGCCCATCTGTTCTTGCAGGAAGCAGCGGTGGCGATGTCAACCAGAAGGCGCCGGATTTTTCGCTACCAGACATAAACGGTTCTACTGTAACTCTTGCCTCTTCCATAGCCGGAAAGAAAGGTGCGGTCTTTTACTTCACCATGTGGTGTCCGATCTGCGACAGCCACATGAGCAGCATTCGCTCATCAGTTGCCCCATCATTTCCTGATATGAACTTTTTCCTGGTCGATTACGTTTCCGGAAGCGTCGCCGGAGCTTCCAGCGCCGCCTCTGCCAACGGCTATGCCGGAGGAGTTTTTACCACGCTGGCTGATACGAATCATACCCTGACCAACACCTTTCAGGGAACCATGGGCACTACGGTGGTTATCGACAGCACCGGCATCATCAGGATGAATGAAGACTACCGGGATGGCACCAACCTTCGCTCAACTCTTGCCGCTCTGCCATAACAGTCAATTCTGAATTCAAGGAGTTTTTATGAAACGGAGAATGTTTCTGATTTTTTCAACCGTAGCCATGTTGTTGTCTCTCTTTTCATTGTCTGCCTTTGCAGATACAGACATCGATCAGCACCGCGATTGCACCCATTGCGGCATGGATCGCAAGGCATTCGGCTACAGCAGGATGCTGGTGGAATACAAGGATGGCAAAAACGCGGGCACCTGCTCATTGCACTGTGTGATTACCGAACTGAATAGCAAAAGTGGAGAGATTATTTCTTTCAAGGCAGCTGATCGTAACACGCAACAGCTGATCGATGCAGAAAAGGCGGTCTGGACCATTGGCGGTAAAAAGCGCGGTGTTATGACCATGCGGGCAAAATGGGCTTTTGCCACAAGGGAGGCGGCTCAGAAATTTATCGATTCTTACGGCGGCACTATCGCATCCTGGAGTGAAGCGTTGGCGGCAGCACGGGTGGATGCCGCACTCAAACCGAAATAATTTCTGTCCGGAGTTTCCGGATGGAAACGAAATAAAAATAGACTCCAGGAGAAAAATTCTGTTTAAGGTAATGTACTCAATAACCCGAAAAAGGAGATCAACAACATGAAAAAACTCTGGATAGCACTGTTACTCGTACTGTCACTCGGAACCGTCTGCCTTGCCGCTGACAAGGTTGAAGCACCCGATTCCTGTAAACAATGCGGCATGGATCGCGCTAAATTCGCTCATAGCCGTATGGTTGTGACATACACAGGTGGCAACAGTACCGGTACCTGCAGCATCAAATGCGTAGTTACCGACCTGAAAGAAACAAAGAAAGAAGTCAAATCCTACCTGGTTGCTGATTATAACACCAGAAAACTGACCGATGCCGGGAGCGCCACCTGGGTGATCGGCGGCAGCAAGAAAGGCGTTATGACCACAATAGCAAAGTGGGCGTTTGCCGATAAGGCGGATGCGGCAGCCTTCATAAAGGCTAACGGCGGCAAGCTTGCCACATTCGATGAAGCGCTCAAGGCGGCCGAAAAGGATGAGGCTGACCGAACAAAGAGCATGAAGCCCCACGACCACAAAGGGAGGGAACAGAAGCTACTCTGATGTCCCAGTATCATGGTTCAAGCGGGCCCGGCTAATACTGCGGTGCGCCGGGGACTAACAGACCCTTTATGAAGGCGTTATTAAAGGGAATATTTATGGGGTCCGGGTAGTCGGGCATTGTCGTTTAGTCGCAACAGACCGGGAGCAGGACGGTAAACGTTGAACCTGAGCCGACGTGGCTTTCCACCTTGATCTCACCGCCATGACGCTTGACGATGTTGTAGGTCAGCGCCAGGCCGAGGCCGACACCCTCACCGACCTCCTTGGTAGTGAAAAACGGGTCCCAGATACGGTCGATTACATCATGCGTGATGCCGCAGCCCGTATCACGGATCTGAACGTACATAACCCGGTCGTTTTCCGAGTATGACGTCGACACTTCAACCAGACCGCCATCCTTGATCGCATGGCAGGCGTTTATCATCAGGTTCATGAAAACCTGACGGAGGCCGGATGAGTCTCCGAGTATGGCAGGAATTTGTTCCTTCAGATCGGTAATGACTTCCATCTCTGCATAGTTTGGCTGGTGCCGTAAGAGTTCAATGATTTCCAAAAGGAGACTGTTGAGATTAACAGTACCAAGCATGCCGTCAGATTTTCTGCCAAAGTTGAGCAGGCTGCCTATAATCCCCTTACAGTGGTGCGCCTCCCGGACGATGACCTCAAGGTATTTCGGAAAGACCTCCAGCCTGCTGTCATGGCCCAGCGATGGTTCGTCGCGAAAACGACGCAGCAGCGCTTCTGCATAGCCCGCTACCGAAGTGAGCGGATTGTTGATTTCGTGGGCGATTCCGGTGGCAAGAACCCCGATGCTCGACATTTTCTCGGTTTGAATCAACTGCATTTCATGAACCCTTTTCTGCGTCACATCCCGCAAAAAAACGAGCGCCCTGGTTTTTTCCCCTAACTCGTCCTTGATCGGGTTGGCGGTAATATCGATATACCGGGTATTGTGACCTTCACGGGCAGAAACCATGGAAGTCTCCACCCGCTCACCCTGCAGAGCCAGCTCAACAGGGCAGGTAAGCGGCGAAACGGCCATATCGGGATGAAACACGTCCCTGCATCCCCCTCCGGAAAGAATTTCCGCCGGAAAAAACTGTGAGCAGATGTGATTGAAATGCTGAATCGAACCGGAATGGTCAAAGACGATGACCCCATCATTGACCGAGTCAAATATCGCCTGTAATTCGTTTTTTTTGTTTCTCAGCCGGACCTCATGCTGTTTGCGTTCGGTTATGTCCTGTGTTGTACCGTACAGCTTGACAACCTGACGAGCGATATTTACCGACGGTTCGACAACCGAATAGACCCATTTGGAGCTGCCGTCTCTCAACTGCAGGCGATGTTCGATCTCGTAGCTGGCGCCCTGTTCGGCTCCTTGTCTGAGGCGGGCCATGACCGCTTCCCGATCTTCCGGATGAATAACGCTCGTTAATACTTCCGGCGTTGTTTCCTCGCGATTGAGATTCATAATGCGGAGCAGTTCGTCCGAAACACGCAAATCACCGGTCAGGGGATCTGAACGCCACGACCCTACATGGGACATCGATTGAGCCTTGGCCAGATTGTATTCGCTCTCCCGCAGGTACTCCTCCCACCGTTTACGCTCCGTAATATCCACCATCGCGGCGTGACACTCATCACCTATCCCTGCTGCCATCGCCTCTATTCGTACGTGCAGCGGCGGCCGGTCTTTAATTGAGAGTTTCACCCTGCAGGTCATTTTGTCGCGCCCCAGAAAGACCATCCGGAGAAAATCAACGAAAATAAAACGATCTTCGACAGCGACAAAATGCTCGAAACGCTGATTGACCAAGGCCGCGCGTTCATTTCCCAACAGGGTGGCACCGGTCAGGTTAACACTCCGGATATCCCCCTGACGGTCAAACGTAAAATAGCCAACGGGGGCACAGTCGTACAGCAGGGCGTATTTATTCCGCGAGGTTTCGAGTTCCGCGTTGACACGTCGAAGTTCGTCAACCTGTAATTCCAGTTCATGCTGGCGTACCAAGGATTTGTTAGTCAACCTTATATCTCCATTTACCAACGGCTGCGCCCGGCAGGGTCGAAAGCCGGTTCGCTGCCGCCGCTGGTACCACGGTGATAATAGTCGCTGGAATCGTAGGTTTCTGCGGCCTTGGCTTCACGGATTTTTTTCCTGTCCAGCGGGTCAGCATTATCGGCATAAATGTCGCGCAGCAGATCTTCGACAAACAGACTCAATTCATCAACCGTTTTCACGACCTCCACCCTGTCGCAGTAGGAACCGTAGAGCTCCATTAAACAGTCCCCGCGGCTCCAGGTATCACGCTCCTCCGGAGTCAGCCAGAGCATGTAGCGGGCCTTCTCGCGGATCTCATCCAGCACAAAGTCGTTGGCATCGCCGTAGTTGTTTCGTGCATCTCCCAAGATGATAAAGGCCGGCCGGCCCCGCAGGTTTTCCAGGTACTGTTTTTTAAATTTCAGAAAAACCTGGCCGAAACTGCTGTTCTCATCCAGAGCAACGATGTCTCCCGTGTCAATGGTTTCCAACAGGTCGTTGACCGGCATATTGGCAAGCATTTCGGTGATTTCCGCAATATCCCGGTTGTAGATGAAACTGCGTACATCCAGCAGCTGATTATGCAGGGTATGGAGCAGCAGCAGCATGAAGCGGGAAGCGTGGCTCACAGAAAAGCTGACATCACAAAGGACCACCAAACGCGGTTTTTCCCGGCGTTTGCGACGCAGTGCCACTTGAAACGGCACCATGTCATGGCGGTAGTTTTTCTGGATCGTCTTGATGACGTGCAGTTTTCCGCGACTCTGGTTGTTCTTCATCCGGCGCATATCCTTACGGAGACGCAGCATCATGCGGGAAACCACATCCTGCATGGCGGCCTGCTCTTCAGCGGAAAAGGTGATACCCCTCAATACATCGTTGCTCTTGTTAAGTTCGATCGTGAGCGGATTCTGGGTATAACGTCGCGTCGGCCGGGGGGGAGCATTCGCTTTCCCGCGGTAACCCTTCATCTGCACGACGATTTCCGTGCCGTCCGAATCATCCGGGTCGATCTCCGTCAGACTTTTCAGTTCAGCCAAATCTTCCGGGTTAACCTCGCTGTCCAGCTTGATCAGCGGGCCGGGATCGTCGTGGTCGTCATCGTTGCGTTGATTCAGGTAGCTAAATTCACCCTCCATATCGATGATGGCAGCGTCCATGAGCACGGAAAGATCGATTTCCGGATCGACAAACTGGAAGCGGCTGAAAAAGCGGTTAAAAACTTCATCGAACACCGGATTGTCATTGACGTTCTTCACCAGCGTCAGGCGCAGCAGCTGCCGGGATGACCTGCGCCCTTCCATTCCGCAGAGTCCCAGGGCCTGAACGGCATCCAGACTTTCACCAGGTGAAACGCGGATGCCGCTTTCACGAAGGGCAGCGACGAAGCTGGCGATTATCCGTTCCATGTCTAGCTCAATTCCTGCAGAGCCAGTTCCGTTACCTTCTGCAGGTCTGTCTGGTGTTTGGCAATCACCCCGACGGTATTGGCGACCACCTCCGGCGAAAGTTGCGTTGCCTTCAGGATCGTAAGCACCTGGGCCCAGTCGAGGGTTTCGGAAACACTGGGGGGTTTG
>JANNLB010000295.1:0-8018 GCA_031396605.1 Geobacter sp. | reverse complement strand
CGCAGGAAAGGGAGGACTCTTTCACCCGCGGCAGCAGCATTTTCTCTCATATTACGGAAGGTGAACCTATGACATACGACTATATCGTGATTGGAGCCGGAATAATCGGCGTATCAACGGCATGGCAGTTACAGCGGGCTTTTCCCGGCAGCTCGGTACTGGTTTTAGAGAAAGAATCACGCCCGGCCTGCCACCAGACAGGGCGCAACTCCGGTGTTATTCATGCCGGTGTCTATTATACGCCGGGAAGCCTGAAAGCCCGATTTTGCAAGGAAGGTAACATCGCCACCAAAAAATTCTGTACCGATTACGGGATCAAGTTCGACCAATGCGGCAAGCTGCTGGTGGCGACCAACGAGCAGGAACAAGGGCGAATGGCGGCGCTGGTGGCCCGCTGTGCCGAGAACGATATACCGGTTGAGGAGCTGACTGCGCAGAGGTTGAAACTACTCGAGCCCAATATTTCGGGAGTCGGAGCGATTCTGGTGCCGTCAACCGGTATCGTCAGTTACACCGAGATTACGATGAAAATGGCAGAATTGATTGTTCAAGGTGGGGGTGAGATCCGCTATAACAGCAGAGTTGTGGCAATAAACGAACAATCTGACCGGATAACCGTGGTAACCGGCGACGGCGGTTTCTCCGGACGTTTTTTGGTGGCCTGCGCCGGGGTGATGGCAGATCGGATCGTCCGGATGATGGGAGTTAAGCCGGAGTTCAGGATTGTTCCCTTCCGCGGCGATTACTTTCTGCTGAGGGCAGAACATAACCGCATCGTCAATCACCTGATCTACCCGATCCCCGATCCGGAACTCCCTTTTCTCGGGGTTCACCTTACCCGCATGATTGACGGCACTGTCACTGTCGGACCGAATGCGGTTCTCGCGTTCAAACGTGAAGGGTACGGCAGGTTCGATTTCAGCCTGCGCGACAGCATCGAGATGCTCACCTATCCGGGACTGCTCAAAGTCCTGTTCAAAAACTTCACGGTGAGCATGGTGGAGTTGAAAAACGCCCTATACAAGAAAGGATATCTGAAACTGGTTCGCAAATACTGCCCAACCCTTACCCTTGAGGATCTGCGCGACTACCCCGCCGGTATACGCGCGCAGGCGGTCAGCAAAGAGGGTGCGCTGGTAAATGACTTCCTGTTCGTCAACACCAAACTAGCCCTGGCGGTCTGCAATGCGCCTTCCCCCGCAGCAACATCGGCCATTCCGATCGGCAGCTATATTGTGGAGAAAGTTAAAGCTCTGGCTGAGAGTTAGGGCAACGAGGAATCAGTACAATCCTCAACAGACAAGAGATGTGCTGATAATACCAATTTCAAATCAAAGATGAAATCAAGGCGGAGAGGATTGAGGCGACGAAGGCGTACAGATAGTACGTTGAGGAGCCGAAGACGAGCCAACGAAGATAGCGCTTTGATTTGGAAATGGAATAAAACGCCACAAGCGGATCACTGCGCCGGATACAGGTCCGGGAACAGATAACTTGCCACATGCGTCGGAAAATCCAGCCTGACAGCGCCCTTGGGTGAATCGGACACCAGCAGCCCTTCGTCGAGCAATTGTCCTAACAGTTGCCGGCCGGTACGTTCGCCCATGCCGGAATAACGTATGATATCGCCTCGGGACACTTGACCGCGCAACAGCGCCTCCTGGAGCATGAAGGCTGCCTCCAGCCTTAGAACCGGATGCTCGGGCTTCGGCGCTGAAATCAATTTTGCGTTGCGCATGCTGACATAGCCCTGTATCCGCTCAAGCAGACCGTCCAGTTTGAGCAGGCCATGCATAAAACTTATCTGGTCAAGGCAGGTTTCAAGGAAAAATCTGCAAAATTTTACCAGCCCCTCGTTGCTCAGGTTGCCTCGGCCGTCCAGGTCATTGCGCCGTGGCCCATCGGCCCAGCTCAGGGCCGCCATGTAGTCATCCCGCCGCCGTGCCAATCCCCGGCTCACATTCCACAGGCCATAACCATGCAGCGGCAGGCGCTGGAAACAGGCATCGGTATAGAGGCGGGTCACACGACCATTGCCGTCGAGAAACGGGTGAATCCACATCAGGCGGTGATGAGATGCGGCCGTAACAATCAATGGCGCAATGCCGTGATGCCTGGTCGGCGCATACACCTCAGCAAAGTGTTGCATGAATTCCGGGATACTTTCCCATGCCGGCCCGACATGAAAACCAACTTCAACTTCTCTTTGACGGGTTTCGCCCGGCACAACCTCCAGCACTTCACCGGTTTTGTCGTCTTTTACATGACGCAACCCGGCCGGGAGCTGGTCGTAAAAAATACGATGCAGCCACGTTATGAAACCGGCAGTGGCGATATCCAGTTCGGGCTCTGCCTGAAGACGTGACTCCAACTGGCGCTGACAGGTGATGTGGGCGAGGCTCTCCTGCTGCAAATCACGCTTGACCGGATCACCGGAATAGTCCTGACGCATGGCGCGCTCAATATCGATTGGGTGGGTGCTATGCCCTTCGATGAGATTTGAATAATAGCTGTTGATGAGGCGCAGCAGCTCGACAACAGCCTGTTGCGTGACCGGATGCAGCTGGCCGCCAAGCGCTGCCGACCGGCTGACAACTTCGCGGGCCAAGTCTTCAAGCCCCAGCGCACCCGATGGGAGCAGCGGTTCCATATGAGATGGTTTATGATACATTTTGCCGATGTCCTTGCCGGTTACATATTTTATATAACCGTATAACATCATTTGTCATTATTTTGCATTATTTTTCATTTTATTACACTTTCTGCCGATTATTTTGCCGATATTGTTGCCGATGTCATCCGGCCGCTATTTCACCTGTGAAACCGAGACCGGCAATATTCTCGCGTATTTCCTTATCGAGCTGTACATTGCGATATGGTGTGTCATGGCTAATCTCTTTATTCGATGTGGCGCAGAGTTTCGGTGAGCTCTGCTATTGTTAAACCTTCATGCACTTTCTGCCCCAACCCGGAATTCCGGCGGCGATAAAGATCAAAACGCGGCGTCTTTTGTCCGTCGGCATCGGCTGTCAGGCGTGAAGCCACAATGCCTACATCGGCCAACTGTGGCTGGGTGCAGGAATTGGCACAGCCGGACAGCGCCCAGCCCAGTTTTTTACCCGCCTCACTGATATGCGCCATCAGCCCTCCGGCCACATCTCTTGTTGCAGCCAGCCCCATCAGGCATTCATGGCTGCCGGAGCAGACTCGAAACGTGGTAGCGGGACCGGCTGAAACCATGCCGGTCGACTGCTGCAGCCTGTTCAGCTCAACTGCGGCATCGACACCGTGCGTAAGCAGCAGGGCAATATCCTGATCTGTGGTCACCATCAGCACGCCGGCGGCGAGCCGGTCGGCGGCATCAGCAATTGTAGAGAGTTGCTCCGCTGTCAGATTACCGGCAAACACCGGCAACTCGAGACGCTGCTGCTCGTGCGACAACGGAACAAGGTATTCCGGGAGTCCGCTGGCAACCGGAATACCTTCGCTGTACGAAGTTTCTGCTTCAATCAGTTGGCATAGTTTCTTCTCGCCAAATTCTTTAGCCAGAAATTTGAGTCGTTTTGGTGGTGGAGCGTGGGCGGCGTAGACCCTGATGATCGCCTCGATGATCGGAATGATCCGTTCTTCGGGTACTCGTTCCGACAGAAGAAAACCGGGGCGAGGCTCCCGTCCCAGCCCACCTGCGATCCAGATATCAAAACAGGCTCGACCATCTTCGTTCCCGGCCAGCACTAACCCAACGTCCTGAATCAGATGCCTGCCGCCGGTCACATCCGCTTCGATGCCGATTTTGAACTTCTTCGGCAGGCGCTCAAAACGCGGGTTACCGGTAAAGTGTCGATGCAGGCAGCGGGCAAGAGCTTCAAGCAGCGGGAATCCTAGGGCTCCCTGGCTACCGCAGGTGATGCCGCGCACCGCGCCGCCGCAGGCGCCGCGTGATGTAAGGCCGGTCATGGCCAGTTCGCGTTTTATTTGCGGCAGGTCTTTTTCCTTAAGCCAATGGATCTCGATGCTGCCTCGAGTGGTCAGGTGAATTGTTCCCTGGCCGAAGCGCGTTGAGACCGCCGCGACCGTACGGGCCTGACCGGCGGAGATAACTCCCGCCGGCAGCTTGACCCGTTGCATGTAGAAGCCGTCCTGCCGCTGTATATAGATGCCGTCAAGCCGGTATTCTGATCCGGCTGTACTCATGATTAGATCCCTTCGAACAGAGCGGTTGAAAGATAGCGTTCTGCTCCGTCAGGAAGAATGACTACTATGGTCTTGCCGGCAAACTCATCCAGCTGACCAAGTCGTACCGCTGCGGCCACTGCTGCGCCGCAGGAGATGCCGACCAGCAGCCCTTCTTCTTTTGCCAGGCGTTTGGCGAATTCAATCGCTTCGGCGCTATCTACCAGCTCGACCCGATCAACGACGGAGAGGTCCAGATTGTCCGGGATAAATCCGGCGCCGATTCCCTGGATCTTGTGCGGGGCCGGCTGGATCGGCTGACCGGCCAGATGTTGGGTAATCACCGGACTCTCTCGCGGTTCGACCGCTACCGAGATGATGTTCTTGCCTTTGGTATTTTTTATGTAGCGCGAGATTCCGGTGATGGTTCCGCCGGTGCCGACTCCGGCGACTAGAACATCAACAGCTCCATCGGTGTCGTCCCAGATTTCCGGGCCGGTTGTATTTTCATGGATTTCCGGATTGGCCGGGTTTTTAAACTGTTGCGGCAAGAAGTATTTTTCCGGTTCGGCGGCGGCGATCTCCTCAGCGCGGCTGATGGCGCCCTTCATACCCTCTGCTCCCGGAGTGAGAATCAGGTTGGCGCCGAGTGCGGCAAGTACGCGCCGACGCTCTATGCTCATCGTTTCCGGCATTGTCAGGGTCAGCTTGTAGCCTCGAGCAGCAGCAACAAACGCCAGTGCTATTCCAGTGTTTCCGGACGTCGGCTCGATGATCTCAACGCCCGGCTTCAAAACTCCACGCTTCTCGGCATCCCATATCATATTGGCGCCTATACGGCACTTGACCGAACAGGCAGGGTTACGCCCCTCGACTTTTGCCAGGATGGTAGCTTTTGAATTACCAATAATGTGGTTTAATTTCACCAGAGGGGTGTTGCCTATCGACTGCGAGTTGTCTGTGTAAATTTTGCTCATGATATTCTCCTTTCTTGGTTACCCAGGTCTATAGACCAGGTAGGTTTATGTGACAAAAAAATTAAATGCTGAAATCCATGATTTTTGACTTCTGCTGGCGGGCTGATTCACTTCTTTCGACCATATCAGCCAAAGAAGTGGATCCCAGCACAGAGTCTATAGCTTTTTTAACATCGCTCATAACCAGTCTGATACCGCAGCAGGCAGGATCGCCACACTCCTCACACACTACCTTGACATTGTCGTTGAGGCATTCAACCAGTGCAAAGCCGCCTTCCAGAATACTGACAACCTTGCCAATTGTAATACTCGAAGCAGGCAAAGCCAGCATATAGCCGCCACCTTTGCCGATCTTGCTCTTCAGTACGCCTCCTTTTCTAAGAGCGACGAGAATAGCCTCAAGAAACTTTCTGGGGATGTTTTCTTCTTTGGCCAGCTCGGAAATAAGAATCGGATCGCCGGTAGAATGTCTGGCAAGATACCCAAGCGCTTTGAGCGCGTATTTAGTTTTTTTAGAAATCATAGTCTAGTAAAACTATAGTTATTATAACTAAACGCTATTGTCAAGAATATTTATCAGAGAGCATCCCGACATCTAATGGACCCCGGCAACCCACCCCGGCACCCTTCTCCATACTCTCCGGAATCAACCGGAGAACGGCTGATCCTTCAAAACACCACTCGATTTAAACGTCAATATCCGTCCGGCTTCAATGTGCTAAACCCAGTCTAATAACGTCAGCCCTTTGATTCGCTCTCTTTCCAGATGATCAGGGTACAAAATGGGCAAGTTAGTTGTTTGGGAATTCACATCGTTATTGTCTCATGTCAGGGGCCGACCCCGCCTTTGCCCTCTCGATCGCAGGACGTTGTCGTTGGTCGCAATGATGCGGGATGGATCAGGTTTATTAATCAGGCAAGATGAACTACAAGCCGTTTACCAAGTGCGTTTGCCATGCTGCGAAGGGTGGACATACGGATATCCTCGGCATGATTCTCAATCCTTGAAATGGCAGATTTTTTTGTGTGAAGTTTCTGCGCAAGTTCTTCCTGTGTAATTCCAGCCTGCTCGCGTGCCTGACGGAGTACAACACCAATTTTGAACTCTTCGTAACCAGCATCAAAATCCTTCGCAAAATCTTCACTTCGCGCTTTCCGCTTGGCAATATATTTTTCCAGATCATCCATAATTGTTCACCTCCTACTCAAATAGTCGCGTTTTCTTGATTCAGCCAGTTCGATATGCTGTTTCGGCGTTTTCTGCTTCTTCTTCTGAAAACCGTGCGCCAGTATGATGAGCTTTGCACCATCAAAAAAACCGAGCAACCTGAAGATATTGCCTCCGTACTGCACTCGCACTTCCCAGATATCGTCAGTGTTAACCATTTTAGTGAAATAGTTTGACGGTATCGGTTTCAGTTCACACACCAGCCGCAACACCCAGAGCACCTTCCTGGATTGGCTGTCATCCAGCGTTTCCAGAAACTCCTCAACCGGTGAAGCACCGTTTGCCGTTTTGTAAAACTCGATACGCTTCATGTCTGTCATGTTAACATATTAGTGAACCATGTCAATGGAATGATTCTGACTGAAACAGATCGACCATTTTGTTAAAGTCAACAAGTCGATCACGGCCAGCAGCAGGAGCGGTTTGTGCGGGGCGCGGTATTTGGTTGCTGACGTCCAGCGGGAGCGGCTGGTGTCTGAACGAAGGTTGGAAAAGGTTTTTATGTAGTGGGTGATCATTGCGGGAGGTCCGTTTGTCCTATGACCGAAGCGAATCTGTTGAGATTGCAAATTTACAAGCAGTTCTTAGCGGCCCTTTTTTGCCCGTAAAAACACGCTTCTAAGGCTTGAAATTGCGTTTATTACGTCATGTTATATTCGTAAATACAGCATATTAGTTTGGTCCGACCCCATAAGGATCTGTCCTTCCCAGAGATTCTTGTCCTTATTAGTTTCTGTCTGTAGCAGATTCTATTGAGATTGCAACTTTGTAAGACTGACGCCGACTCCTGACATTATGGTTAAATGACGAAAATTGCCATTAACGAGTAACATTTTCCCGAGATGAGTAATCCAACTTCTCCCCAATGGTCAGCGAAACATCTCTACGACGTATCACCAGATCACCGCTCTCGTTGAGCCAGACTTCCACTCTCCGCTTGACTTTCTGCCGTGAAGTTTCAGGTGCGATAAGGCGACCCTCCGCGTCATACTGCAGCTGGCGCGGTTTGGCATCGACTGCAGATGACGACATGAAGAGGGCCAGTGCGACGACCGGAATCAACTGCATAAGGAATGAACCAATCGTATTTTTATCAAAGCCTGACATTGCGGTCTCCTTCTGCCGGGTTCTGCGCCCGGTGCCGCTTTTACCGGCAAAAAAAAGCCGGTGCGCCAATACCATTAAGATATTTCGGCGACCCGGCTATCTCAGTGAGACCCAATAGGCTTTCCGTCCCACCCTTGCGGATGGTTTAGTATTGTCGTGTATCCAGCCAAATTGCTTGATTAATTGTAGAGCACAAAGCGTGCCTTATCATCTGATTTGCTGTCGTTTCTTACTGGGAGCAGATTTTCCGAAAAAGGATTATGATCAACTGACGCCTCCCTTTGGTTAAATGACAGAAATTGCCACTAACGAGTGACATTTTTCCACTATGGGCAATTTAGCCTTTCCCAACGGTTCCCACTGCCGCAGGCACAGCAAAGGCCGCCGATTGGCACCGATTGAAAGTTCAGCCAGAGATATCACAACGGTTTCCCTCTGCGGCGGGGGCGCCGCCTGTTGAGTAGAAGCCTCTCTTGAAGATCCTGGTCGTAAAATGAAATTGCTTTATCCAGAATTGCAGTTAATTCGACCAA
>JANNLB010000293.1:0-3290 GCA_031396605.1 Geobacter sp. | reverse complement strand
GGTTACCGGGATCCTGGTTTTGCTCCCCCCGTAGCCGATGCGGGCGGCGGCATCGGCCATGTCCCGCAGCGGTTTTGACGTCACGTTGGAGAGGGCATAGCTGAACAGGAGCGCGATCAGTATTGTTACCGCTGCTGCCCCGCCAACCAGACCGTGCAGGGTGCTCCTGGCAGAGGTAAGGTATTCCAGCGGCATGGCCAGGCGAACAATGCCGTCAACCGTGCCGATGCCGTATGTCGCCGCCGAATAAAGCATTGAGGTTTGTATGGTGTCCGAATAGCGCACGGCACTTCCGGTACCGTTTTTAAGCGCCTCCTGTACCTCGGGGCGTTGCAGATGATTCTCCACTTGAGACAATCGTGCCTTTCCGACATCCGAATCACCGATTACCGTGCCGTTCGGGGCAATCAACGTGACCCGGGCCTTGATGACGGTTCCGATCGATTCGGAAAGCTGCTGCGGCGCTGCCACCTGTTTGCTGCTCATCACCAGCAGACGGGCCAGCTGTGTCTGGCTGGCCAGATTGCCCCGGCTCTCTTCAATCATCCCTTGTTGCAGGGAATGGCTGAAGTAGAGATAAAAACCTCCGGTGATCGGAAGAATCAGGAAGATGTAGGAAAGTACCAGTTTGGTTCGAAATCCCATGAGTTATTCCTCGATCTTGTAGCCGAATCCGCGGACGGTCTTGATGATGTCGCCAGGGAGCCCCAGTTTACCGCGCAAACGTGTCACATGCGTATCGACGGTTCTGGTGTCACCGGCATTATTGTAGCTCCAGACCCTCTGCAGCAGCTGTTCGCGGCTGTGTACGCACCCTTTTTTCTCCGCCAGGTAGAGCAGCAGCTTGAACTCGGTGCTGGTCAGTTCAATTTCAAGACCGGCACTGGTAACCGTATGACGCTGTTTATCGATGATGATATCTCCGATAGAAAACAGTTCCGGCAGCGGAGCCTGTGCGCCAGGTTCAAAGCGCCTCATGACCGCCTTGACCCGCAAGGCCACTTCGCGCATGGAGAACGGTTTGACGATATAATCGTCGGCGCCGACCTCAAACCCCACTACGCGATCAATTTCGTCACCTTTTGCAGTTATCATGATAATCGGGATTTGGGCGGTACGGCGGTCCTTGCGCAGCGCCTTGCAGACTTCAGTACCCAGCAGGCCGGGCAGCATGAGGTCCAGCAGGATCAGATCGGGCAGATCCGCGCCGGCCCGTTCGAGTCCCTGTTTCCCGTCATGAACGCAGGTTGCGGCATATCCCTCCTTTTCAAGGTTGAAAACCAGAAGTTCCGCCAGGTCTTTTTCGTCCTCGATAATCAACACTCTCTTCATGTCTTGCTCCCGCTCTTGAAATCCCTCTGTCCAATTTCAGCCAGAATATTACAAACATTTGTAACATAGAATTGTTACAAACATGTTGCAGACGTATAAAGATTTTGTAAAAACTGCATCCGGGAGGAACTTTCGTCAAGCCCTGATAAACAGGATAGTGCGTTAGCCAAATTATTGTCTGCCGGAAAATCGCAGAAAACAATTTGTAACTTACTAAAAATTCACAAAGATTTTATCTGACCTCCACACGGTTGTAACAATGGTCGTGTATATTGAAATAAAAAGAGAGGAGGAAACAGCGATGAACATAAGAATGAATGAAGACTATTACTTCTGGTGCTGCGACTGGTGCGATTCGGAAAACCTGGTGCTCTGGGCAAGACTGCAGGACGGTACCACCTGCGGCGCTTGCCACCGGCCGATGACCCTGCCGGACATGAATGGGGTAGTCGTTAACAGCACGATAGCAGCGGGGTTGTGCTAGAGCCGGTAGATAAGGAGACAGCAGATGTGGAGAGAAGAAGCAATTGACCTGAAAATAACCCGATTTTTCGAAAATTCGGCGCGCGCACTGCTATCGCTCCTGATTGTAGTGATCATGCTGGCAATACTGGCCGGTATCGGCTGCACGCTTTATGATCTGAGACTGGTTCTGAACGGCGATTATCATGCGGCGTTCAAATCGATACTTGTGGACATGCTGACCGTGCTTGCAGTGGTGGAGGTTTTGAGGACGGCTCTCGCCTATTTCACTGAAGGAAGAGTGAAGGTGACCTACATCATAGATACGGTGATGGTAACCGTTCTGACCGAGGTCATGGCCTTCTGGTACCGCGACATGGATTGGCAGGGCATTGCCATGGTCATTGCCCTGGTTTTGTCTCTGGCCTGCATCAGGATAATCGCGGTTCGATTCTCACCGCGGAGACTTCAAAACGATTTCTGATAGAGTGGCACTTTTATCCCGCTGTTTCCAAAAACGTGCGGTCTATGTCGGCATAAGTTACGGTTACCGTTGAGGGAATGCCTTCTTGAAGGACGTTGTCCTTTTCTTTCCCGGAGCCAGATACCAGAGAAAAGCTGCCGGTTTGTCGGTGTCAGGATGAAGTTCCAGCGTCACACATGATCCTTTTTTCAGGGAGACCGCAACGTCTCCGCGCCCGAGCAGCGCCGCCACCAGTAAACCAAGCTGGGGTTCATGGCCGACCAGCATGACACGCTCGGCATCCCCGCATCCCTTGATATATTCGATCAGTTCATCGATATCGGCTCCCGGCAGGAGCAGTCTGCTGGCGACAACGACATTCTTTCGGCAGGCCATTTTTGCAGCGATCTCTGCTGTCTGAACTGCCCGGGTCAGGGGGCTGGTGACCGTCAGTCGTGGTTTTGGGCCGATCTTTGCGATCGCTGAGCAGGTTTTTTCCGCATCGGAGCGTCCTTTTTCAGTCAGATAGCGCCATTCATCCTGCAGAAGGTCGCTACCCTCTACCGCTTCAGTAACAGCGTGTTTTGACGAGGTATACATCGAGAATAACTCCACGACCGAGAAGGTATGCCGTCAACTACGTGATAGATGGGGTCATCACCAGCATGATGTGTACCTCTACGGCGATGCAACAGGTGGTGCTGGCGGTTCTGCGAAAGTTCGCGGCTCTGACTGGGACATTATCATGGAGGAATTGACGCCAGTCTTCGGTCATCGTCTCCACAAGAGCATTCCTGAGGCCAATCCAGTCGAACGATCACGTGTCAACGCTGTGAATTCACGTATGCGCGCCTCTACTGGTGTAGTTCGTGCTGTATTTGACGAGCACAACTGCAGAAACATCTGTAAATCCTTGGAAGGTACGACAGTGAATAGTGATGGTGAAATTGAGAAGCCTGAAGGGGACATGATCACACATATGTCAGACGCTTGGGGTTACTACATTGCACGCAAGTTCCCCAAGGGTGGACAT
>JANNLB010000253.1:0-9210 GCA_031396605.1 Geobacter sp. | reverse complement strand
TGAAGGACTGGATTTTGATCCTCAAGCCGTACAAAATGCACTTGATAAGGGCTTGCGAGTTTATCTCGGCAACATTGAAAGCCAAGGTCTTTCTGCCAACTCGTATGATGCGATAGTCATGAACCACGTAATTGAGCATGTCCCAAATCCCGCTGCACTGTTGCGCGAATGTCATAGGCTTTTGAAGCCAGGGGGAACTTTGGTATCTGTTACACCCAATATCCAGTCATTTGGGCATAGATTTTTCAGGTCTTCATGGTTTCACCTAGATCCTCCACGCCATCTTATTTTGTTTACACCTGCCGCATTACGTAATATTGCGGAGCCAATCTTTTCGGGCACATCCTCGGTTTTCTCGACAATCCGAGGTGCTAATGGACCGATGACGGCCAGTATGTGTATTGAGAGGTCGGGCAGATTTTTGATGGGCGGGAAATCGCCGCTTCTTTTCAGGATATGGGGAAGGTGCCTGCAATTTCTTGAATGGGGAGTAAAGTTTTTTAGTCCATTGGTCGGAGAGGAGATAATTCTTATTGCGAGCAAGGGAATTGATCCGGAATGAATTTCAATAGATGCGGACAAACGCCATGAATTCAACTTCGTCTCTTACCGTTGTTACGGTAACCTACGGCAGCCGATGGCATCTGCTGCAAAAGGTTTTGAGGGAAGTCCGCACCCAAGGGGTCAGAAGGGTCGTCGTCGTGGACAATGCGGCCGTCCTGCCGAACGATGAACTTACTGACGAATTCGGGGACTTCGTCAAAATCGTTCATCTGCCGCACAACAGCGGTTCAGCGGTCGGTTTCAAAACCGGGATCATACATGCCCTTGAGGGCGGTGCAGAATATATTCTGATGCTAGATGATGACAACGTGCCGGCGCCTGGTTCCTTAACTAAGCTTATTAATGTGTTAGCAGACTGCGATCAAAAGTGCCAAGGCCCCGTAGCGGTGTTAGGAAACCGTACTCATTTACAGGGCGATCCTGCCGATGATTTCGCATCAAAAAAAGTTTATCTTAGAGCCGCCAGTTTTATGGGCTTTCATGTTCTTGACATTCCTTCCAAGCTTTTAAAGCGCCTTCGCAAATGGTTTTCATCTCCCGAAAAACAGGAAGTTCCTCCTCTATTGCCTGTCAAAGTCTGTACATACGGGGGACTGATGTTTCATCGCACCATTATCGAACAAATAGGATTTCCACGCGAAGACTTTGTCTTATACGTGGATGATTACGAGCTGACTCATCGCATTACATCATCCGGAGGTTCAATCTTCCTTGTCACTGATGCAAAAATATTCGATCTTGATATTCAATGGAATTCCGGCAAGCGTTTTTCCAATACCTTTAAAGCCTGGTTATTGGGTGATGGGGATATGCGGGCTTATTACACTGCAAGAAACCTCTGCTATTTTGAAAAAAATCTGCAACAACATTTCGGGTGCTTGCGACAGGCAAATAAAGTTTTGTATATGTGCATATTGATATTTTTTGCGTGTCGTCTGAACAGGTACGAACGGTTGTCACTACTGCGCAAGGCCATTTGTGACGGCGAAAACGGAAAGATGGGTGTCAGTCCGGAGTTCCCCTTATGAAGATTCTGTTTATAAACTCACTCTACGAACCGAATGTGATTGGTGGAGCTGAAACCATATTGAGGTCCCATGTAAGCGCCCTTCACGCGAAAGGTCATGCCGTAGCAGTTCTCACACTCGATCCGAATCCCGGACTGACGAGTGATTTTGTCGATGGAGTGCGAGTATGGCGTGTCGGCCTGAAAAATACGTATTGGCCTTTTGGAGGTGGGAAACCTCCGGGTTGGAAAAGAGCATTGTGGCATTTCACTGATATCTATAATCCCCTTATGAAATCGGTTGTTACAAAGGTTGTGCAAACTGAATCCCCTGACATTGTCTGCACACACAATCTTACCGGGTGGTCCGTGGCGGTATGGTCCGAACTGTCAAGGCTCGGCACTCCTATCGTACAGGTGCTGCATGATCCCTATCTGATCTGTCCCCGCAGTAATATGTATAATAACGGGACTCCATGCCGGCGCCAGTGCCTGAAATGCCGTGCAATGCGCCTCCTTCACCCGCATTTGAGTAATCAGGTGTCAGCCGTTGTCGGGGTCAGCAGTTTCATTCTCGATAACTTAGTGCGATACGGCTATTTCAGCAGCGTCCCGATCCGCGAGGTTATCCACAATGCCCGTGACATGGGCACCGCCGGAAAAATTGGAGAGCCGAAACGGCAACCGTCAGATGGGCGGGTCACATTCGGTTTTATCGGCAGCCTGATGGCCAGTAAAGGGATAGAACTACTTCTTGACTCGTTTGTTGGGCATGCGCCTGATTCCTGGAGTCTTGTTGTTGCCGGTTCCGGAAAAAAAGATTACGAGACGTATCTTAAATCCAGATACCGGCATGATCGCGTCAATTTCATAGGGCGTGTCCTGCCTGAAACGTTCTTTAATCAGGTAGATTTTACAGTAGTGCCGTCTCTTTGGGATGACACCTTTCCGGGAGTCGTTTTTGAGTCGTTTTTCTTCGGTGTTCCGGTGCTTGGTTCCAATCGGGGGGGCATTCCCGAGATGGTTCGCGAGGGGGATAATGGGGCTTTGTTTGACCCGGAAGACCCGGAAGGACTGATCGCTTCCATGGCCGCCGTCGCGGACCGTATTGACCACTGGCGGAGCGCCGCTCCGGTCATCCGGGATACGGCAAACAAGTTTTTCGATGTGGAGGGCTGGACGGAGCAATGGATTTCCCTGTATCAGCGTGTGATCGACAGGCGCATTGATGCCTGACACCATGAGTCTGCCATATCCCCTCTGTCGATTTTCGGTGGCGCGTTCCTATCTGGCAATGATCAGGTTTTTCTATGTGTTGTCATTTTCCATTGCGTTGGTCAATCCGGCCATTTCAGGGCGAACTGTATATCTGTACCTTTTACTGCCTGTGTTGGATTTCGAATTTGTATTCAAGATACTACACTTTAAGGCATCCAGATACCGTGTCGTATCGTTCTATGCAGTACTGCTTCTGATGATGCTGTCTCTTCACGACATGCTTTTTACAATCAAATATTCATTAATATTGCTTCAGGTAGTCTATCTGCTTTTCATAAGCAACAAAAATCTTACCCAGTACCTTTTCATAACCTTGATCGCCCATATAATGTTCGCACTGTTGCAGATGTGGATGTTCTTCTTAAGGCCCGATCTGTTACATTACGTCACCCCTGACTACTTGGCGAGCCTTATCTGGGGAGAAAAGTATGCATTGGCCACCTTTGCGAACTTCGGATTTGAATATTTGCTGCCGAGAGTTTCGGGCCTCTATCGGGAATCCGGTTTTTTCAATTCTTATTTAATTGCTTTATATCTTCATTTCAGTTCAGAGAAGAGTTACCGGCTGAGAAAAGTTGCCATCGCCCTTATCTTGGTTGGGCTTGTATTGTCATTTTCCAAAATTACCATAACATTTGTTTTCATTGTAATTCTCTTGCAATTCAAGAAATATTTGAATCGTATTCCGCTTTACGTAACTTCGATTTTTTATCTGTGTGTAATGCATTTAACCTCATTATTTATTTACAAACAGATATATAACAATTTAGTTTATGATACATCTGGTAAATCAGACAGCTTTATGCTTCGTTTTTTATCGTATTATGGTTTGCAGTTTTTTGATGTAAAAAGCTTTTTGCTGGGGCCAGACAGCTCTCTGATGACAATTCCTGAACTCAGTGAAATAGCTACTATATTGTTCAATAACATAGGTGGCTTATCACAAGAATTCCTATTTTGTGGTTTAGCCGCAATCTTATACAAAGGGGGTATTCTGGGACTGATCTTTTTTATGTTGTTTTTAACTTATCTTGGCATAAAATCAGTTCCATTTTTAGTTTTGTTGTTTTTAAGTTTTTCGGTTACGTTGGAAACACTACAGAGCTTTGTGATTCTTGGTTGGTATTATGCACTCAAGGATACTTGGATTGCTCATTCACTTAAGCAGTTTTTTTGCGGGGTTGCTGTAAATTCATATGATGGAAGCGACAACTATCAGCGGAACGATATTTATGAACATACTGGTTGATGACAGATGGTTAGGGGACACGGGGATAGGACGGTACGCTCGCGAGATTCTCGAACGTAAGCCGGACGGCCATAATGTGGTCTATCTGAACAGAAGCTGGAAAATCAAAAATCCCGTTTCCCCCTGGTTATTGGGTGCCGCGGCCAACCGTGTTGCCGCGGACCTTTTCTGGAGTCCTGGTTTCATGCCGCCTGCCCGGTGCAGAATACCCTATGTAGTCACAATTCATGATTTAATACATTTACATTACGGGACATCACTTCATCGGCTTTATTACAACCGGATTATACGCAGATTGCTGCAAGATGCCGCCTCCATCCTGACTGATTCAGCGTACTCCCGTGATGAGATACTTGAATGGTCCGGACTTTCCCCTGATCTCGTCAGCGTCGTTCCCCTTGCGGTCAGTAATATTTTCTGTGCAGGAGGAGATGTCTATGACCCGGGTTATCCGTACATACTTTATGTGGGAAACAGAAGAATATACAAAAATATTCATCGTTTAATCGAAGCTTTCGCTTTGGGATGCAGGAACCCTGAAATAAAGCTGGCATTATCCGGAGCAGAGGACGCGGAACTTCTCACCGTGGCGTTGAAGGTCGGGATTGCGGACAGGATTGTCTTTCTGGGCAGAATAACTGAAGAGGAATTACCTGCTCTGTATCGTGGGGCGCTTGCAGTTGCGTATGTTTCACTCTATGAGGGTTTCGGGCTGCCGCCATTGGAAGCAATGGCATGCGGCACGCCGGTGCTCTCGTCAAATGTCACTTCATTACCTGAGGTAGTTGGTGATGCCGGATTGATGGTTGATCCAGTGAATGTGAATGCGATTGCCGATGGATTAACGCGAATAACTGAAGACGGCACGTTGCGTGCGGATCTTATCAGGAAAGGTCTTGAAAGGTCCCTATTATTCAACTGGGATACTTGTGCGACAAGAACGTGGGATATCATGCAGCGGGCGGCGGCGACGTAACTTGCCTCCACAGAAGTACCGGAAAATGAGGAAACTTTTCCCGGGACGGAAATTCTATGATTGATATTGAAGGAGAATGCTTTATTTGAAAGTAGCTCTGTGTATCCCGACCATCAATGCCGCAGCTACCATGGAGCCGCTGTTAGCAGCTCTGAAGTGCCAGACCCGGCAACCGGATGCTTTCCTGGTGATCGATTCGGGGTCGACAGACAATTCGCCTGCCGGGTTCCATGCTGCCGGCGCCCGGCTCCATGTCATACCTCCCAACGAATTCAACCACGGAGGCACACGGCAGCTGGGGATACGCATGGTTTCCGAGGCGGAGATTATCGTTTTTCTCACGCAAGACGCAATTTTGGCTGATTCGCAGGCATTTGAAAACCTTCTGGCCTGTTTTAAAGATGAACGCGTCGGGGCGGCATATGGGAGGCAATTGCCTCGTCCTCAGGCGAACCCTATCGAGGCCCATGCACGTCTCTTTAATTATCCTCCGCAGAGTCAGGTGAAGGAGATGGCCGATGCACCCCGATTCGGGATCAAGACTGCATTCCTTTCCAATTCTTTTGCTGCTTACAGACGTGAAGCTTTTGAGGCAGTTGGTGGTTTTCCTTCTGATGTCATCCTAAGCGAAGATAGATATGTTGCCGGCAAGATGCTGCAGGCAGGCTGGAAAGTGGCATATTCAGCAGAGGCAACATGCTATCATTCCCACAATTACAGTATGATGGAGGAGTTTCGTCGCTATTTTGACTTAGGGGTTTTTCAAGGTCGTGAGTCCTGGTATTTAGCGCTGTTTGGCAAGGCTGAGGGAGAAGGAAAAAAATTCGTCTTCTCAGAAATACACTATTTGCTCCATCATGCCCCCTGGTTGATCCCGACTGCCATCGTACGTACGGGAATGAAGCTGCTCGGGTATAATCTGGGGCAGAGCGAACATGGTATTCCGTTGTGGTTAAAACGTGAATTGAGTATGAATAAAGGCTACTGGAAAAATGAATAATTATCATTTTCGGTGGTTCCGATTTTATCGTCTGCCGCCTTGTCCGAGAGCTGAGACAACTGGGCATTTCGGACATCACCACTGCTGATTTTGTCGAACCTAATGGGACATAAAGAAGGGGTGTATTTTGCGTATAATAATCACTGGAGGAGCCGGTTTTATCGGTTCCCATCTTTCTGAACGGCTGTTGAACGTATGACTGATACCGTGGAAGACGGGAAGGCTGCCGAGCGTTTAGCCGCCTGCCCAGCAGGCATAATCGCGTCGTTCCGGGAAAGGCCATGGGTAATGTGGGCAATGATTGGGGTGGACGTTCTGTCCCTCCAGCTTTCGCTCTACCTCGGCTATCTATGCCGTCAGTTGTTTGACCATTGGAGGCCGGCACAGATAAGCACTTCGCATTATCAGTTGCTTATCGTCGGGATGCTGCTTGTTCCTTCAGGGTACTGGCTCATGCGGCTCTATCCCGGCTATGGCCTTACCCAGGTGGAAAGGCTTCGCCGCCGTGTTAGATCCACAGTTGTTTTTCTGCTGCTTTTTATTTCCTGGGATTTTCTTGTCAACTATGCTGAAAGGTCACGCGGGACCCTCTTGATTTCGTTCTTCTTTGTCCTCATCATTCCTCCAATTATCCAGTCATTTTTCCGCACGATGCTGATTCGTCTGAACTGCTGGGGGACCCCGGTGGTTGTGCTGGGTGCGGCGCACACCGGGAAGCATGTGGTACAGTCCCTGCTAAAGGACCAGACAATGGGCTTGCGCCCGGTGGCGGTCTTTGACGACGATTATAAAAAAGCTGGGGAAATGCTAGAGGGAGTACCCGTTATTCACAGGCTTCTGCGAGCTAACGATGTTGCTGGAAAGATCAAGTATGCCCTGCTTGCAATTCCTGGCGCAGGCCGGGAATTTCAGGTTGAGCTTGTACACAAGCTTCGCTTTCTTCATATCATTATCATCCCTGATTTAATAGGTCTGCAGAGCCTTTGGGTGGAAGCCCGGGATATGGGCGGCATGGTAGGTCTTGAAATCCAGAAAAACCTCCTTTTACGCAGAAGTCGATATGCCAAACTGTTTATGGATTATTTCCTGGGACTCCCGCTCTTCCTCCTGAGTATCCCGATCCTGAGCTTATTTGCCACCTGTGTCATGCTCGCCAGTCCGGGCAACCCCTTTTACTGTCAGGTGCGGGAAGGCCGTGGGGGGAGAAAATTCAAGGTCTGGAAGCTGCGGACTATGTATCTGGATGCAGAGAAGCTCCTTCATGAGCACCTCGCCGCGAACCCGAAGGCGAGACATGAATGGAATCGATTTTTCAAACTTAAGGATGATCCGCGTATTCTGAAAGGGATCGGCACTATCCTTCGCAAAACCAGCCTGGATGAACTTCCGCAACTCTGGAATGTGTTGTGTGGCGAGATGAGTCTGGTCGGTCCGCGCCCTTTTCCTCATTACCATTTGGAACGGTTTAATGACGAATTCCGCGAGCTGCGTAGAAGTGTGATCCCCGGGATGACTGGATTATGGCAGGTGTCTGCGCGAAGTGACGGCGATCTTGACGTACAGGAATATCTCGACACCTATTATATCCGTAACTGGTCCGTCTGGTTTGATATTATTCTCCTCGCTCGGACCATTCTGATAGTCTTTTCCGGCAAAGGTGCATATTGAAAGAATTGCATCAAAAGGATCATTATATGTTTAAACATATTCCGTTACTCCTCCTTTTCTTCCTGTTGATTATAACCCCTGCTCAGGTTTGGGCACTGGCCTCCGCCAACATACCGCTTGACAGCCCCATCTACCTCTATCTGGACAAACTGGCCGGCATGGGGCTGATTACATCTGAGATAAAGGGTCTGAAACCCTATTCGAAAGCCGAAGCGGCACGACTGGTGCTGGAAGCGGAGAAAAACGCGGCCACACTGGAAACGACTGCACCGGAATTTGCCCGGGAGCTGATCACTCTGATTCGCAGATTGATTCCCCGCGAGTTTTCCCTGCGGGAACAGCCGGACAAAAAGCCCCATTTATTCGATTACAATCCTGCATCGTCCCTTCGTATGCGCTATGTATATCTGGATGGGGTGCCGAGAGATTATAATCGGGACTCTCTCGACCCCGGACACCAGTCAGCATTCGGATTCATCGGCGGTGATCTGCGACCCTTAGGGCCGGGTATCGTCCATACGACCGGCACAGAGGGGACACCGCTACTGGAAAACAACAACGGCGTGATCCATCCACGGGGCCACAGCGGCGAGTTGCGCTGGGCGGCGGAGGGCTATATCAGCGACAAGGTAGCCGGGCTGGTAGAACCGTCGATCCTGGTATCCCAGGAAGATTCCTCGCTCCGGCTTAATCGGGGCTATCTGAAATTGGGAGGCGGCAGCCTGGAACTGGAAGCGGGACGCGATGAAAACTGGTTCGGTCCGGGATACCGCGGGACAACAACCCTGACCAACAACGCCCGCAACTTCGATTTGGTCAAACTCTCCAGTCCAGAACCGCTGGACGTGGCCTGGGCTAAACGGTGGTTGGGAAATGTCAAATACTCGCTGATCATATCCCGCTTTGATGATACCGATGCCGGAACTGCCGATCATCGACGTCCCTATTTTGCAGGTGCCAAGCTGTCGGTGAAGCCGACCTCATGGTTCGAGTACGGCGGCAATTTCGTTCGCCAAATGTATGGCCCCGGTTTCCAGGGAAGTTCCGCTTCCATCTTGGGAGGCGTTGACAACGATCAATCAAATTCGATTGCCGGCTTTGATCTGCGTTTTCGAGCACCATGGCTGGGCAATACCGAATTTTATGGGGAGTATTCAGGTGAGGACAATGCCGGAGGGGTCTGGCCGTTTGTCGAGAGCTACGTGGCTGGCATTTTCGTGCCCTGTCTTAACGCTTCCTGCAGGGACGATTTCCGCTTCGAGTATTTTTTCGGCAGCGTTATGCTCTACGACGACTTTGAGTTCCCGCGCGGGTACGTCTATCACAATATGACGCCCGGACACTCCCAGGGAACCAATGCCCAGGAGTTTTTCGGACGCTATTCCCACTGGTTCGGTGTGCGCAACAACCTGGCTTTGGAGTATTTCTATACCGAGCGGGGGCGCTCCAACCGGGTGCCGGGCCAGGTA
>JANNLB010000233.1:0-5265 GCA_031396605.1 Geobacter sp. | reverse complement strand
CCTGGAATAACTACGCGAACCGCCTCCGGAAGAACGGCTCCCACCGGCCCTGGCGTGGGCGTTGAGTTCCAGCACTGTGACACTCAGGAATAAGGCTGCTGCCATAACTGCAAATATCTTAACAACGTGTTTTTTCATTTTCATCTCCTTGAACTTTTGTCATTCAGACGGTAAGTTTTGCCAGAGCCTCATCGGCGGTAAGGTCGTAGCGCTCACGCTCTCGCCCGGCCGCCGCTTCCAGAGCACGGTCGATCTCCGGGTACTTGAGAGCCAGGATCCTGGCCGCCAACAAGGCTGCGTTGCGGGCTCCGTCGATGGCTACGGTGGCTACCGGCACTCCCGGAGGCATCTGGACGGTGGAGAGGAGGCTGTCAAGGCCTGTCAGAGGGCCGTTGCCTAGCGGCAGCCCTATAACCGGCAACCGGGTATGCCCGGCGATCACTCCGGCCAGGTGGGCGGCGACGCCGGCGCAGCCGATCAGTACCTGCACCCCTTCCCGGTGGGCACGGTCCAGGTAGGCA
Organism: Geobacter sp.; assembly: GCA_031396605.1. GTDB lineage: Bacteria > Desulfobacterota > Desulfuromonadia > Geobacterales > Pseudopelobacteraceae > JACRCG01. The sequence continues at coordinate 4,744 of JANNLB010000233.1, read as the reverse complement.
AAAACCTTATCCGGGGTCCGATGGGCCGAGGCGACCACAATTTCACTTTTAATGCCGAGTTCGGTCAGAGTGTCACGTACCTTGACAACGGTCGGCAGATCATTGGGGCTGCCGGTGAGGATGCCTACCAGGGTGAAGTCAGGGGTGACTGATGTAGCTACTGTTGGAATGGGGGTACGCATGGTCATGTAAGATTCCTTTTTTAAAAAGATGGCCAGTTAATTTTACTTGAGAGCTGAGACTGAAATCAGACGAGGCTGTCCGGGGGGACAATAATTTCCAGGTAAACCTGTGGCTGTGCCTGGAACGGCTCGTAGACTGGAAGCGTGGAGGCGCTTGGATTGTAGGCAGGGATGAAATGTTTGGGAGAAAAAAAAGTCGAATAGTCTACGAACGAGTGTTTGGGTGGTTTGAAATCCCCCATATGTGTTTGTTTGTCGCTGTCGTCGGCCGTGAGGAGGGCTGAGCAGACAGCCTGTCCTTGAAGCGAGTTAAACTCCAACTTTGGCAGAACGAGGCTGTGCGCGAGCACATGTAACGTTAAAGTGAGCAACAGAAAAGCCGAAAATCTGTTTGTGAGTCGAAACTGTATTTTTATCATCGATAAAACTACATCCCCCTTAGCTTCCAGAGTGCCGCAACTCCAAATACCAGAAACATGAATCCAGCAGATCGGTGAATCCAGCAGAGCGGTATAAAGCGAACCAGCTGCTTTCCGGCAAACATCCCCAGCAGCGACACACACCACAATGCCAGCGTTGATGACACAAAGACCATGCTCATCCCCGTCAGACTATCGGAATGTTGGGCCGCCTGACTGGCAGTCACCAGTTGGGTCTTGTCCCCCAGTTCGGCCATAAAGATCATGATGAAGGCGGTGCGGGCGGCAGTGGCAGCTGTAGGTGGCGGGCCGCACTCATCGCCATCGCAGTCGCAGGCGTGACGCAGGGTGCTGTAGCCGAAATAGAGAAAGAGCAATGCAGATACCAGTGTCACCCAGAAGATCGGCAGCAGCAGAAACAGCACCTTGCCTACCACGACAGCAGCCAGATTAAGCACAACAAAAGCTGCCGCTATCCCCACAAAGATCTTCTGCCACGGGTAGCGCAATGCCAGGGCCATGGCGGTAAGCTGGGTTTTGTCACCCAACTCCGCCAGAAAAATCAATCCGAATGTGGTGAGAAAAATTGTATTTTCCAAGCCGGTTCCAGTTATTTTAGTCCTGCATGTTTTTTGTCGTTAAAAATCGAACAGTTCACTCAGCAACGATTTTTTCTTATGCTGACCATAATTTCCATGCCCCTGCTGTTGCTTGTAGCCATGATGATTATCGTGACCTTGCCTCATTTGTGACGACGGATATTCCGGTTCACGGTAGCGCGGCTGGGGAACATCCGCCGACTGTTGCACGGGCATAACGGCAGATCGCTCGATAACCTTGTCCAGTTCCCCCCGATCCAGCCATACCCCCCGGCATTGCGGGCAGTAATCGATTTCGATTCCCTGGCGATCGGACATCGTCAGATCTGTTGTAGTGCATACCGGGCATTTCATGGGTGTTTCCTCCTTGAGTGTGGTGTGTCGTAAAGTCAATTGCTTTTAATTGGAATGGGCTGTTTTGCCGGCTTCCTGCCGATGATAAGCGAAGCGAGGATTGCCATGGAAAGGCAGGTAAAGATAACCCCCAGCGAAACCTGAATCGGAATATGGAACCCCATAGCCGTTGCGATCATCTTGCCGCCGACAAAGGCCAGAATGGATGATATTCCCAGTTTCAGGTATACGAACATCCCCATGACGCTGGCCAGCAGGAAATAGAGGGCTCGCAGCCCCATGATGGCGAAGATGTTAGATGTAAAGACGATGAACGGGTCGAGAGTTACGGCAAATATGGCCGGTATGGAGTCAATAGCGAATAGCACGTCGCTGCTCTCCACCATCACCAACGCCAGAAACAAAGGGCTGGCTACCAGCAAACCATTCCGGCGCTTAAAGAACCAGTCGCCACGCACCCGCTTCGTGAAGGGAAACAGCCTGCGGGCCAGCTTGACGAGCAGATTGTTGTCCGGATGTACCTCCTCTTGCCCTCCAAAAGCCATCTTCCAGGCGGTAAACAACAGCAGCGCTCCGAACAGATAGAACAACCAGTGGAAGTAAGTAAGAAGGCCGATGCCGATAAATATAAACAGCGCCCGCAGTACCAGCGCACCGAGTATGCCCCACTTCAGGATGCGTGCCTGATGCTCAACACGGATCTTGAAATAGGCGAAGATCATGATGAAGACAAACAGATTATCGACCGACAACGATTTTTCGATAATATAGCCGGTAAAGAATTCAAGCGCCTTGGTTTTACCCAGGAAGGCGTATATCCCGACATTGAATGCCATCGCCAGCGAAACCCAGATGATGCTCCAGGTCAGTGCCTGGCGGAATGAAACCGTGTGGGCCTTGCGGTTCATCCCCAGATCGATCGCCAGCATGACGACCATCAGCAGCCCGAACGCTACCCACATTATGGATTGTTCTGACATTCGTTTCCTTTTCTCATGCGCTCAATGCGCTCTTTAACCGTGACAAGAAGTTTTCTGGCCCAAATGAATTCGGTGGCCAGTATCGCCAGTCCGATAGGGATAACCAATATCGCAGGGCCCGGCAACACGATCATGGCTACCCCGGCAGCCAGGATCGTGAAACCGATCACCGTAACGATCAGGCGCTTCGCCTGCGTCAATGTCCTGAATACAAAATGCTTCAAGCGTTACCCCACTGATTGCCGGTTCAGTATTTGATCTTGAGGGAGTTCAACTCCTCTTTAGTGACATCCTTCCCGCGCTTCAGGTTCCAGTTGCCGACCCAGGCCTTGAATATCTCCAGATTGGCCTTACGTTCGGCTTCAGTTGCACCGAGGTGTTCGTACATGTTGCCCGCTTTTTTGTCAGCCTTGCCGCTGCCGTCATCCAGGCGCCGCATCATGGCGCCAGTGTATGGCCAGCCCACGTGGGCAATCAGGTGGCTGTAGGTATCCATCCGCATGCCGATACCTTTGTCTGTCCACTTTTTCTTGTCCTTGCTGAATTCCTCATTTTCCGGAGATTCCGTGCCGTGGCAGCCCGCACACTGTTTGTCAAAGAGCGGCTTGATATCCTTCTGCCAGGTTAACTCTGCCGCCTGTGCCTGCACAGCCCACACAAATGCCATTGCAGCAAGTCCCATCATCAGTTTCGTCATAGTATCTTCCCCTGTGTAGTTTTCGGCCTGAGGCCTTTTGTTGTGCTGCTACTGCGCCATCCGCTTCAGAACCAGCTCCAGCTTGCGCAACTCCTCGCCGTAACCGGACCAGTTGCCCTGGCGTTGCAGGGTGGTCGCCTTCTCATAGAGGCTCATCGCTTCCTTGGCCAGCGCTGCTGGTGATGCTTTCGAATCTGCCGTGACCGCCCCGGCGACAGCGACGGCAGCTTTTTTACCACCGAAGAGCCGCTGCAATGCCAGCTCCAGGTTCTCCTCCATGACAACCTGATCACCGAAGGCGACAATCACCCGCTTCAGTTCGGGCAGACCGGCCTTGTCGGCCGCAAGAAACAGCGGCTGTACGTAGAGCAGTGATTTTTCAATCGGTATCACCAGCAGGCTCCCGCGGATGACCTCCGAGCCGCGCTGGTTCCAGAGTGACAGCTGCTGGGATATGAAGGAATCCTGATTGATACGGGCGTCGATCTGTTTCGGGCCATAGATCAACCGGTCGCGCGGGAAGGTGTAGGCCATTATTTTTCCGTAATTTTCCCCATCACAGCGGGCTGTCAGCCATGCCGCCAGGTTGTCCCGCTTGGAGGGGGTAAACGGCAGCAGCAGGATGTATTCCTCTACCTTTTCACCCGGAAGTTTCATGATCGTGTAGTAGGGCTCCATCGGTTTGTCGCCGAGGGCAGGGATTTCCCAGAGATTCTCCTTGTTGTAGAAGACCTTGGGATCGGTCATATGGTAGGCGGCAAACATGGCGGCCTGAACCTGGAGGAACTGATGCGGGTAGCGGACGTGCTTGCGCAGGTCGCCAGGCATGGCCGTCATCGGCTTGAAGAGACCCGGAAACATCTGGGCGTAGACTTTTACGAGGACATCATTCGGGTCGCTGATGTAGAAGTTGAGTGAACCGTCATAGGCATCGACAACCGCCTTGACGGAGTTTCTCATGTAATTGATGCCCCCCCTGAGCGGTTTTGAATAGGGGAGACGATCCGAATAGGTGTAGGCATCGATAATCCATTTGAGCTTCCCCCCTTCGTCCACCACCATGTAGGGATCACTATCGAAACGGAGGAAAGGCGCTACCGTTTTGATCCGCTCGTTGATATTGCGGTTGTAGAGAACCCGGCTCTCTGCGGTTATATCCGACGAAAGCAGGATCTTTTCTGTTTTAAATTTTGCGGCGAAGAGGGCTTTTTTGAAGAGCGAATCGATCGGCACCCCCCCTTTTCCGGCGTAGGTCGTATTGATATTGCCGGTGGCGGTCGGATAGCTGAATTCCGGGACCTTGGTCTTGACGATCACATAGTCATTGGAGAGCTCGCCAAAATAGATTTCGGGCCTGGTTACCTTGATGTCGGCCAGACTGACGGCCGGGATATCCTTGACGAAAAACTCCGGCAGCCCCTCTTTGCTGATCCGGCTGACCGGGCCGAAGGTAATGCCGTTGCCGTGAGTGAATATGAGGCGTTCGTTGATCCAGTTTTTACTGGGGAGATCT
>JANNLB010000198.1:0-3916 GCA_031396605.1 Geobacter sp. | reverse complement strand
AGTGTCGGGATAGGCTTCATGGCTGCCCGTACAACAATCGGCTCGCCATTTGACATCCCCCCTTCAATTCCACCGGCATTATTGCTGTTTCGTCGATAGCCACCCTGGTAAAAAATTTCGTCATGCACACGGGAACCGGGTCTGCGGGCAGCTTCAAAGCCGATTCCGACCTCGACCCCCTTGATGGCCTGAATGCTCATCAGCGCCATTACCAGGCGCGCATCCAGCTTGCGATCCCACTGCACATAGCTTCCAAGACCCGGGGGGGCGCCAATCACCTGTACTTCAACAACTCCCCCCAATGTATCACCGTCTGCCTTTGCCGCATCAACGGCCCGCTTCATAGCAACTTCAGCTGACGGGTCGCAGCAGAACGTTTCTGATGTTTCTGCGCGCTGCCACAGGATTTCCAGCGGTTCCTGAGGGATGGTGGCGCAGACCCCACCCAATTCCGTCACAAAGCCGCCAACCTTGATGCCAAACTCGGCCAGCAGCGCCTTAGCAACACCACCGACAGCCACGCGAACCGCTGTTTCACGCGCACTGGAGCGCTCCAGCACGTTACGCACATCGTTATGGTGGTACTTTAAAACGCCCGATAGATCTGCATGACCGGGGCGAGGACGCGTCACAGCACTGGAGTCATCGCGATGTTCCGGAAGCGGCGACATCTTCTCGGACCAGTTCTCCCAGTCGCGGTTCTTCACCACCAGGGTCACAGGTGATCCGATCGTCTCTCCCCAGCGCACACCGGACAGCAGCTCGGCGGTATCCTTCTCGATTTTCATCCGGTCACCACGGCCATACCCCTGCTGCCGCCGTGCCAGATCATGATTCAGTGTCCCAACAGAAATATGTATCCCGGACGGCAGCCCTTCAATAATTGCACTTAATTGAGGTCCGTGCGATTCACCGGCTGTCAGGTAACGAAATATGCTCACAAAAAAACCTCCGCAGATGATTCAAAGCGGAGGCAAAGTAGCATTTATGATGCGATTACGGCAAGATAAAAGAGGTCATAATTACGACGCAAACACCCATCAAAACCATGTGAATGGTGAGTCCATTCGCATAGTGTCGATATTGACGGAGTTCAATCAATCTGATAGGTTGTCATGTGATACCCTTATATCGAATTATTGTGGAGTAATTCATGCAAGAACTTACATCCCGCCAACAGCAGGTACTGGATATTATAACCAGCTACATCGAACGTAACGGCACTCCCCCCTCCCAGCGCGAGATCGCCAGAGAACTCGGCGTCAACGGCACCCTCGGCATCATGAAGCACTTGAAGGCGCTGGAGAAGAAAGGCTTTCTCAACCGCCGGGAAGGGAGTTCCAGGGGAATCGTCCTGCCTCCCTCCGCTTCACAGGCGACCTCACTCCCCATTGTCGGGGTCGTGCGTGCAGGTCTGCCGCAGCCTCCGGTCGAGGATATCGAGGGGTACTTTTCCATCGACCAGTCCCAGGCCAAAAACGGCGGCACTTTCTTTCTTCGCGTCAAGGGTGATTCAATGATCGATGCCCATATACAGGAAGGTGATCTGGCGCTGGTGCGGCCGCAGGGTACGGCTGAAAACGGCGATATTGTTGTCGCCATAGTCAACGGTGAGGCGACCTTGAAACGCTTCTTCCGGGAAAAACGGAACATTCGCCTCCAGCCGGAAAACAGTACCATGGAGCCGATCATCCTGCGTCCGGGCAAAGATGATTTTTCGATCATCGGTAAGGTTTCCGGATTGTTCCGGAAATTTTGATTACGCCGCCAGGTCGAGGGGGCTTCTCGGTTCCTTCACCGTTCTGACCGGAACGCAATGGGTATAAATCATCGTCGTTTTCAAGCTGGCGTGACCGAGCAGCGTCTGAATGGTGCGTATATCGTAATTAGCCTGCAGTAGATGGGTGGCAAAGGAGTGACGGAAGGTGTGCGCGGTGACTTTCTTGGGAATCTTCGCCCGGCGCACCGCCCAGTAGAGCGCCCCCTGTAACTCGGATTCATGCAGATGATAACGCCGCATCTGCCCGGTTTCCTCCATCTTCGTCAGCGAGCGTTGCGGAAAGAACCACTGGTTGATGAACTCCTTGGGTGCCTTCGGGTATTTCTTTTCAATCTCGTCCTCCATAAACACCCCGTCGTATCCCGCTTCAAGATCCTTGTCATGCAGTCTCCCCACCACCTCTATTTGTGCTTTCAACTCCGCCAGGATCGATTCCGGAATCGGCACGGTGCGATCCTTCTTCCCCTTGCCATGGGCCAAAAGCATACCGGCTTCAAAATTGAAATCGCCAACCCGTATTTGCAGGCACTCGAACAGACGCAGGCCACAACCAAACAGGACTTTGACGACGAGGTTATATGGATATAAGAGTTGTTTCAGTATGGCGTCAATCTCCGGTCGAGACAGCACCATCGGGATATAGAGCGATTTCTTCGCCCGTGGTACGCCATTGAGAATGCCGAATTCCCTTTTCAGCGCATGGCGGAAGAGAAACAGCAGGGAGTTGAAAGCTTGATTCTGTGTTGATGCGGCAACTTTGCATTTTACCGCAAGAAAGGTTAGATATTCCTTTACGTCAGCCGTTGTCAGTTCTTGCGGCGGTTTATTTTTCAGGAAGCGTTGAAACCTGCGCGACCATTGCGCATAGGTTTGAAGCGTTTTGCGAGAATAATGACGTACCTTGATCTCTCCCGCCAGTTTGGTCAGAATATCGTCCCACTCGGGTGAATCTGATTTCTCTTCATAACCTGCCACGGAATATTGAGACATGCGCCGGGTTGCAGTAGATTGATACAACTGCGTCGTCACCACAGCGGGACTAACCGTTGTAGTATTTTCTCTTCGTTGGGGCTCCTCTTTCTGCAATTCAAAATAAAGAGAAACCGCATGAGCAGCCTGCCTGCACTGCGCTTCGGTTTGTTTCTTTTCCCGCAGTTTTTCACTGAACAGACGCACTTGTTCAGTCCTTGAATCAGGAACCGGATATTTTGCACAGAAATCATAAAAAAAACGCAGCCACTTTTTGTATTCCGAATGTTGCGAGATTGGGATCCCAAGCGATCTCAAAGCTGTATCATACTGATTCATAACCGCATTCTGTATTGCATGCATATCGTCCTCCATTGATGCCAGCATAAGAAAGTGGCAAATTTAAGGTAAGGTTATCAATTGACAACCTATGTGTCAATATGTAATATCGAGTGTCTAAATTTATTTGATAAATTAATTTTTTATTAGCAGGCTCTTGTGATATAAATTCAGCGGCAATTGGAGGCGGGGCATGAAAACGCGACTGAACCTTAAGCCAGGACAGAAGGGGACGAAACATCTGGTGGAAAAATACGGCAAGGCGCTGCTCTATGTCCGGTATCGGTACGATGAAGACCGGGGGGTACGGATAAAGACGGTCGAGATCGTTGTAGAGGAAAAACCGTGGAGTCCCTTCCTGCGGTTTCGCGATGAGGATATTGTCCCCATGACTGTCAATTTTTCCGAAACTGACCTGCGAGAGAGGCTGAAAGCTGCGGGAGGGAGATGGAACCCGGAGGAAAAGCTCTGGTATGTTCCGTATGGCCCAATCCGCGGAACTGAACTGGAGGAGAGAATCATGCTTGATTTCATTAAAGGCAGGCACGGGCATAATCATCCTATATGAGATGCCTAAAGACATCCTATATAGGATACCAAAAATGACAAAGCATCTTATATAGGATACCTTGCAAGCATCCTATATAAGATACCGAAAGCATCCTTTATAAGATGCATTATCCTATATAGGATGCTTTTGTAACCGCATATAAACGAGTTATCCCAAGAAAAAAGAAAGACAAAAAACTGAATAAGAGGAGATTCTATGTCTTGCGTCATTCCAGGTTGTCATAATCATGCGTCCCACAATCTTAGTGTTCGCCTTCG
>JANNLB010000185.1:0-2523 GCA_031396605.1 Geobacter sp. | reverse complement strand
GAGTATGTTCTTCTGGTAAAGGCAGCTGACAAGATAGCGGCACTGACGAAATGCATTGAAGAGGGGAAGAGCGGAAACCACGAGTTCCGCCGGGCGGAAGCGGAGCATTTCGAACAGTTGTCTGCCAGTCGGCTGCCCGATGTGATCTACTTTCTGGAAAAACTCCTCCCCGGCTACCGGTTGTCACTGGATGAGTTGAAGCTGGGGTAACAGATAAACGGCCCCCCGATGTTTTTGCCGGGGGACCGCATTTCGTTATAGGTATGTAAAGGTCAGGTTTACGTTACGCCACCAGATACTTCTCAACCGCATCCGGCCCCATGTCATTAACCACTGAAAAAATCTGCTGTGAATCGTTGAGCCGCAGTTCAATCCGGCATTCGGCACCAAATTCCGCTTTCGTATAGCGCAGCATAATTCTGGCGCTTAAATTGAGAAGCTCTTCGTCCTGACCGCCGATGATGATGGCTACCGGGGTGTTGCCGTCCATCCAGGTAAGTGCGGCTTCTCCAGGTAACCTGGCATGTTCGAGCTGATTGTTGTCACCTTCGCTGCGACCCATGATCGCCTTGCTTTGCGGTGCGATACGGAAATGACGGCCGGTTTTGAGCAACCTGAAATCACGCAGATTGAGTTCCTCCGTATGATCAAAAACATCCTTTATTTTCGGAACGAATGACAGCTCGGTCAGCAGGCAGCCACCGGCCGGGCAGGGGTAGTTCTTGACATCCAGGTCATCGGCCATCTGCATCTGTACCGAGCGCGACCGGCCTTCAATTGCCAGCATTTTGTTCCTATCCACCCACCCCTCTTTTTCGGGTATCGTCGGTTCAAAATGACGGGCGGAGAGCGGACGCAGCAGGAGCCCTTCCAGGCCGCTTTCCCGTTCGATGACTCGTAGCGTATCCCGCCGCTGGCTCATCGGCCGCTGACCAAGCACCTCTCCGGTAAACACAAAGTCAGCGCCAATTTCACGCATATATTCTTTGGCTTTCCTGAGAAGATAAATCCGGCAGTCAACACAGGGATTAACACCTTTTCCGTAGCCGTGAACAGGATTTCGCACAATTTCAAGATAGTCCAATCCCTTGTTTACTACTTTAATCGGAATGTTGTATTCTTGTGCAACACGAACCGCTTCTGATTTGCAGCCGGAGTTTTTCCCTGTGCAGGTACAAAAAGGAGAGGTGAAGTTGAGTGCTTCGACTTCGATGCCAATATCAAGCATCATCTTGACGGCCAGAGTCGAGTCGAGTCCCCCCGAGAGGAGGGCGATTGCTTTTCGTTTCATATTAAAAGAGCTCCTGGGGCTCCATGACGAGAACATTTAACCGTCACAGGACCGAATTTTTGCAAGGCTAGCATGACGTGCAAGCGAATGTAAAGCCGGAAGCGATATAATGACGCTTGAACTCCGCCAAACTTCTGCTACTATTCACCGGATTATTTTTATTTCCAAGAAATAATTTCCTGATTAGTTCTTAATTCGCCGCTATAAAGTTTGTCATTCCCGAATGCCTTTATCGGGGATCTGGTTATTCAGGCAGTTACAACCGGATTCCCGATCAGAAACGCTTCGGGAATGACAGTTTTGTAGACTTGCGACAGATTCGAACTACTCAGAAATAATTTTATCAATCTGGACAACCCGTTCAAAATAATGACTGGAGTGCTGCATGTGGGCAACAAAACTATTGGCTCGTTATCTTGAGGGCGAAGCATTTAAAATTGTTCTCGAACACAGCCGGCATGTCGCGGATCTTGCGCTGGAGGTTGCCGACCGTCTGGTGATGCCCGAAGATAGCCGCATCTTTATTGAAGAAGCGGCACTGCTGCACGACATCGGTGTCTCCCAGGTACATGCGCCAGAACTCGGGCTGCATGGGAAAAATCCGTACATCATGCACGGAGTTCTCGGTCGTGAGATCCTTGAGCGGGAGGGGTACCCGCACCATGCAATGGTATCGGAACGCCATACCGGTGCCGGTTTGACTTGTGAAGATATTATCCGGCAAGGGTTGCCGCTTCCGCATCGAGACATGTGTCCGCAATCACTTTCAGAACAGATAATCTGCTTTGCCGATTTATTCTATTCGAAGAAACCGGGCAAGTTGGACGAGCGAAGTAGCGTTGAAAAGGTGAGAAAGAAACTGCTCCCTTTCGGAGAAGAGAAGGTGGCTGTTTTTGACGCCTGGCTCGCGAAATTCAGCTAAAAGCGGTTGCTTTTTCTTATGCCTTGTTTTATGGTATTCCTCCCTTTTAGCATCTATCACGGTTGCCCACCAGGCGGTTTCCCTTGCAGAAAAATGCGTTACCCATCGAGGATCTTCGCTCGCGTATCGACAGCATTGATGATGCCATTCTTGACCTGTTGAATGAACGGTCACAGGTCGTCCTGGAAGTCGGTCGCCTCAAGTCCGGCGACAACCTTGATTTTCATGTCCCCGGGCGTGAGCGTCAGATCTATGAACGCCTGCTCAGCCAAAACCCCGGCCCCTTTCCGAATGATGCGCTCAAAAATAT
>JANNLB010000190.1:0-42000 GCA_031396605.1 Geobacter sp. | reverse complement strand
CGCAATATCAGCGAATGATCCGGCAATTGCTCGATTCCTATGCGGATATACAATCGGAACAGCCAACAACGCACTCTACCGGACGCGCAAAAAAACTGCGCGCCGGTTAGCGCCGAAATCGTTCCAACTTCTGTAAGAGGATAAATGCCCATGAAGCGCTTACCAAACACAATAAAAGCTCCAGAGTGCAGCGATGAAAATTAGCAATCTCCTCATCCATCTTCACAACAGCGTAGATGCATTCTCGATCAAACCACGCCATGTCGATTTGATTGGCGAGATTCTTCCTGATACCCATATTTACGTTGCCAAAGGGACCAGCGATTTTCTTGAAAAACTCCCTGAAGCCGATTGTGCTCTCGCCTGGGCATTCAAATCCGGTTGGTACGAAGGAGCCCCAAAACTGAAGGCGCTTTTTACACCCGCAGCCGGGCATGATTGGGTCGCTGTAGACCCGAGCGGTCGTGTGAGAACATTCTACGGCAGTTTTCACGGACGCATCATGCGTGAAAGCCTGCTCTCGATGATGCTCCACTTCAACCGGCATATCGGAAAGTCGCTTGCAGACCAGAAGAGAAAGATCTGGGGCCGCCTCGATTACAACGGGTGTGTATCGCTTTTCAATCAGAGAGTGCTGATAGTCGGGTTTGGATCGCTGGGTCAGTCGATGGCAGAACTGCTGAAAGCTTTCGGGGTACGAATTACCGCAGTCAAGCGCGATATAAGGGGCTTCGGCGGTAATCCCGGCATTGACAGGGTAATCTCCTTCGACATGATCGAAGAGGAACTCCCTTGCGCCGATCACGTGGTCTTTGTCCTGCCGGGCGGGGCGGAAACCGACGGCATCTTCACCGCTCGGCATCTCAATGCCATGAAGCCGGGGGCATACTTGTATAATTTTGGGCGAGGTAATTGCTATCGGGAAGAAGATCTTTTAGCCGCCCTCAATAATGGTCCTCTCGCGGGCGCCGGACTGGATGTATTTGCCGAGGAGCCGCTGCCTCCCGCCTCGACTCTCTGGGAGCATCCCAACGTATTGATCACACCACATTCCAGTGCCATCAGCCGGGAGTATATCGATCTTTTCATTCAAGAGTGGATTGAGATACTCCGGAAGTTATAGCGGGAATCCCCCTCATTCCAATAAAAATCTCTGTTGCCAGCGGGAGCAAAACCGTCTATCCTTGCCGGCACCTGCAACAAAACAGATCAGGAGGAATAAACGAATGAAACGTTTCAGCAAAATTGCAGCATCAATTATTATGACGGCGTTGCTAGCTGTCCCGGCCTTTGCCGCACAAGAGGCAAAGAAAACAGTGACAACCGCATCCGGGCTCAAGTATGTCGATGTCGTAGTCGGCAAGGGGGCATCCCCGGCTGCCGGTAAAACGGTCAAGGTGCATTATACCGGGACACTTGAAAACGGCAAAAAATTCGACAGCTCGGTTGACCGCAATGAGCCGTTCTCGTTCACTATTGGCGTCGGCCAGGTCATTCAAGGGTGGGATGAAGGCGTCATGACGATGAAAGTCGGCGGCAAGCGCAAGTTGATTATCCCTTCCAATCTCGGTTATGGCGCACGGGGGGCCGGCGGAGCCATTCCTCCGAATGCCACTCTGCTGTTTGATGTGGAGCTGCTCGACGTCGCAAAGTAATCTGCTCTTATAACCTGTCACTACCGAACAGCCCGCACCCGCGGGCTGTTTTTGTCTAAAATATTGGAGCTGCCGAATGACAAACCTGATTTCTGCTGAAGGGCTGAAAAAACTGTGTGACGAATATGACTACCTCTGGAAAGTGGAACGCCCCAAGGTTGTCCGGGGGGTTTCTGACGCGGCGGCAGAAGGTGACCGTTCGGAGAATGCGGAATACATTTACGGCAAAAAAAGGTTGCGCGAGATCGACCGCAAACTGAAACACCTCGGCTCGCGCCTGAAAGTGTTGAAGGTAGCAACTGTACCGACGAATCCGAATCAGATTACGTTTGGCTGCTGGGTTACTTACGAAGAAGAATCAGGAGAGACACGTTGTTATCAGCTGGTTGGTCCGGATGAAATAGACGTCAACATTGGCAGAATCAGCATGGATTCACCGGTCGGTCAGGCTCTGCTGCACAAAAAACTTGATGATGAGGTCACCGTCCGGAAACCGGGGGGAATGATGACCGTGTATATCACTGGTATAAGCTCGATACGGCCGGAATTGTAAAATCTGCCGACTCCGGCAGATAAGCCTCCGAGGTTTTCTACCTCTCCTGTTCGTAACCTGCTACCACCGCCTCATAGCGAGCCGCAAGATCAGTCGCTATCCGGGCCTCTGCTGCGGCATACCCGGCAATGATGCCATCCCTCATGGAATCAGGAATAACCCGTTCTGCAAGAGGGTAGAGGATATCATCCTCTTTTTCGATGTGCTCCCGCAGCAGGGCCGCATACGCCAGTGCTATGCCGGCGATGTCCCCCCCCTTGTCAGTATCTCCGCCCAGTGCTTCGCGGACAGCGGCCTCCATGGCTTCGCGGACAGCGGCCTCCATGGCTTTGACGAAAGCGCGTCCCTGGTCATGTTCCATCAGCATGGCTGCAATCGGGCTGTTCTCCCGGGGCATACCGTTTCTTACCAGCGCCTCGAAAAGGACATCCTCCTCCTTGGCATGGTGGAAGCGGTCGGAGTAGGTGCGAATGAAATCGATGCCGTCAAGATAAAACTGCCAGTTGCGGTACTCCCCCTCCGCCGTTCGGTGTGCATTCCGCTCCAGCAGGGCGATCATCCGCAGGATCAGGCGGTGTTCGTCGACCAGTGCCTGGGTAATATTCTTCTTTTGGTTGAAATCCTTATTTTGGTTGAAATCTTTCTTTTGGTCGAAATGCCCATTCATCAGACCCTCCGTTCCCCGTTGATGCCGATAACGAGACTTTCCAGAGGGATGTCCATGCCGCTCTTCTGGAGCGCCTCCCGAACCATGAGATCCAGACCGCGACAGCAGGGTACTTCCATGATGGCGACCGTGATGCTTTTGAGGGCGTTGGCGCTGAAGATGTGTGCCAGCTTGTCCACATAGGCGGTGGTGTCATCCAGCTTGGGGCAGGCAATTGCCAGTGCTTTTCCTTTGAGCAGATCCTGATGTGTGCTTCCCATGGCAAAAGCCACGCAGTCGGCGCAGATCAGGATATCCGCATTCTGGAAATAGGGGGCGGTCGGCGGCACCAGGTGGAGCTGTACCGGCCACTGCCGGAGTTCAGAGGGGGCCTTCCCCGCTACTGTGCCGGTTGATTCGGGTCGTTCGATTACTTTTGCCATGCTGCCAGAGCAGCCGCATCCTTCGTGTGCCATGATCATTCTCCTTTTTGTGTCAGATAGGTGTTGATTTCTTCTTCGATTTTTGCTTCGTCATCCCTGGACAATCCATGGATCGAAACAACGTCTTTGAGCAGGCAGATGCCGACCTTGCAGGTAACACAGCCGATGTCGAACCTGTTAAGTATTTCGCCGATATCCGGATAACTTTTCATCACATCCTGAATTGCCCAATCGCCAAGACTGTTTTTGAATTCCATCTCTGCACCTCCCTGCTTGTGATGTTTCCACCTTACGCGTTCTGGCCCGGGGATTTAATGACGTGGGTCAAGTTTTGAGAGTATTCCGGAAACGGCTTGTTGTTAGTTGATCGTTGGGGAATGAATATTTGATGGGTGATTCTATGGCACGTTTGTATGAATTATTCTGATGTGGTGCAGTGGTTGCAGTCATACTGCTGGAAGGGTGGTGTGTCTGTTTTGGCTGGAATATACTGAGTGAGGGGTTATAACGACAGGTATCACCTCTCCCCTTGCAACTTCCGTAATAACTCCAATTGTCCGCCAACAGTATCAGGACTGACCTGTCCAGCCCGCTCAAGCAGCGGAGCTACAGCACCCTCCGGCGCGATGCGGGGATAGGCCCGGTCACTCAGCTCATGAACGAGCCGCATGGTGCGGAAGGCGTCAAACCAGCAGTGGAATGCCGTCGTCAACTTCTCGCTCTCACGGTTATTCTTCTTCAGATTGTCCCATGAATCCCTGAAACCGGCCTGCTCCAGAAACCGGTGCAGAACCGGCGAAATCCCGGTGGCACGACTCAGCAATTCCGACGCATCCGCCTCGGAATTTACCGCTACACACGCCAGCCACTCCCCCACTATTGAAAAAACAACCGGCTGATAGAAGAGCAGGCGCTGCTCACCTTCTGCCAGCATATCTCCGACAGCGCGGCCGGTGCCGAAGGGAACCCGGTGCGATGAGCGGGGGGAGGGGTGCACGACCGTTCCCGACAGCGGTGCGACCCCTGAAGTTTTGTGAACCTGCTGCAGAAAGTAGAAATCCTCCCCGGCAAGACGACGGTTCATCCCGCCTGATGCAGCATAAGCTGATGCCCGGCAGGCCATGGCGCTCCCCACGGTGTGGAACGCGTAAGGAGAACCGGCCAGCTCCAGGCCGAGCACGTATGTGCGCAGAAAGAGCTCGTAGCGATCAATGGCGGACTGTCCAGCCGGATCGGCGGCCGGACGATGTCGATACGGGATGCTGGCACCGCCTGCTGATGAGGATGCAAAATGCCGGGTAATGGCGGGGAGATAGTCAGGCTGCACCAGCGTGTCGGCGTCGAGGCAGATCAGGAGCGGGTCGCCAACATCGTAATTGAGAAGCCGGAGAGCCAGATCGAGTCCGATCTTGCGCGCTAGTCCGACACCCTGTTTTGAAGGTAATTCTCTACCGGCCGAAGCGGCATCCACCCAGAACAGATTATTTAACCCGTACTGCCGCTTCCAATACGGCAGGGACTGCAACGTTCCGAGATTGTCAGCCGTTTCCGAAGCGGATGCATTGGCACGCTGATTGACCACGACCAGGATTATAAAACGATCCAGCAAAACGTCAGGGTTGTGGGAAAGCGATTCCAGTGTCTGTGGGAGATTGGCGGCTTCGGCCAATGAGGGGATGACGACCGCGCCGGAGAAGCTGCGAGAGAGTACCTCGTTGATCCTCCAGGGCTCGACTGCCGACCGTCTATTCAAATAGGCGGTTATATTTGCAGGGAGGTAGGTATCAAGCATGTGCGGAACGGGTCATTCCGTTCCCCAAGGCTTGTAGAGGTCGTTATCGATGCCCAGTTGATCAAGCACCTTCCCCACGACAAAGTCAACCAGGTCCAGTACTGATCCCGGTCTGCCGTAGAAGCCCGGCATCGCCGGTATGATCCGTGCTCCGGCGCGGGAAAGCTTCAGCATGTTCTCTAGGTGGATGTCGGAAAGCGGCGTTTCCCGGGGCACCAGCAGCAGCGGACGACACTCCTTGAGCATGACATCGGCGCACCGTTCGATCAGGTTGCCTGAATTGCCGCAGGCTATCCGTGCCAGTGTGCCCATGCTGCAGGGACAAACTACCAGAGCATCCGGAGCGGACGACCCGCTGGCCGCTCCGCAGAACAGATCATCGGGATGCACCATCCGGATGCCGGAATCGATTTCAAGGTGAGCATAAAGTCGCTGCAGCGCTTTATCCAGATCACCGGAGAGGTCAAGTCCTGTCTCTTCCCGGCAAACGGCCGTGCCGCTGCAGCTGGCACTGAATGTTACCTGAAAACCGTTCAGACAGAGCTGCTCTGCCAGACGAAGCCCATACATCGAGCCGGATGCGCCGGTCAGTGCGACAAAAATATGTTTCTGCATATACGTCCTACCTCGTCAGAATGTCAGCAGCCGTAAACAGCACGATGGCAAGGCTGATGTATCCGTTCATGTTGAAAAAAGCCGCGTCCAGTTTTTCGAGATTTCCGTCCTTCAGCAGCAGGTGTTCGTACAACAGCATGGCGCCGGCCACCAGGATGCCGATCAGAAAGAGTGTTCCCAGATGCATGAGATTGAGCAGGGTGAAAAGCAGCCCGATCATGATCAAATGAAAAAGCCGGGCAGCGATGAGCGAGCCCTTCACGCCGAGCAGCACCGGAATAGAGTGCAGTCCTGTCCTCCGGTCGAATTCAAGATCCTGAAGCGCATACAGGATATCAAACCCGGCAACCCAGAAGAGCACGGCTCCACCCAAAACCAGCGCCGGAGTGTCAATCGAGCCGCGAATCGCGACCCAGGCCCCGATCGGGGCCGCAGCAAGACAGACCCCGAGCACAACATGGGCCAGCGCGGTGAATCGCTTGCAGTAGGAATAGAGCAGCAGGAAAAACAGAGCTATCGGTGAGAGCTTGAGGCAGAGCGGATTAAGCATCTGCGCGGCAATCAACATCAGGGCGATCGCCGCAACGATGAAAAACAGGGTCAGACCCCTGCCGATAAGCCCTGCCGGAATAGCTCTGACTGCGGTCCGGGGGTTACGGGCATCTATTTCGGCATCAATCAACCGGTTCATCGCCATGGCCGCTGTACGGGCGCCGACCATGGCCAGAATAATCCAGAGTATCTGACGGATGGCGGGAAGCCCTCCCGCGGCAAGCAGTGCCCCGGTCAGAGCAAACGGGAGTGCAAAGATCGTATGGGAAAACTTGATCATCTCCAGAAAGATTTTTATTTTTGCTATGATGTCGGTCACCGTTACCGGTACTCCTTGAATATGCGCAGAATATCCGCCGAAGCCCGGTCCATTTCTGTATTGATCAGTTCAAGATCAAACATGCCGGGATACTCTTCGTATGGATAATGTTTGTACATGGTGCCCACTTGACCTTCTTTATTATAGGCATATGACGTCCGGATCTCAAAATTGTAGTGAGAGAGATGTGCCGTAACAGTGCCGTTATGCTGCTGCACTTCGATCCGTAACTGGGTGTAGTATTTGCGTCCGCCGGCCGGCTGGCCGAAACCGGTTTCGGTGGTGAAATGATAGGGGGCGGTTATGAGAACCGTTCCGCTGCTGTTCGTCTCAAGGATCCGGCACTTCCACTTGTCTTCGAGAAAAGTGCGGATTTTTCTCACGGCATCCTGCGACTCCCCCGGTATCGAGATAATACGGGTGGCAATCGGCTCGGCCTCGGCCCGCATATGGTAGCAGGCAGGCAGCAGGGCAAGCAGCAGGGAGAGGAACAGCCAGAGACAGTTACGCAAACCCGTACTCCTTCCAGCGCTGCGTGACGAGGCCGGCATACTCGAGTCGGGAGATGAATTGGCGGAGAGGGGATGATGCCATGAATTATTCGAACCGGTTACGGTAATACTCTCCGCCCCGCCGACGAATGATGGCAAGGTGATAAAGCTCATCGTATTTATGCGCTGCAGCCTCCCAGGTAAAACGTTTCTTCATGCCGTTTTTGCGCAGTGCGGCCAGACCTTTGGGATTGTTGAAAAAGGTCCAGGCTGCCCAGCCGATCGTGTCGAACAGCGCCGTTGCACTGTGATTCCAGAACTTGAAACCATCGCCACTCATGACCGCTTCATTGAAGTTTTCGACACTGTCATCAAGGCCGCCGGTGGCACGGACAATCGGAGGAGTACCATAGGCAAGAGAATACATCTGATTCAGCCCGCACGGTTCAAAAGCTGACGGCATCACGAAAAAGTCGGCGCCTGCTTCAACCTTGTGCGCGAGAGCTTCGTTGTAGCCGATATAACAGGCAAATTTTTCAGGATACAGGACGGCGATGTCGCCGAAATAGAAATGCGCCCACGGTTCGCCGTTGCCGATCACCACAAACTGGCAATCCATCTCCATGATCCGGTGAATGGCCTCGGCCAGAATATCGGTGCCTTTCTGTTTGACCATCCGCGAAACGATCCCGAACAGCGGCACATCGTCCCGCTGCGGAAGTCCCATTGCCGCCTGAAGATCACGTTTGCAGGAAGCTTTCCCTTTTTTTACGGTGCGCGACGTATAGTTGGCAGCGATGAAACGGTCAGAAGCCGGATTCCATTCCTCATAATCCACACCGTTCAGGATGCCGCTCAAATCTGCAGCACGCTCCCGGATGGCTCCTTCAAGTCCCCAGCCGAATGAGGCAGTCTGAATCTCACGGGAATATTCCTCGCTGACTGTGTTGAGAAGGGTCGCGTGGCTAATGCCCCCTTTCAGCAGGTTGACCTGATCGTCCATTTCCAGTTCTAGATAGTTGAAATGCTTCCAGCCGATGCCGAGGACATCCATAAGGCCGGGATAGAAATTCCCCTGGTGCTGCATGTTGTGGAGGGTCAGCAGAGATGCGGCGTTACCGACATACCGGTCGTGCAGATAGGATGTATTAAGCAGCACCGGTATGACTCCGGTGTGCCAGTCGTGGGCATGAATGACGTCCGGCGACCAATCCAGCATTTTGCAGAGTTCAAGCGAGGCTTTGGAGAGAAAGACGAAGCGGTTATCGTTGTCGAGGTACCCCTCACCACCCCGCTGGTAGAGGCCGGAGCGGCCGTAATAGGCTTCGTGCTCCAGGAAATAAACCGGGACATCACTCCCCGGCAGATGACCCTTCCAGACGCCGCAGTACTGGAAACCGATGATTCCCATCGGCACGACCAGGGTTCCCGTGAGCAGTTTCAGGTTGTAGGTTTCAGGTTTAACACTGTAGTAGCGTGGTAATACAATCCGAACATCATGCCCCATCCGGGCAAGATATTTGGGGAGTGCGCCGACGACGTCGCCAAGTCCTCCCTCCTTGGCAAATGGCGCAGCCTCGGAGGCGGAGAAGAGTATGGAGAGCGGCTTGAACGTTTTCTTAGTCTGAGGTGCTGACATGCTATTTCGGTACGCTCTCCCAGTCTTTCAGGAACTTTTCGATACCGGAATCGGTCAATGGATGTTTGGCCAGCTGAATCATAACCGGGTAGGGGATCGTCGCAATATCGGCACCGATCAGGGCGGAGTTGAGGACATGAATCGGGTTGCGCACGCTGGCAACGATGATCTCTGTCATATAGCCGTAATTATCAAAGATGGTACGGATATCTTCTACAATTCCCATACCATCCTGCGAAATGTCGTCAAGTCGGCCGACAAAAGGAGATACGTACGTGGCGCCCGCTTTGGCTGCCAGGAGCGCCTGCATGGGGGTAAAGATCAGGGTCACATTGATTTTGATCCCCTTTTCGGTAAGCGTTTTACACGCTTTGAGCCCCTCAGGAGTCATCGGCAGTTTGACGACGATGTTCTTATGGATTTTGGCAAGTTCTTTCCCTTCCTTGATCATCCCCGGCGCATCCAGCGAGATCACTTCGGCAGAAATCGGGCCGTCAACGATGGATACGATCTCCTTGATGACATCCTTGAATTTGCGCCCTGATTTGGCAATCAGCGACGGGTTGGTGGTTACACCGTCAACCAGACCGAGTGAGTGTGCTTCACGAATTTCCTTTACATCTGCGGTGTCGATAAAAAATTTCATTCTTTCCTCCTGTTTGGTAAGTTGGAAATGTATACTTCCACGGTTTTTTGCAGAGAATTAAGTTCGTCAACTCACCTGTTCCGATGTATCGGGGTTATGATGGCGAAGAGACATCGAGCTGTTCACGATATTTTTCAAGACAATTTATTGAACAGAAATAGTGCCGCTGACCGTCATGTCTGCCGATGACGGCCGTTTCCTCTGAGACATAGACCCCGCAGACCGGATCGCGGTGAGTCTCTTCGCCGACATCCCGGCTCCCGGCATGTTTTGATAGCGGTTTTTTTGCGGAGAACAGCGAAATAATAATGCGGTAACCGATGTACAGCAACAGTCCCACAATTAAAAATCTGATCACACCCGTACCTCCGGTTACAATTTTACAACAATCTCGTCGGATTTCAGCGAGGATAAGAGTTCGAGTATAGTCTTTCCGGTCAGCGGGTGGAGCAGATCCGGTGCAATTTCACAGAGCGGCTGCAGGACAAAACGACGCTCAGGCAGACGAGGATGAGGAACTACAAGATTTTCTTCGTTTATTACCCTGTCGCCATACAGCAGAAGATCAAGATCCATTCTGCGCGGCCCCTGATGGATTGTTCTGATCCGCAGAAAAATCTCATCCTCGATTCGCAGCAGGTGGGTCAGCAGAGAGTGCGCGTCAAGACATGTCGAGAGCTGAAGTGCCGCATTGTAGAACGAATCCTGGCCTACAGTGCCGACCGGCGACGTCTCATAAAAAGATGAAAGCGCCGTCACCCTGCTGCCCGGCAGCTTGTCGACTTCAGCAACGGCCCGGAGCAGATTGAGTCTGCGATCACCGAGATTTGAACCAAGTGCTATGTAAACTTCAGATTCCACGGCGCGATTAAAGCATAACGACTACAATGCGTCAACCGTAACCCCTCATTTCCTAAAAAACACCCCGGCAACTAGGAGGGGAAGTTGCCAGGGCAAATGAGGATCCGCTAGAATCCCCGCAAGATTTTCTTTGATATGAATGTATCCTTTTCCAGATGTGATTGCAAGCAATAAAATGTGGTAACCGCCCGACATTACGTATAAAAATGCGTTAACTTTACTCTTTTGGTAGGAGATTATTCATGCTCTTAATCACTGCCGCTGTCTGGGGAACTGAAGCAGCAAGACCTTCCGAAAGGGTCGCATAGCGGAGTTTTACGCCGAGTCGTATCACCATCCGGCTGTTGTCGATAACACGCGTCTGGCTGACATAGGAAAACATCAGTGGTGACATGACCAGACGTGCTTCATTAAGGGTAACCTGCGGCTGTCGCGGGTATCCGAGGGCGTCAGCGCAGGCATTGAAATACGACGTCATGCTCGAAGGGATGCCATCGCTGATGTTGAAGATGTCTCCATCCATCCCCTTTTCAGCCGCAGCGACACAAATTGCGGCAAGATCATCTGCATGAATGCGGTTGCTTGGCCCCGATTCATTCTCACGTAAAAGCGGCTGTCCCTGACTGATCTGCATCAGCGGCAGACGTCCGGGGCCGTAGATGCCGCTGACCCGCAGAATTATGACAGGAACTGCTCCGGCAGCCCCATATTCACGAAAAGCAGCCTCGGCATCGAGGCGGCGCTTGCCCATAGCCGAATCGGGTGTCGCAGGAGATTCCTCGGTTACAATCCCTCCCTCGACTCCGCTGTACACCGACGTAGCACTTACATAGACAATTTTCGCAGGTCTTTCGGCTTCACGGATACCGGCGATAAAGTTTCTGGCGCGGCTGTCGGCAATTCCCCCCCCGGGAGGTGGAACGAGGTAGAACAGAATACCGCCGGACAGATTGAGTGACGGCAGCGCGTCCGGATCATCCAGGGTGGAGACGATGGCTGTACACCCGGAGGATTCAAGTTGACTCGCGTGTTCAGAAGACCTGACCAGGCAGGTGACGCATGCACCAGATTCCAGAAAAGAACGGGCTATCCGTTCGCCGATATACCCGCATCCTGCAATAAAAACCTTCTGCATGTAATTCTCTCCTGATGCATAATACCAATTTCAAATCAAAGATGAAAAAGCCCCGCAGATCGCTCTACGGGGCTGAATGGGATCATTACCTACTTCATGAACCTACTTTTTTTCATACGACAGCGCCGCCAGTTTTTGATAGTACTCGAAGCGGTTTGCGGTCCATGCGGTTGCCTTCTTCATCAGTATTGCCGCTCCTTCGGGGTTTACCTTCTGCAGCACTTTGTAACGGTTCTCGCCATACGCGTATTCCTCGAAAGAGGTGGTCGGGGTCTTGCTATCGAGCTGCAGCGGGTTCTTGCCTTCGGCGGCCAGTGCCGGATTGTAGCGGTAGAGCGGCCAATATCCGCTGGAAACCGCTTTCCTGTTCTCGTCCACACCCTTGGTCATGTCGATGCCGTGGGCGATGCAGTGAGAGTAGGCGATGATGAGCGACGGTCCGTCGTATGCCTCGGCTTCAACGAAAGCCTTGACCACCTGGGCCGGGTTGGACAGAGCTACGTTGGCAACATAGACGTTGCCGTAGGCCATGGCCATCATACCCAAATCTTTCTTGGCCATTGCCTTTCCGCCGGCGGCGAATTGCGCTACGGCGCCGGTCGGGGTGGATTTGGAGGCCTGACCGCCGGTGTTGGAGTAAACTTCGGTGTCCAGCACCAGCAGGTTGACATTCTTGCCTGAGGCGATGACATGGTCGAGACCGCCGTAGCCGATGTCATAGGCCCAGCCGTCGCCACCCACGCACCAGACCGATTTCTTGACCAGATAATCAGCCAGCGGCAACAGTTGTACAGCTGCTTTTTCCGTGCACCCCTTGAGGGCCTTCTTCAGTGTTACGATCCGTTCGCGCTGTTTCTCGATACCGGTCTGGTCGGACTGGTCGGCGGCTTTGATCTCTTTCATCAGCGGGATGACCGGTTTGCAGGATTTGCAGTTGCATCTAGTCAGCTGGTCCAGCAGTTCAAGGGCCGATTCGGTGAACTTGTCCACTGCCAGGCGCATACCGAAACCGAATTCGGCGTTGTCCTCGAACAGAGAGTTTGACCAGGCCGGTCCGCGGCCGTCGGAGCGCTTGGCCCACGGTGTGGTGGGGAGGTTGCCGCCGTAGATGGAGGTGCAGCCGGTGGCGTTGGCGATCATAGCCCGGTCGCCGAACAACTGAGAGAGCAGTTTCAGATAGGGTGTTTCGCCGCAGCCGGCACAAGCTCCGGAGAATTCGAAGATCGGACGGACCAGTTGGCTGCCGCGCAGGGTGTCCAGTTTGAGCTTGGTCGGGTCCATGTCGGGCAGTGCCAGGAAGAAGTCAAAGTTGGCGGCTTCAGTGGCCCTGAGCGGTGCTTGAAACTTCATGTTGATCGCCTTGTGGTTCGGGTCTTCCTTGCTCTTGGCCGGACAGTTGTGAACGCAGGCGCCACAACCGGTGCAGTCCTCGGGAGCGACCTGGAGTGTAAATTTCGAACCTTTGAATTCAGGAAGTTTGCAGTCGGTCGACTTGAAGGTCTTGGGCGCCTTTACAAGCAGTTTTCCGTCGTACACCTTCATGCGGATAGTTGCATGCGGGCAGACAAAGGAGCAGATTGCGCACTGGATACAGAGTTTTTCGTCCCAGACCGGGATGTCGACGGCGATGTTGCGCTTCTCGTACTGCGAAGTGGCGGTCGGGAAGGTGCCGTCGGCCGGAATGAGGGATACCGGCAGATCGTCGCCGAAACCGGCGATAATCGGGCCGGTAACGTCCTGGACGAATTTGGGTGCATTCTTGGCAACGGCCGGCGGCATTTTGAGCTTGCTGGTCGCTTTGGCCGGGACCTTGACTTCATAGATGTTCTTGAGGGCCTCGTCTACGGCGGTGTTATTCATGGCGACGACCTTGTCGCCCGATTTGCCGTAACTCTTTTTTATGGCCCCTTTGATCTCTTTAAGTGCAGTAGCCAGAGGGATGATGTTGGAGATTTTGAAGAATGCGGTCTGCATGATGACGTTGATGCGCGCGCCCAAGCCGAGTTCCTCTCCCAGTTTGATGGCGTTGATGACGTAGAATTTCAACTTCTTGTCGATGATCTGCTGCTGGACCTCTTTGGGCATCTTGTCCCAGACGTCGTCGTGCTCGAAAGGGGAGCAGAGCAGGAAGGTACCGCCCGGCTTGGCCTTGCTGACCATGTCGTACTTCTCCAGGAAGGAGAAGTTGTGACAGGCTATGAAGTCGGCGTGGTCGATCAGGTAGGGGGCGTTGATCGCTTTTTTGCCGAAGCGCAGGTGTGAAACGGTAATGGTGCCGGCTTTCTTGGAGTCGTATACGAAGTAAGCCTGGGCGAAGTTCTTGGTGGTCTCGCCGATGACCTTGATGGTGTTCTTGTTGGCGCCGACGGTGCCGTCGGAGCCGAGGCCGTAAAACATGGCTTCGAAGGTGCCGTCCATCGGGTTGCGATAGGCGGGGTTGTACTCCAGGCTGCAACCGGTTACGTCTTCCTTGATGCCGACGACATAGTGGTTTTTTGGCTTGGCTTTCTTTAGGTTGTCCAGTACAGATTTGGCCATGGCCGGGGTGAATTCCTTGGAGCCGAGGCCGTAACGGCCGCCGACGATGACAGGATACCCTTTGAAGCTGAATTTGCCGTCGGACATGGCTTCGCCGATGGCGGTGCGTACGTCGAGATAGAGCGGCTCGCCCAGGGCGCCGGGCTCCTTGGTACGGTCGAGCACGGCGATGCTCGTGACTGTTTTTGGAAGCGCCTTGATGAAGGCGTCCAGCGGGAAGGGACGGTAAAGATGGACCTTTACTACGCCGACCTTCTCTCCTTTTTTGACGAGGTTGTTGACGGTTTCCTGGACGGTGTCTGCTCCGGAACCCATGATGACGACAATCCGTTCGGCGTCTTTAGCGCCGGAGTAGTCGACAAGTTTATATTTGCGGCCGGTGAGCTTGCCGAATTTGTCCATTTCTTCCTGTACGATCTTGATACAGGGTGGGTAATACTGGTTGACGGTTTCGCGACCCTGAAAGTAGACGTCCGGGTTCTGGGCGGTGCCACGCATTACGGGGCGGTCGGGGGAGAGGCCGCGCAGGCGGTGGGCGTTGACCAGGTCGTCGTCCATCATGTGGCGCATGTCGTCAAAGGTCAGTTCTTCTACCTTCTGTACCTCATGCGAGGTGCGGAAGCCGTCGAAGAAGTGCAGGAACGGGATCCGGCTGCGCAGGGTGGCAGCCTGGGAGATCAGGGCGAAGTCCATGACTTCCTGGACGTTGTTGGAGCAGAGCATGGCCCAGCCGGTGGAACGGCAGGACATGACGTCGGAATGGTCGCCGAAGATATTCAGAGCGGCAGCGGAGATTGCACGGGCAGAAACATGAAAGACCGTGGAAGTCAGCTCGCCGGCAATTTTGTACATGTTGGGAATCATCAGCAGAAGACCCTGGCTGGCGGTAAAGGTGGTGGTCAATGCGCCGGTTTGCAGGGCGCCGTGGACTGTGCCGGCCGCTCCCCCTTCGGACTGCAGTTCGGCCACCAGGGGGATTGTGCCCCAGATATTCTTCTCGCCGGCGGCGCTTTTGGCGTCGGATATCTCGCCCATGACCGATGACGGAGTGATCGGGTAGATGGCAATTACTTCGTTGGTGGCGTGGGCCACGTGGGCGGCGGCGGTGTTGCCGTCGATGGTTACCATTTTTCTGCTCATTCTGTGTTCCTCCTCTTTGGGATTTGTTTTCGAATCCGATTGTCTACAAAGCTTCGTGTGAGTCAAATGTTAGTTTTTAAGATTTGTTGGTATGACATCAATAGAGTTTCTCTAAAAAGAATATTTCATAACACCCTCACCCTGATCTTGGTCTCATTGATTACAATAAGCGAACCGGATGATAGCGCCGGATTCATGGCGATCAATTTGTTCAATACAGCTATTACATTGAGTGCCGCCGGCATAGTAAGTCGAAGGTAAAGCACGCCGAAACAGGGTTGATCGTTGTTAATTGCCAGAGTCCCGAAATCTGCATCGTGCGTCACAACAAATCGTTGTTCCCTGAGAGCCAGTTCCATAAGAACATGATCTGAAGTTCCGTTCATTCCGGACTCCTTGACATCAAGGACATCAAATCCCTTTTCGCGAAGAAATGAAACTACTCTGGGGGAAACATTCTCATCAGTAAGCAGCATGTAATCGGAAAGCCGCATCAGGCTGCCTTAAGTTCAAGATATATCTCGTTTTTAATGGCATGTACCGCAAAGGAGAGACAGGCGCTGATTGCTTCGGGTGTAAGATGGGGGTAGTCAGCCAGTATTTCCTCCCTGGAAACCCCCGCAGCGTATAATTCCAGAATAAAATCCACAGAAATTCTGGTTCCCCGGATAATCGGTTTGCCACCTAGTATTTCTGGATCAGCTATTATCAAAGATGCCATGATTGCGCTCCTTTCAAAATTCACCATATTCTCTCTCGTTAGGGGTGTCAGGCCTACACTCTTGACAGCCCCAGCTTAGTCTTAAGGTTTTCAACAACTTCACCCAAACCAACTAAAACAGATCTACAATTCGTTTCTACCTTGTAGCGCCCATTGCACCGTGGCCGCGTCAACAAATTCGATATCGCTTCCGAGCGGGATGCCGTGTGCCAGACGACTGATTTTAACACCGGTCGGTTTCAGTAGTTTGGTCAGATAGAGCGCCGTCGCTTCACCCTCTACGGTGAAATTTGTGGCAATCACCACTTCGTGAACCGTGCCCGCTCCGATACGATCCAAAAGCTCCATTATCCTGAGATTTGACGGTCCGATACCCGACAGAGGCGATATGGCCCCCTCCAGGACATGATAGACGCCTTGATAGGCGTTGCTCCGTTCCAGAGCCATCAGATCCTGTGAGTTTTCAACCACGCAGATAATGCCGTTATCCCGGTTGCCGGAGCAGATAGAGCACGGATCATTTTCCGTAATGGCAAAGCATGTTGAACATGGCCGTACCCGGTCTCTTACCTCACAGAGCGATTCAGACAAAGCGGTCAGGTTCCGGGGAGATTTAAGAAGATGAAAAGCCAGACGGAGTGCCGTTCGTTCTCCGACCCCCGGCAACTTCTTCAGTTCTCCAACCAGACGCATCAATGAGGAGGATTTTGTTAACATAAATTCCTGCACAAATAAAACATTTTTCAGTATTATAGACGGCTAGAATAATCAAAAGCCGATATAACTATATATTTTGTTTAGAAAAGACCTGGAATACTCATGCCGCCGGTAATTTTAGACATTTCACTCCCCATTTCGGCATGAACCTTCTTCAGCGCCTCATTTGCGGCAGTAATGACAAGGTCCTGCAGCATCTCGACGTCATTCGGGTCTACCGCTTCTTTTTTTATTTCGAGTGAAATTATTTCATTTTTACCGTTTACCGTAATCGTTACGGCTCCGCCGCCGGATGTAGCGACGGCTGTTTTCAGGCTGGCCTCTTCCTGCAACTTGGCCATCTTCTGTTGAATCATCTGCGCCTGTTTCATAATATTTGCTAATCCCTTTGACATCTTTTCCCCCTCTGTTTTTCGAATAACGCCGGATCCGGCTAACATTCCCGCACGTCAGTAATGCTGCTGCCAAACACCCGCGCCGCCTCCTGAATGACCGGATGGTTTTCAACCTCCTGCTTCAGTCCTTCCAGGTGCTGCTCGGCGTCACTCTTTTTTTTTTCTGCCAATGACAAGGGTGCGTCAACAAAACCGGTCTCAATGGATTTTACCCGGATGACGGTGCTTATCCCTGAAAAAGTGCAAGCCAATGCCTGAACTTCAGCGATAAACTCGGCCTCCTGGGCGGCGTTCAGATAGTAACTCCCGGAAGGAAAGCCGATTTCAATCAAGCCGCTTTCCTGTTTGAGCGGACTGCCATGTTCAAGAACCGACCCGAGAAGCTTTTCCTTTTCATTGACATAAGTCACAAAACGGCCCCAGTCAGCCTGTCCTCCGGCGGATCCGGATTTCGGAGTGGCACTGCCGGCAGAGTGCAGCGGGCGTGAAGGAACAGTGCTGTGCGGTTCGGCATACTGAGGCACCGGCGGGGAGGCTACCCGGGACGCTTCCCATGGGAGCGACGGTGTATGAACAGCCGCCGTTTCCAGCGCTTTAATTTTTTCAATCAGCTCCTGGATAGGCACCAGGGGAGCCAGCAGGGCGGCTTTTAGAAGCGCCATCTCAACAATAAGGCGAGGGAAACTGGCATACCCCATTTCAGATTCTGCTTTAATAAACAGCGTCAGGCGGCGTTGAATGTCCAGTGCAGTGACGTGAAGCGACTGCTTGTTCAGATCCTCTAATTCCGCAGCTGTTATGTCAAGGATCTCTTCCGGTTTTTTTACGGAGCGAATTACCAGCAGATTGCGAAAATGCTCGATCAGCTCCTGACAGAACTGACGCATGTTGTATCCGACCAGATCAACCTGTTTGATTCCAGCAAGCACACCCTGGGTATCGCCGCTAAAAACAGCCGCCGAAATTTCCGCCAGAAGTCGCCGGTCTATGGTCCCCAGCAGGGTGCCGACATCTTCCTCACTGACGCTGTTCCCACAAAATGCCAGCACCTGATCGAAAGCGGTCAAGGAATCGCGCATGCTGCCGTCGCCTTTGCGGGCAATCAGCGCCAGCGAACTGTCGGAGATTGTCACCGACTCTTTATCGGCAATTTCTCGCAGTCTGGAAATGATTTTAGGGAGCGTTACCCGCTTGAAGTCAAAGCGCTGGCAGCGTGAAAGGATCGTCACCGGCAATTTGTGCGGTTCGGTTGTGGCAAAGATGAATTTGACATGTTCCGGCGGCTCTTCGAGCGTCTTAAGCAGCGCATTAAAGGCGTTCGTGGAGAGCATATGGACTTCGTCGATGATAATGATCCGGTAACGGCTATGGGAGGGGAGGTACTTGATGTTGTCGCGCAGGTCGCGGACATCGTCCACGCCGTTATTGGAAGCGCCGTCGATCTCGAAAACGTCGGTTGAAGTGCCTTTGGTGATCTCGATGCATTGCGGGCAGACGTTGCACGGTTCGTGCGTGACCCCTGATTCGCAGTTGAGGGTCTTGGCCATGATACGGGCGGTACTGGTCTTACCGACACCTCGGGCGCCGGTAAACAGGAAGGCATGGGCAACTCGTCCCGAATCTATGGCATTTTGCAGCGTACGGCTGACATGCTCCTGGCCGGCCAGTTCGGAAAAAGTTTGGGGGCGGTATTTCCTTGCCAGGACTTCATAGTACGTGCCGTTGGACAAGAGATCTAACCTCGCAGGTAGTCTGACTCTCCACGCGGTAAAACGGGGAGGGGCAACTGGTTCAGGGGGATGTGGAAGGAAAAAGAAGTTTGCAGACGCAGATGATAGCCGGGTTTAACCGCGGCACACAGCAGGAGCCGCTGCCGTTGCTTCCTTCCGGACCTGGCGGAGTTCACGGCGTGCCGTTGCGCGAGGCCCGGCTATCATATCCGCCTGCAAACAAACAGCCCAGCAAAATTCAATCTGCTTGCATATGGACTTTTTGCCGTGTTGTAAATCAATAAAATACTGGCGGAGAGAGAGGGATTCGAACCCTCGGTACGCTATTAACGTACACACGCTTTCCAGGCGAGCTCCTTCAACCACTCGGACATCTCTCCGTACAAACGAACGCGAAATATAGTATATGATTTTCTTTTTGTCCAGCATTTCATAATTGGCTTTGAATTGATGACGCGATGATTGTACATTCCATCGGGGAGACGCATGTATATGAAAATCACTATTATCACAGCCATGCCGGAGGAATTCCGGGCCGTGGCAGTCAGTCTTGGAGTCGCTGCCGCCGCGCAGGTCGGCACGTTTCGGGCCGGGCGTTACAGCCTGGCCGGGCATGAGTTCCTGCTGGTGCAGTCCGGAATGGGCTTTGGCAATGCCGCCAGGGCGGCGGAGATGCTTATCCACGAAGAGCATCCTGATCTGCTGATCTCGACCGGATTCTGTGGTGGAATTGCGCCGGAATTACAGGTCGGGGACGTTGTTGTGGCGAAAAAAATTATTATTGCCAATGAATGCGGTTTTGAGGAGATACCGGTACAATTCTCTGGCATCGGCCAGACATTTGTTTCACTTCAGGCGGCGGAAGGGAAACGGGTCGTCGGAGGGACGTTTGTCAGTACATCAACTATTACATTAAAAAAACGCCTGTACGGGGTATTGCCAGGTCAGTTCCAAAATCCGGTCGTGGAAATGGAGAGCGGGGCCATAGCTGTCATCGCTGCGGAAAACAACATCCCGCTGCTGGCGATCCGTGCCGTCAGCGACACTGCCGCCGAGGAACTTGGATTTTCTCTGGATGAATTCTGTGACTCAGGTTTGCAACGTATCCGCATCTATAAAGTGCTGCTGACGATCCTGCGCAAACCTCGCATCATACCACAGTTAGTCCGCCTATCCTGTAGCAGCCGCAGGGCGGCAGAGAGCCTGACGACAACATTATCCCGTCTATTCCTCACCTTTTAGAAATCTTCCTGCCGATGACCAGGGGTAATCGTGCAGATGCTTACCCATCTGCTCTTTCGTAAAACGATTAACCCGCCCCAGCGCCAGAACTACAACCATCACAATCGGAAGTGCATACATCAACACCCCGCAGAGCGCCATAAAGCGTTCGCCAATGACCAGCGTCATTGAGATATTGAAAACCAGAACAGACAGATACAATATCGGCCCGAGCAGAGAATGAAAGGGAATGTTGACGACACCTGCTGCTGATTTGTCGAGGCGTCGTGCATCGATCAGCTGAAAGGTCGCTATCAGGCAAAAACTGGTCAGCAGCCACCCAAAGTAGTTGGAAAGCGGCACACCGAAATGAATTCCCGGCTCACGGTAGCCGTAGATTTGCCCGAGAAACCAGCGGCGCCCCTGCAGGGCTACCGGATCAATAACGATATCGAGGCATGTTTGCAGCAGTGCCCCCAGCAGCAGAGCCGAAAATGACCGCCGGATGGAACGGGTTTCCAGGGCAACCAGATTCCAGCGCCACGCTTTGAGCGGAGAGAGGATAAAAAGTGCGGTTGCGTAGCTGCAATAGGCGAGAAAAACGTAGGAGAGCGAGTCGAAGAACGGCACACCCGCCACCCATAACTCGCGGCTGCTGGTGGTGTCGATGTAATAGTACCAGCCGTAGGGGAAACCGGTATTGATGGAGAGCCACTCCGAGCCGAAGGCGATAAGATAGCCGATCAATGTGAAGGCGAAGGTCCGCTTCCATCCGACATGTGGCACACAGACCAGCAGAAACGCTCCGAAGAAAGCGAAGACGTACGGGCGGAGGGTAACGGTGCCGACGGCTATTTCAAGGAAATGAGGCATGCTAAAGTCCCCTGGAAACTATTGTTGTTCATGCGGGAGCAGGCGCTGATCATTCAGTTTCGTCCGGAAACTCGACGGATTGGTACTATATCTAAAAATCCCGAATCGCACAAGGCCGCTCCCGAACCGGATATTCCCCGGCACAGTCGGTCGTTGCCGGAACGGCAGAAAAGAGGTATGCTGGGGGCATGACTGTTCACCATACCATTCTCGCCCGACAGTGCTGGATCTTCGATCTCGATGGTTCCTTGACCATTTATGAACTGGCAGACAGGACCGCCGACGCCCCCGGCGCCGGACCGCTACTAAAAGGAAAGAAGGAATGAAAACCGTCATTCAACGCGTTTCATCCGCCTCGGTCACTGTCGAAGGAGAGATCGTCGGCCAGATAGGCCAGGGCATCATGGTCCTGCTCGGTATTGAAAAAGGGGACGCCGAAGCTCAGGCCGACTGGCTGGTCGACAAGATCTGCGGACTTCGGATATTCTACGACAATGGCGGCAGGATGAACCGCTCGGTTGTTGACATCGGCGGAAGCCTGCTGGTGGTCTCCCAGTTCACTCTGGCCGGTAATTGTTCAAAGGGGAAGCGCCCCTCATTCGATATGGCAGCGACGGCGGACGAGGGGAAACGGTTGTACGACTGCTTTGTCGCTGCTGCCGCACGTACTGGCCTGCCGGTAGAAACCGGCATCTTTCAGGCCGACATGCAGGTGTCGCTCGTCAATGACGGGCCGGTGACATTTATTCTGGAGCGCTGACCATTTTCGTAGTAGATATGGTGATATGATGACCAAAGAACTTACCCTCGGATTCTCCCCCTGCCCCAACGACACCTTCATGTTCTACCCGCTCGTGCACGGTCTGGTCGATACGGGCGGCCTCGTCTACCGGGAACGGCTGGAGGATGTTGAAACCCTCAACCTGCTGGCACTGAGGGGGGAACTGGATGTCAGCAAGGTGTCGTACCATGCCTTGGGACATATCCGCGATGAGTATACCCTGCTCCGTTCCGGCAGCGCCCTCGGGCGCGGCTGCGGGCCGTTGCTGGTGGCAGCGGACAGAATCGACCCGGCCGGCCTGCGCGGCAGAACGATTGCCGTACCGGGGCGCTACACGACCGCCCTGCTGTTGCTGCGGCTGTTCGATCCGACTCTGGAGAATTTCGTTGTCATGCCATTCAATGAAATCATGAATGCCGTGTCGAGCGGTGCCGTTGACGCCGGACTGATTATCCATGAATCACGCTTTACGTACCAGGAATTCGGACTCCACAAACTGCTCGATCTTGGTCATTGGTGGGAAGGAGAAACCGCCCTGCCGATTCCGCTTGGGGGTATTGTGGCCCGCCGGTCTCTTGGTGCGGAAACCATCGCAGTCGTCGAACGCGCACTGAAGGCAGGGGTTGACTATGCCCGGACTCATCCGGGCGAGGCGGACCGCTATATCGGTGAACATGCCCAGGAGATGAACGCGGAGGTCTGTGCCGCCCACATCGGGCTGTACGTCAACGATTTTTCGACCGATCTGGGGGATGATGGGCTTCGCGCCATATCCTGTCTGCTGCAGCGCGCCGAACAGGCGGGGATCATTCCGCCATCTGCACAGCCTCTCTTTATCTAGAAATCGATATACCAAAATTTTCTGTATTTCAGGATAAAAGGAGAAAGTGTAAAATCAGAACAGAAGGAAAAATGGCAGGGGTGGCTGTTCTTCTTCCTGGACGCTTGGCTGTTGTTCTACTGAAGCATCAGGACATCAGAAAATCGAGATCGGTAGCCTCAATGATCCGTTTTCTGTTGTCTTCCTTGCTTTTCACATCATAGAAATCAATCGGATTATACCCGTCCGTCAGTGTTATTGCCGGAGTATTCAGGGGAAACTCGAATTTTTTCAGCATCAGTCTCCGCACATTTCCCGCCAGGGGATGCACATCATACCCTGCCAACTGGGCAGCTTTGATCGTTGCCGGGCTCCGGTCATACGCGAAAAGTTCAAGATTACCGTTCCTCCGGGAGGTTGAAACATCAAAGCCGGGATATATATCAACTGTCCTGAACACCTCCTTCAGAGTCCGGACGATCGAAGCGGTCATATAGGTGTCTCCCCGCAGATTTCCCCACATATTTATCCCGAGCACCCCTCCCGGAGCCATGCGCTGCCTGACGGTCATCAATGCCTCTTTGCTCAGCACATGATACGGCGTGTTGTCGCCGTTAAAAACATCAAGAATAATATAATCGTACCGCTTTCCGGTGCGATTAAGAAAATACCTGGCATCCTCGGCTATGGATTCACCGCTGACATTAAATGCAAAAAAACGGCGCGCGACGTCAAACACCAACGGATCGATATCGACAACATCGGTCCGCACCCCCTGCCGCTCATACCACATCGGAATCACGCCGGCTCCGAGTCCTATGACGAGGCACTCTTTCCCCCCCGGGTTAATGGCGCGGGGGATAAACTGCAGAAAATATGAGTACTCATAGATTGATGTTCCGGAAGCCGTATCGATGCCGCCCTGAATTGTCGCATCGACAACCAGTTCGCGGGTGCGTTTATTGCCGTACGAATAATCGAGCACTTGCATGTTGCCATAGAACGAGTCCTTGAAAAACACCCGGGTTACACGCGTGCCGCTCGGAAGCAGCTTGGAATGCAGCGCCCCGGCTTCAGGCACAAGAAATGGCACTACCAGCAGCGGCACACACAGCCAGAACCGCCGGCACATACCGGCATACATCACCGACAGCAGCAGCAGTCCACCACCGGTGACAACAAAAATCCTGTCAACATTGAAATAAGCGATAAGTATAAACCCGGTGCAGACCGTACCGATAAAGCTGCCGACCGTCGATACCGACGAGAACAGACCAACCGTCCTGCCGATGCTTGCCGTTTCTCGAACCGCGATCCGGACGATAAGGGGCGAGACCATCCCCAGCAGAATCAGAGCCGGCCCGAACAGCAACCCGGCCGAAACCAGAGAACCGAGTCTCAGACCCAGTGGAAGAACCATTTTAATCACCGCAATTTTCATAAGCGGTACCAGCAGGATAAAAACGCCGGCCATCCCGATAAGAGCATAGAGCCAGTCGACACTGTTTTTGCTGCGGTCAGCGAGAACCCCTCCCCCCCAGTACCCTGCAGCAAGCGCAACCAGAGTTACCGTTATGAGTGACGTCCAGACGTACAGACTCGCACCGAAAAAAGGGCCGATCACGCGGGAGCCGAGAACTTCGACAACCATGACGGTTGCACCGCACACAAGTGCCGTCAACAGCAGCAGTGCTGACGACCGCGCGCTCCTTATTCCTGCTGCAGGCGCCGGTTTAAGATCATCCTTCATGAATCCCTCTCAGGTATTTATTTGAAATCGGCGTTACGACCGGATCAGGATTTTTTCCAGCAGTTCCAGCAGCGGCTGCGGATACACACCAACGAGCACGACTACAACAATCGGAACGAGCAGGGCAATCATTTCAGCAACATCCGGCATGTGAACAGGTTCAACCGGGAGTGCTGACGGCTTCATATACAGTACAACGACGACCCGCAAGTAGAAAAAAACCGCCACCAGCGCCGAAAGTATGCCGACCAGCGCCAGAGTGATTTCTCCTCCCCTCAGCGCGGCGGCAAAAACAGTAAACTTACCCATAAAACCGGCTGTCGGCGGAATCCCTGCCAATGAAAACATGGCGGCAGCCAACACCGCACCTGCCAGCGGATTACGGTACCCCAGACCACGACAGGCCTCAATGGTATCTCGCTCCTCCTCATCCGGGAGAACGGAGACCACCCCGAAAGCGGCCAGTCCGGCAGCTGCATAGGCCACCAGATAAAAAGCCGCCGCTCTCACTCCCCCAGCCGGGGCTGCGACCAGCGCCAACGCGACATAACCCATCTGCCCGACCGAAGACCACGCCAGCATCCGTTTAAGATTGTTCTGTACCAGCGCGGCCAGGTTGCCGGCCAGCATGGAGAGCAGCGCCACCAGCCAGAGGATGTCGTGCAGGCCATGCCAGGCGCCGAAGAGAGGCAGCAGGAGCAGCAGCGCCGCCAGCGAGGCTCCTTTGGAGGCGGTGGAGAGCAGGGCCGTCACCGGCGCCGGAGCGCCCTGGTACACATCCGCCGTCCAGAGATGTGCCGGCGCCAGGGATAGTTTGAACGCCATTCCGAGCAGTATCAGACAACACCCCGCCAGAAAAAGCGGTTCATGAGCTCCTTCGCTTGCTGAAGCCAGTTCGGCCAGCCTGAGCGTCCCTCGGTCAGCATAGACCAGCGCCATCCCCATCGCCAGAATCGCCGCAGACAACGTCCCGTTCAGCAGATATTTCAGCCCGGCCTCCCCCCCCCTTGAGGAGTCGCGCCTGATGGCCACCAGGATGTAAAAAGCGAACGTGAACGCTTCCAGGCCGAGGAACAGCATCAACAGGTCCGTTGCGGCACACGCCGCACCCATTCCGGTCAGGGCAAAGAGAATCGTGGCCGGGTATTCTTCGCCGACGATGCCGTGGCGGATGTTATAGGAGTATGCCAGCAGCAGGGCAATAATCCCTGTTCCGTAGAGAAAGGCTGAGCTGAACCGGGAAAAGGGGGTAACAGAAAGTCCTGACAGAACCGCTTCGGCGGGGAGAGCACAACTCCAGAGCAGGGCGCTTGAAACAACAATTATTGCCGCTGCGTACAGGTATTTTCCCGGCCTGAGTACACCGACCAGCAGACAGAGCACACTCCCGGCTGTCAGGATCAGAAGCGGCATCAATGCTATCAGATCACCGGAAGTCACGGCGCGCCTCCCGTCAAAAGCAGCACCGGCAGGTGAATCATATCGAGCAGCGGAGCCGGATGAACACCTACCCAGATATTCAGCAGCAGGAGTACCGCCAGAATAGCCATTTCGCGCAGATCAAGATCCGCCAGCGCGAGCGGCTGACGTTCCTGCTGAAACAGCACCTCCTGCAGCAACCTCACCATGTAGATCAGCGGAAGGATAATGCCGACAAAGGAGAGCACCACGACCAGGGGTGATTTATGTATGGTTCCTGCCAGAATCAAAAATTCACCGACGAAACTGTTCAGCCCCGGCAGACCCATCGAAGTCAGCGAGAAGATCAGAAAAAAGAACGACCAGAGCGGGATTTTTCCCCACAACCCGCCAAAGGCTGCGATGTCACGGGTATGAGCCCGTTCATCCAGCATCCCGATCATGCAGAACAGCGCCCCGGTGGTCACCCCGTGGTTGGCCATCTGCAGGATCGAGCCGGAGAGCGCCACCGGCTCCCATGCGGCGATGCCGATCGCGACATAACCCATATGCCCGATGCTGGAGTAAGCTATCAGGCGCTTCATGTCTTCCTGGGCAAAGGCAACCAGCGACGCGTAGAAAATGCCGAGCAGCGCGAGGGTGTAGAAAAGGGGGGTCA
Source organism: Geobacter sp. (assembly GCA_031396605.1). GTDB lineage: Bacteria > Desulfobacterota > Desulfuromonadia > Geobacterales > Pseudopelobacteraceae > JACRCG01. Next base: position 15,890 of record JANNLB010000190.1, on the reverse strand, counting down.
GCGCCTGGGCAGCCAGCGGAAAGAGCGGGTAGCCGAAGCGGATCAGGCCGTAGCTGCCGGTCTTGAGCAGCAGTCCGGCCAGAACCACACTACCGGCGGTGGGGGCGTCGGTATGGGCATCAGGGAGCCAGGTATGGAGCGGAAAGAGCGGAAATTTGATGGCAAACGCCAGGAAGAAGGCGGCGAACAGCCAGAGCTGCGTATCAAAGGGGAGCCGGGTGTGCATCAGTTCAGGCAGACCGAAGGTTGCCACCCCGCTCTGCTGTGCGTGCAGCAGGTGCAGCGCGATGATCGCCAGCAGCATCAGCAAGGATCCGAACATGGTGAAGAGGAAGAACTTGATTGTAGAGTAGATTTTGCGGCCATGCCCCCAGACCCCGATCAGGAAGAACATCGGGATCAGCATGATCTCCCAGAAGAGGTAGAAGAGCGCCAGATCGAGGGCCAGAAAGACCCCCATGATGCCCGCTTCCATGACCAGCATCAGGGTCAGAAACAGGGTTGCCCGTTCTTTGATTGCGTTCCATGACACCGCCAGCGCCACGCAGAACGTGAACGCGGTCAGCATGACCATCAGGAGTGAGATGCCGTCCAGCCCAAGAGTATAGCGGATGCCGAACGACGGTATCCAGGGGGCGTCCTCCAGCAGCAGGTAGCCGGGGAGTTTCGTCGGGACTCCCTCCAAAACCTGCCACGACGCGTACAGCCACCCCGTCAGCGCCAGTTCGACCGCTGCAACCCCGAAGGCAACCGGCCGGGCGATGGACGCACGGTTCCAGAGCGGCAGGAGCAGAAGGCATCCGGCCAGCGGGAGGAATATCAGGATTGTCAGGAGCGGATAGTGGCCGGGCATACGTACCTATCTAAATATCTAAATGTAGGTTGGACAAAGCGCAGCGTGCCCAACGGATGTGACGGTTCTGTTGGGCACGGCATGAAACCACCTTTGTCCAACCTACGGACTGCCTTTGTCTTGTCGCATCAACTCGTTATTCACCGGTTCACGTGCGCGCGCGTGAGCCGGTGATCTACCTAAACGGAACATTTATCCGTGAAACTCCAGCTTATCGCTCCGAAAAACAGGACCTCTCCCAACTCTACGCCTTTACCTGTTGCCACAATTATGTTGGGCACGTTTTGCTTTGCCCAACCTACGAATTTTGGAGATTGTAACTACGGAACTTTGATTGGCGACAGCCGTTTTAACGTGCTCTTCGACATATCAAGCCCGTAGATTGTACCGTAGGTTGGGCAAAGCGCAGCGTGCCCAACACCAACACCAGACAATCTGACATCACCCACCCACCGACTCCCCAACCACCAAATTCAGAACATTCTCCGGAATGCTTTCTCCCCATCCACGTTCATACCAGCCTCGCTCCACACAACGTTGTAACGAACTATGCGGCCAATCCCACGGAGAAGCAACATGTCCATGCTTGACTGGATTGTAATGAATGTAATCCATATGGCGACGCCAATCCTCGTCATCCCGAATCAGATGCTCCCAAAACCGACGCTGCCAGACTGGCCGTTCCCGTTTTGCCCGTCTCGATGAACTGACCGGAATAATTACTCCAGTGCAGCCAACACTGAAATATCGCTTGATCCTTGACAGCCGCCCCGAATAATCCGAATCACCTTCCTGCAAGGTTATGATGCAATGAATGTGTTCGGGCAATACAATAATGGCATCTAATCCAAACGGATTGCGCTGTTGCTCACGCCTGAACGCTTCCCGCAAACGGTCGATATTCCCCGGCAACGTCAGGATGGCTTGGCGATGTTCCGTCACCAGTGTGAAGAAATAGCACCCACCATTTGTAATGTTGCGACGATAGAGCATGATTTTGTCCGATGAAATATCGTTGTCAGATTGCCACGGTTTGTTGGGCACGCTTTGCTTTGCCCAACCTACGAATTTTGAAGATCACTACTCATTTCAGACGGGTCACGCATCTCGTCGCTCATGGTGTCATAAAGGCGGCTGTCGGTCAGCCAGGTTTCCCCGGCCTCTTGCGGTAGTGTGTGATACAGGTCGGCAAAAACTTCAGCCGCCGTCATGGTAGAAGGGACTGGAACAAGGCGGGCCACCGGGGAATTATTTCGCACGATAAGCAGTTCCTCGTGCTGAAACTCGACCCGGTTGAGCATGGCGCGAAAGTTCCGAGAAAGATCTGTAGCCGTAATGGTTTGCATGCAAACCTCCAATAAATCAGCGATTTGTTGGGCACGGCATGAAACCACCTTTGCCCAACCTACGAAACCTCAACCGGCAACAGCCGCTTCAACACACTCTTCGCCATGTCGAGAATACCCTCGAACGAGGTTTCCTTCAAGGTGCAGACCAGCTTGTAATCCGGGGTGAACTGGTATTTTTTCGGCTCACCCCTCATCATGCCGATAATGGTGTCAGGCTGGGCCGGAGTGCGCGGGTGGAATGAGATGACCACCGCTTTGCCGTTGAAGTCGATCTGTCGCACGATCAAACGCTTCAGCATTACCCGCAGCTTCATGATCTCGAACAGGTAGGAGGTCGCCAACGGATATTTCCCGAAGCGGTCGAGCACTTCGTTCTGCACATCCAGCACATCCTCTTCGTTCTCGGCTTGGGTCAGCTTCTTGTAGATCACAAGACGCTGTCCGGCATCCTTGACGTACGCCTCGGGGATAAAGGCCGGAACCTTGAGATTGATTTCAGGTTCGACCCGCTCGACGCTCTCTTCGCCCCGCATGCGGGAGATGGTCTCCTCCAGCATCTGGTTGTAGAGTTCGAAACCGATTTCGGTAACCGTTCCGGACTGGCGATTGCCGAGCATATCTCCTGCGCCGCGGATCTCCATGTCGTGCGTGGCAATGCGGAAACCGGCCCCCAGTTCGGATATCTCCTGCAGCACCCGGAGCCGTTCACGGGCATCCGAGCTGATGGCCGCCTCGCCCGGGATCAGCAGGTAGGCGTAGCCGCGTTGGGTGGAGCGCCCCACCCTCCCCCGCAGCTGATAGAGCTGCGAAAGGCCGAATTTGTCGGCATGGTCGACGATCAGGGTGTTGGCGTTGGGGATGTCCAGCCCCGATTCGATGATGGTGGTGCAGAGCAGCAAGTTGGTTTCGCCATGCATGAAACCAAGCATGACCTTCTCCAGCTCATGTTCCCCCATCTGACCGTGACCCACGGCAATTTTTGCTTCCGGCACCAGCTGGGCCAGCAGTTCCGCCCGTTTGCCGATAGTCTGAACCCGGTTATGGACGAAGAAGATCTGCCCCCCCCGGCGCAACTCACGCAACACCGCTTCGCGGATCAGCTCGTCGGAGAAACGGGACACGATGGTTTTGACCGCCAGACGGTCCACCGGCGGCGTATCGATGATCGAGAGGTCGCGAATCCCCATCATCGACATGTAGAGTGTTCGCGGGATCGGCGTGGCGGTAAGGGTCATGACATCAACGACCGCCCGGAACGATTTGAGCCGCTCCTTGTCCTTGACTCCGAATCGCTGTTCTTCATCGATGATCATCAGGCCGAGATCCTTGAAGGCGACATCTTTCTGCAACAGTCGGTGAGTACCGATGATGATGTCGATGTCCCCCTTTTTGAGGCGTTCAAGGATAGCCTTCTGCTCTTTGGGAGTACGAAAACGGGAGAGAACCTCGACGGTGACCGGATATTCCTTCAGCCGTTCGCGGAACGTTTCGAAATGCTGTTGGGCGAGAATGGTGGTCGGTACCAGGATACCGACCTGCTTTCCGTCCAGAGCCGACTTGAACGCTCCCCGCAGGGCTACCTCTGTTTTGCCATAGCCGACATCGCCGCAGACGAGGCGGTCCATCGGTTTCGAATGCTGCATGTCGGCAAGTACGTCCTGTATCGCCGAGAGCTGATCGGGAGTTTCCTCCCAGGCGAATGATGCCTCAAACTCCCGGTACATCTCGTCGGGGGGCGAAAATGAGAACCCTTCGCTGAGTTGGCGCCGGGCATGGATCTCAAGAAGTTCTCCCGCAAGCTCCTCTATATTTTTGCGCGCTTTCCCCTTCGATTTTTCCCAGGATATGCCCCCCAACTTATCCAGAGCCGGATGACTTCCTTCCGGACCGACATAGCGCTGCACCAGTCCGAGGCGATCAACCGGGAGAAACAGCTTGTCCGAGCCGGCATACTCCAGCAGCAGGAAGTCTCCTCCGACGCTCCCGATACTGATATGCTGCAGACCGCGGTACAGAGCGATACCGTGGTCGATGTGCACCATATAATCTCCCGGCTTCAGTTCGGCAAGAGAAGCAAGAAGCTGTTTCTTGCGCACCTCCGAAACACCGCGCCGCCTGACACGTTTGCCGAACAGCTCTTCTTCGGCGATCAGTACCAGGTGAGAACCGGGGAGACGGAAGCCGCGCGAGATGTCGCCGATAAGGATTTTTATTCCCCCTCCCCAACCCTCCCCCGCTGGGGGAGGGAGCGACACTCCTCCCCCTTTAGGCCCCAGAGGGTCCAGCGGGGGGAGGCTGGGAGGGGGGAGGAATATCTCCCCAAAGCCCATCTCGCTGATGGAACAGGGGAGCTTGTATGGTGTCAGAAGATCCTTGAGCCGCTCGGACTGCGGCTGTTGATGACACACGATGGCAACCCTCTGGCCGCCGTCAAGTAATTCGCGCAGAGTACCTGCCAGCGGCGCCAGAGCATGACTGCTCTCCTTCGAAACGCTCACCCGCAGGTCGCTGTTATCCTGACAGGGAATGGCAATTGTCGTGATTTTCTCCGGGGTATCCAGAATCAGTCCGGATAGCTCGATAACGCGACGTCCGGCCACGATGGCCTTCAACTCCGGGTCGGTCATGAACAACTCACCCGGCGGAGAGTGAGCCATACCGGCGGCGGCAGCCTTTGCGGCGCCTCCCTCAATCTCCTCGCAGATAGTGAGGCAGGTATAATTGATAGCTTCGGGGTCGAGCAGGATCAGCGGGGCGTTGGCGGGAATGTAGTCAAAAATCGTTTCAAGACCGGGGTGGAGGAGCGGCTGAAGGAAATCTATACCCTGGAAATAGACCGCATTCTGCAGATCTTCCAGAATCAGGCGACGACGATTGGCCGGAATATCAAGATCGTCGCAGAGTTGTTTCAGGCGCGGCGGGATATCCGCCAGAATCTCGTCAGACAGCAGCAGTTCACGGGACGGGAGCAGTACCAGTTCCTCAACCGGCTGCAGTGAGCGCTGGGTAAGGGGATCAAATGCGCGTATGGTCTCGGCCGTATCGCCAAAAAACTCGATTCTGACCGGCGTCGGCAGGTTGGGGGGGAAGATGTCAAGTATGCCTCCCCGTACGGCAAAAGTACCGCGATCCTCGACCAGCGGAACATTGGCGTATCCCATCCGGACCAGCCTGGCCAGCAGATCGTCCCGCTCGAACTCTTCCCCGGCGAGTAGATAACAGGAAGCATCACTGAGGGTTTTTCGGGGGAGCACCCGCTGCAGCGTAGCCGACACCGGCATGACGGTTATCCGGGACAAGTTGTTTTGCAGTCGGAAGAGAGTATCCAGACGGGCTCCGGTCACGTCCGGGTGCGGAGAAGAGGCTGAAAACGGCACTGTGTCCCAGGCGGGGAAGAGTGCCGCATGCAGATCTCCACCTGAAAAAAAAGAAAGTTCCCTGCAGAATTCTTCCGCGGCCTCCTGGGTGGGGGCGATCACGAGCGGGGCGTCAAGACCTCCCCGGACAAGTTCCGCAACGAACAGAGCCGGAGACGAACCTTTCAGGCCGGGCACGGCTATGCGTCGTTCGCCACGGCGGAGTGCGGCAATGCTTTCTATCGTTTGGGAAATCAGGGGGGGCATAGTGGCATCAGTGTGCGCAGAGTAGTCGATCAGTGTTTTCGAAGGCCGGCCTTAAGCTTTGGCCTCCCTTCTTCAACAACAACTCTGAGTACGAAATTTTCGGTACCCAGCCTCGCAGCCAGGGCGGGCCGCTGTTTATTAATGGTCGCAGCAACCAGATCACGGGTGATCTTGTCGGTCGGCAGGTTACAGGCTTTCCGGGCTTCACGGAATTCATGGACGAGGCGATCAAGGTCTGATTCATCAGTCACCTTCGGAGCATCAGGCTCTCTCTTTGGTGTCGGGTCTTTCTGCCGCTGGTGCAGATCTCTGATAAAGCGGTCTCGTGAGTAACGCCCTTCCTCCATCAGCTTGAGAATCCTGTTCCAGTGTTCCCGATAGGTGTTGAGGCGTGCCACCAGCATGGTGAAGCGGTGCTTGTACATGGTGTTATTGATCGGCGTGCCGGTGTAGCGGCGCACAAGCGTCCCCACCTCCCCCAGCAGCGGAAGAGGCTCCCGTTTCTCCAGACCGATAAAGTACTGTTCATACTTGGTAATCAGTTCGTTCAGTTTTTTGTCAAGGATGAGAACATCCTCTGCAATAGCCATACATACCCTGTCAGCCGGTGAGTGAGGTCCGCGTACAAACGAGTAGTACTATAGCCAAACCAGCAGATAAGTAAAGGTTAAAGATGCGTCATGACTTCGCAACTGTGCTAATCTCTTGACGCTTTGACCTTCAATCGCATAAAGTACCCGGACTTGTTTTCCACATTTTTTTGCATGGAGTTGATTGGTATGGATTCACTTGCCTCCGTTGTACTTGCCGCCGGAAAGGGTACCCGTATGAAGTCGGCCCTGATCAAAGTTCTTCATCCGGTGGCCGGGCTGCCGATGATAGCCTGGCCGGTTGCGGCCGCCCGGGATGCAGGCTCCGGCACCATAGTGCTGGTGATCGGTCATCAGGCTACTGCTGTACAGGGTGCTTTTCGCGGTGCTGCGGATATTCGCTGCTCCATGCAGGAAGAACAGCTCGGCACCGGACACGCCGTCGCCTGCGCTCTGGATGCGCTGACCGGCTTCCGTGGCACGGTGTTGATTCTGTGCGGAGATACGCCGCTGCTCCGCTCCGATACAATAAAAAACATGCTGGCGTATCATCGCGAAAACAGTGCGGCCATAACGGTGCTGACCGCACTGATGGATGATCCGTATGGCTATGGCCGCGTTGTTCGCGACCCCTCCGGCCGAGTGACCCGCATCGTCGAGCAGAAGGATGCCGACACTGGGGAGCAGGGGATTTGTGAGATCAACAGTGGCATTTACTGCATGGATTCCGACTTTCTGTTCGGCAATATCAAGGGGATCGGCAATGATAACGCCCAGAGGGAATATTATCTGACCGATCTGCTGGCGATTGCCGTCCGGAAGGGATTGACCTGTCTGGCTCTACGGGCCGCCGATGCCGACGAAATCATGGGAGTAAACGACCGCGCACAGCTTGCCGAAGCCGGCCGCATTCTGCGCCGCCGCATCAACCGCGACCATATGCTGAACGGAGTTACCCTGATTGACCCCGAGACCACCTATATCGATGCCGGCGTCATCATCGGCGCTGATACTGTTATTCATCCCGGCTGCCGGATCGGGGGAGGCACGATCATCGGGTGTGGCTGCAAGATCGAAGGCAATGTCAGCATCTCCGGCTGCCGGATCGGCGATGATTGCCATGTTAAAGCCGCATCGGTTCTGGAGGCTTCCGAACTGGGTGAAGATGTGGCTGTCGGACCGATGGCTCATCTGCGACCCGGCACGATCCTTGGCAACAAAGTCAAAATCGGCAACTTCGTCGAAACCAAAAAAATAGTCATGGGGGAAGGATCCAAAGCCTCGCACCTGACCTATCTCGGCGATGCCGAAATCGGCCGCAATGTCAACATCGGCTGCGGCACGATTACCTGCAACTACGACGGCGTCAACAAGCATCGCACGGTTATCGGTGATGATGTATTCATCGGCAGCGACGTGCAGCTGGTGGCGCCGGTCAGCATCGGCCGCAACTCTCTGGTAGCTGCCGGCACGACCGTCACAATCGATGTGCCCCCCGATTCGCTGGCCATCTCCCGAGTCCTGCAGGTCAACAAGGAAGGGTGGCGGTTGAAGAAGAAGCCGTGAAGATTGTAGCCGAACGTGTAATGCCAATTTCAAATCAAATATGAAATCAAGGAGGTATCTACAGTTTGGTAAGTGTCAGGTAATCCTCCCGCACCGGTGAGAACACCTCTACAGCCACTGACTCCTCGATGATTTCGGCACAATGGAGCACGTCGCCCGAAATGCACCAGCTATCCCCCGGCTGCACGTCATGGACTTCCGCTCCGACCGTCAACCGAATCTGTCCCTTCACCAGGTAACCGATCTGTTCGTGGGGGTGGGAGTGAAGAGGGAGGATGGCCCCTTTTTGCAGCCGGAACTCCACCATCAGCGTCTTGTCGCCATGCACCAGAGTCTTTTGTTCTATTCCATCCAATTGCCGTCTGTAGCCTTCATTGCTGTGCTTTTCAAACATCATTGCTCTCCATGTTTTCGTTTGCAGCGATTGTTCCTTCCTACCAATAACTACCTGTTTCTCTTTCCGCCGGGCGATAGAATTGCACCGGAAGCAGAGAGGGCTGCCCTTGACACTGGGCATTCAAGCAAAGCAAGAGCCAAAAAGCAGTACATTGTCTCATGTCAAGACCCCTTGGATCCCTTCTGGGAGGGATAGGGAAGGATTGGTGTGAGCGCTAACCGGCGCGCAGTTTTTTAGCACGTCCGGTTGAGCGAGTTGTCAGGCATGCCCTCAGGAAGGTGGGTGCTGGTATGGATTGCCCCCGCCCACCCGAGTTATCTTACTAAAATGTAATGTTGTTGTAATGTTGTTGCAATGTTGTTGGTATATATTAAAATTACAAGTAATTCTTTAAATTCGAACCGCGAACAGACCAATCGTTAAACATTCGGAGTTTTTCCGGTGGATGATAAGGGAGAACTAATATATGATCCACAGACCTTGGTACTCATCCGCCTGTAATTTTATCGTGTTGGCAGGAATGGCATCCCTCTTGCTCGCCTCCGGCTGCGGTGATCAGTCCCAAATACCGTTGGGAATTGCGGCCAACAGCATGGCTGTGAATAATGACGGTTTTCCGTTGCGAGGGAAGCTGCAGGGGGCCGCCCCCCCGGCTAAGGCGGTTTTCGGAATGATCTATCGCAATACGAACATTGGCCGAGAATACATCTTTGACGGCAGCCAATGGGTACCGCATGATGCGACAGTCGATGACTTCTACAAGACAGCACCTTCCAAAAAGGTTGCGGCCGCCGTGGCGTCGCCGACCTCTCCTAACGGGGGTGCGCATGATCAGCATGTAGCCTACGGCTGTGAGGATTGCCACAGAGTAGACTTGCCCGATAGCATGGCGATTTATTGGTTCGACAACCCGAACAGCCCCGCCTTCGGCGCAGGCATGCCCGCCCCAGTCTTCAATGAAGCGAACGTGACCTGTTCGAATATCGCTTGCCACAGCATGCCAAACGGCTTGACCTTCAGCTACTACTTCCCTGACGGGTCAGGAGAACCGTTGCTGAATACGGTCAGCATCAACAGTAACCCTTCCGCGACGACACCCAACTGGTTCTCAACCGGTGCGGGCTGCGCCGCCTGTCACGGCAACCCCCCGGTCAACGGGAGTAATGGTTCTAACGTATGGCATAGCGGGCAGCACGCCACATTGATCTCCGGTGCGAATGAGTGTCAGTTTTGCCATCCCGACACGTCTGGCGCCAACAAGCAGGGCACTACCATCACCAATCCGGGCTCGCATGCAAACGGCGTAATCAACGTGCAGGCAAGGTTCACCTCGGCCTGTTTTTTCTGCCACTGAAGTTTTGGAGGCGGGGTGACAAGTATACCAAATGAGGGTGAATCCGGCCGAACCAGTAGTACAACTCGGACCGCCCACAAGCGGGCTGTCGGTCAGTTCCTAAACCGTTACGTCGACAAAGAAAAAAATCAGCATGGCTGAGAGTTTATTCACAGAAGGAACCAGTGAAGACACCCCACACCTGATACGATCAGAAGTCCGAACCGTTTCCGATCTCAAGTTCCCAAATTTACCTCTATAACTGATGAAATTCAGCATACCTTTTTATTGGACTTTACTGGACAAGACAATAGAAAAAACCCTTGATTTCTCATAGCAATAAACCATCAAGACTAATATCATCCTATTGTATTTGACGATCCTCTCCTGGTAGGTGTATATTGTCCATAGCAGGTACAACTCGTACGAGGGTAAAAAGGAGATCACTCCAATGGGCACCGAAAAATTTCGTATTCGCCCTGTATCCCACTGTAAAGAGGGATGCAGTATTTAGCCCGTCGAGATGATTGGCGGGCGCACGTGATGAAGCCCCTGTAGAAATGCAGGGGCTTTTGCTTTGGTTAATAAAACATGTCCTATTATTTAGGGATTCAGCGCCTGTAAATCGATAAACACCCCATCAATCTTGCGAATCTGCCCCTGTAATTATGTTCATAACTGCACCTATACTTGGGGGCAACTTTTGTCTATGCTTCAGATAACAGAATGCTTGAGAAGCGGAGAAACGATCCAATCAAAAGCAGACGCTGGAGAGGAGTGCAATACCCCGCTCTATCTCGCCGGCAGTCATTCCGCCGAAGCCGAGCAACAGCTTCGTAGAATCGGGTTCGCCTGTGACGTAGAAGTCAGAAAAAGGGAACAGCCGGATTCCTTTTCGCAGGGCCAGGTCAACGATCTCTGTTTCGCCGGGTGTAGTACCGGGCAGCTGTAACACAACATGGAGCCCGGCCCCCTGTCCGACAACTACAGCCTGGGTGCCAAAATGATGCTCGACAGCCCGAAGAAGGGTATCGTGCTTCTTTTTATAGATCGTGCGCATCCGCCGTATATGCCGGCTCCAATGCCCCTGTTCCATGAATTTCGTAAGGACTTTCTGCTCCAGCAGAGAAACCGAGGCAAAATAATCCTGAAAAACCAAGTGGTACGTGGCAAGCAGTGAGTGAGGCAGAACAAGGTAGCTCACGCGCAGCGCCGGGGAGAGAATCTTGGAGAACGTGCCCAGGTAGATGATATTGCCGGAAGGGCGCAACCCTTGTAATGAGGGGATCGGTTTGCCGTGGTAGCGAAGTTCGCTATCATAATCGTCTTCGATTATCAGTTTTACGCCAGATTCGGCCCACTCGATCAATGTCAGCCGGTTGGCAACCGGCATCACACAGCCCATGGGAAGCTGATGGGAGGGGGTGACATAGGCAATCGTGCTGCTGCTGGTTTTGAGGGCATCCAGGTCCATCCCGTTTGCTCCGACGGGAACAGGTACAATTTCAAACGAATGGTTACGGAAAACGGAGCGTGGCAGGTGATAGCCGGGATTTTCTACCGCCACAATGGAATGGCTCCCTTTCAACATCTGTGCGACAATGTCGAGGCTATGCTGAAGTCCTGCGCAGATTATGATCTGTTCCGGGTCGCAAACCACGCCGCGTGAGCGTTCCAGATAGAGTTGAATGGCGCAGCGCAGTTCCGGTTCGCCCTGGGGATTGCAGTACTGGACAAGCTGTCGGGGACTCTCCCGCAGGCTTTCCAGAAAGAGCTTGCGCCATAGAGCTACTGGAAAGCTCGCCTGGTCAAGCCGTGCGGGATGAAAATCATACGTGTAACTTGCCGGTATTTCCGCGTTGGTGCGGGGTCTGCGTGGTTTCTGAACCAAAGACAACGGTGCGGCATCCTGGTCGAGCGACGAGACGAAATACCCGCTTCGCGGTCGGCTGTAAATGTAACCTTCCGCGTAGAGCTCCTGGTAGGCTCCTTCTACGGTGTTGCGGCTGGTTGAAAGTTCGGCGGCCAGGTCTCTGACAGATGGAAGCCTGGAATCTGCAGGCAGTTTTCCCGACAGTACATGCTCTCTTATCTGATTATAGAGTTGCTTGTATAAAGGAACAGAGTCATTGTTGTTCAGGATGAACATAAGCACTTCCGATAAACACAAGTATTATGCAGCATTTCTGAAGGCAGTTTAGGGCACAAGAGCACAAGCGTCAAACACAATCTGCCCCCTTGCCTCTTATGAAAAGAGTTACAATCAATGGTGGCACATTACGAGTATCAGGCTGTACAACACAATAAACAACAGGAGGTAGTCACGATGATTCCGGAAAAACTACTGGAAGTGCTGAAACAAGATGGGGTGGTGGCCATTGCCACGTTGGGGCCGGATGGGCCGCATATGGTCAATACGTGGAACAGTTACATAAGAATTTCCAGCGATGGGCGCTTATTGATTCCTGCCGGTTACATGCAGCTCACAGAGGCCAATATTACATTCAACAGTAATGTACTGATAACACTGGGCAGCAGCAAGGTGGCAGGTAATATCGGCCCCGGCACCGGCTTCCTGATCAAGGGCACTGCAGCCTTTATAACCTCCGGCCCGGATTTTGATCTGCTTAAAGCAAAATTCGCCTGGGCACGGGCTACGTTGGCAGTTACCATTGTTTCTGTCGCGCAGACTCTGTAGTTTGTGGAGGGATTTAAGAAACAACCTATGGTCGATCTTTACTACAGACTTTCCTGATGACAGATAACGGGGCCGCACTTGACCTGCCGGGCAGCCTTATCGCCCGGACACGGTCCAAGTGCAAATTGGGGCATCACTTTTCCTCAAATGTGAATATATGAAGGGCGTCCCCAAAGTTTCACCTGAAAATGACGAAATCTATAAAGTGTTTTTGGGTCTTCAGTCATTGGTTTTTTCTCTCATGCCTTAACGGTGATGAGGCGCAGCGGGCTCACCGCTGCCGCCGATTGTTGGACATTTTCCTGTGGTAAAAAAATGTCGCGTACCAACTCGACAATTGTCAGAAATTGAAACGCGACCATTTAGCTGCTCACTCATTGATTTGGTCTTTTCAAGTTGCATACATAAGAACGTCAGCGGCCCACTGGTTCAGACTCTTTCCATGTGCTTCAGCCATCATTGCGGCATGGGCATGAACTTCAGGCGGGACTCTTAACATCAGTTTGCCTGAATATGGCTTTTGTGGTGCTCTTCCAAGTTTTTCACATGTAGCGAGATAGTCGTCTACCGCCTCGACGAAGGCAGCACGCAACTCTTTGACGGAATCGGCGTGAAAGCCAATAACGTCTTTAATCCCTGCAATGTGACCAATGAAGCACCCGTCTTCTTCGCTGTATTCAATTCGAGCCGCATATCCTTTAGAAATCATCGTGTTCATGGTTTTACTCCTGCGTTCTCCAAAAAAGTTTTAGCGTCTCTAACCTGGTATGGTTTTGCTTCTTTTGCCGGATGAGGTCTGTGAAATGCTGCAATTATTCCGTTTAAAACAAAGCGAACCCGTGATCCTGCACCCTCAATAGTCTCTGCTCCTAACGAGACAAAAAGAGATTCGATTCGTCGCCATTCCAATGTCGCAGGAACTGGCTGCGAGAAAATATCATTCAGGGTTTTTCGATGGGCTTTGTTCATATGGAGATAATAACCATGTCGCGGCAATATTTGCAATCATATTTTGATATCAATTACCGTTTGTAAATTCTGTATATTTCATATCCAATGAAAACTGTTCCAGCGATTCCTGCAACTATACCGGTGACAATTGACTGCATCCCCATCATTGGTCCTGTTTTCCCTGTCTGCGGAATTATTGCACCCGTCTTATTTGCTTCAATACCCTGAATGATCATCATCCCGCCCATGATGAACAACAAAATACCAAGCAAGACGAAGCCCCAATATATTTTACTTTTTGATTCTTTTGTTTTGTTCATGTATTCGTCCAACGGGCCGGGAGAACAGCGGCGGTTTTTAGGCCGCTGCTTCTTCCTGGTTGGACATTGCTCTTTCATACTTCATCACTTCATGTTTTATGAAAAACGCCGTGAAGTCTCGTAATAAAGGGCTCGACGGCGTTTTTGTTAGCTTAATATGTCTCGTGTCAAGGGCTGACCCCTCTGGAATTCCAAATGACCTGAAAAACATAATCTCAATATCTGGAAAATGTTGTGATACAGCTTCAAGCTCATGGTGGTCGGAGGTGACAAAGGGTGACTTGAAATTTCGGGCCGTAACAAGTCCAAAACAATCCGCAAGAGATATGCGTTTGATTGTTGCCTTGAGATTTCCAGCATCCTGCCAGAATGGCTCGGACATATCGTCCACCGGCAACACACCAATATCCTTGAAATTCTGCATTGCGGCGCGAGCCGTAGTTTCTCCATACTCTCGCACAAGGTTGAAATAGACCTCACACAGATTGACGGCATGGGCCATACAACGATTATTATTGTCAAGAAGCAGCGTTTCAATCTTGTCGGCCCCCTTTTCTCCCCTCAAAAAGGCAAGCAAGGCACAGGCATCAAGTACATAGCGCATCAGCGCCCCTCCAGCGAAGTCTCTGTCCGACGCTGTTTAATAAGATCCTCACTGCTGAATTTCATATCGCTGAATTTGCCTTTTAGGCTGTGTACCAATGATTGCCGCTGTCGCTCACGTTCGGCAAGATATACAGACAATTCTGTCACATTGTTTCGGCTCTGTTTGGGTGCTTTCAATGGTTTCGCATTTTTTTGTTGTGTAGATGCGGCTTTCATATAGGTACTCTCCTTTTACAGAAATTTCACGTTGATATCCGGTGCTTGTCAAATTTATCACGGTCAAGGGCTGATCACTTGCTTTCCATACTAGTCAAAGATATAACGCCTGAAACTCAAAAACAATGACAAAGTGGTAAAATGGGGGGCCGCGCTTTCAGCGGATCCTCGTTCTGTTTCGGTCGAGGGGCTGGCAAAAAATAGGAAGCGTTCCTCATTATTCTCGATAAAGCAATAAAGCAGCTACGTCCCCCTGGGAGCCCCCCTGCAGCCTTTATGACCTCCGGCCCGGATTTTGATCTGCTTAAAGCAAAATTCGTCAGGGCACGGGCTACGTTGGCAGTTACCATTGTTTCTGTCGCGCAGACTCTGTAGTTTGCGGAGGGATTTAAGAAACAACCTATGGTCGATCTTTACTACAGACTTTCCTGATGACAGATAACGGGGCCGCACTTGACCTGCCGGGCAGCCTTATCGCCCGGACACGGTCCAAGTGTAAATTGGGGCATCACTATTCCTCAAATGTGAATATATGAAGGGCGTCCCCAAAGGTTCACCCCACGCGACCCCCTAACGGCTTGGTTGGAAGGTCTTCTACGGAAAGCGGCATCATCCTAGGGTGCTGTCTCTCGCATTGCCTTGATGTAACGCTCTGCTTGTCTCGTCAGAACATGAACCTTCCCGAAGTCGGGTTGGTGGTCAAGTTTGAGAAATCCAAGGTCATGAAGAGTTTTGAGGTCTGCCTCCAAGAACCGGTAAAACCCAATCTCTAAGAGTTCCCCATCGGTATAGAGGGGAAGGAAAACAATTCCCGAAAAGCCATAGCATCTCTTTTCAAGGAATTGACCGGCACCTGAATCATAGAACTTGTTCAAGATACTGATAGCTTCTTCGGACAAGGCCTCTCTATAAACTGCAGCCGAGATGTCTCTAAAGTCCTCTAGGTTGGCGGCGACTCCTGCGAGAATGGTGTCAAGTCTCTCCAGCTTCTTGATTACTACCTCTGTATTCTGGGACAGAAGCGCACGTAAGGCTTGAAGTAGAGCGGTGTTATCCTCAATGCTTCTCCGAATCTCACCGTGACTCTCTCGCAGGTACTCCATGAAACCCGCGAACGGGTCCGCTTCACTTCGTCGTTCGGCTGCATAATTGCAGACCAGCCCAATTATGGTTGCAAATGTAGTTGAAGCTGCTACAGGGTCCATCACTACAGCCTCCTAATGTCTGATGCCGTACGTTATGCCATATTGCGGATTCCGCACCAAGTCGGCCACTGATTCCGATTGAAGTCGGCCACCCAATATGATTGAAGTCGGCCACCTATTCCGATTGATCTCGGCCACCCCCTGAGTACTTCGCACCATCCCTCGTTTATAGTCGTCGCTGGG
>JANNLB010000186.1:0-8033 GCA_031396605.1 Geobacter sp. | reverse complement strand
GCCGCGCTGCCCGGACACGACGCGCAAAAGGTCATCTACGGCACGGCCTGCCGCATTGACCAGGAGCGGCTGCGCCGCGAGGGAATTGTCTTCAAACAGTTGCCGTACAAGCTGAAAATCGGAGTTTAATAATTCGTAGGTTGGGCAAAGGCGGTTTCATGCCGTGCCCAACATGGCAGCCGGTTCTGTTGGGCACGCTGCGCTTTGCCCAACCTACGTTATGCAAACGGAGATTCCATGATTCTCAAAAAATATCAGTTCGACGCGCTGGAGTGGTTTGAAAAGTTCCTCAAACGCTGCCGCGAAACCGGCTATCCCCGCGAAAGCTACGCCCAGACCACCCAGGAGTGGCGGGGCATGGCGCTGCTCTACCGTCCATTGCGAAATCTCGAAACGGTTCCGTATGTTTGCCTGCGTATCCCCACTGGCGGCGGCAAGACGCTGGTGGCCGGCATGGCCATCGAACGGGTAAACCGGAGCCTGCTGCATTCCTCATTTAGTCTGACCCTCTGGCTGGTGCCGTCGGAGCCGATCCGCGAACAGACCTTGAAGGCGCTGCGTGACAACTCGTCAATACTTGGTCAGTCGGTGTCATCGGCGCTGGGTGAGTTGACCGTGCTGGACATCGAGGAAGCCTTGCGGATGACGCCGCATCTGCTGAACGGCTCGAATGTGATCATTGTCGCCACTATGCAGGCCTTCAAGCAGGAGGAAACCGGGCGCCTGAGCGTCTACAAGCAAAACGGCAGTCTGATGGAGCATTTCGAAGGCATCGGCGACGCGGCCGTGCGCGGCAACGGCTCGCTGGTAGATGTGCTGCGACTGCGCAAACCATTTGTCATCGTAGACGAAGCACACAATCAGGGGACACTGCTGGCCTTCGATACTCTGGCCCGCTTCGATCCGTGCGCCATCCTGGAACTGACGGCTACACCGGACCGCACCTATCAGCCGAGTAACGTGCTTTACAGCGTCTCCGCCTCTGTCCTGCATTCTGAGGACATGATCAAGATGCCGCTTACGCTGGTGCGACGACCCAACTGGCTTGACGCCATGCGGGATGCGATTGGCCGACTGAACCAGTTGCAAAAGTCCGCTGAGACTGAACGTGCCGCAGGTGGAAACTACATACGCCCGATCATGTTGTTGCAAGCGGAGCGAAAGGACGCAGACCATGAAACGTTGACGCCGGAGCGGGTCAAGCAGGCGCTGCTGGATGATTTCGGTATTCCGGAGCATGAAATCGCCATTGCTACCGGTACCACGGACGAGATTGCGGGGAAGAACATTCTGGCTGAAGATTGCCCATTCCGTTTCATCATCACCGTAGATAAATTGCGCGAAGGGTGGGACTGTCCCTTTGCGTACGTGCTCTGCTCGTTGCGCAATACCAGCTCGGCCACGGCTGCAGAGCAGGTGCTGGGACGGATTCTGCGCCTGCCGTATGCAACACGGAATGATCATCCCGATCTGAACATGGCGTATGCCTATCTGACGTCGAGCAACTTTGCCGCCACGGTCGAGAGCCTCAAGGATGGCCTGGTACGTAATGGTTTCGAACGGCAGGAGACAAGGGAACTGATCAATATCCAGGATGAAGAGCAGGAAGATGATCTTTTCAGCCACCAGACCAGCCTGACCTACAGCACGCCGGAGCTGCCAGAGCCGGAGGCGATTCCCGACAATCTGATGAAAAAGATCGAGATTACCCCGGAGAATGGCTCCATCACCCTGAAAGGAACATTTACTGAACCCCAGGTAAAGGCTTTGCAGGATGTTTTTCAGACGCCGGAGGGGAAACAGGCGGTCCGGGAGGCCATCACCCGTTTGCGGTCACCGCGCAAGGCGCTGCTAAAAACACCGTCAGAACAGGGAGAACTGTTCAAGGTACCGCAGTTGCAGTTCCGGCAAGGGGAACTATGGGAGTCGTTTGAAGCGACCCACCTACTGCAAGGGGATTGGAGTTTGCTCGACTATTCCAGTGAACTGACGTCATTCACCAAGGCAAACCAGACGCCACAGGGCGGCACGATGTATCTGGAAAAGGAGAAGGTGAAGTTCACCTCTTTTGCGCCGGGCGTGGCGGAGACCTATCTGTTCGAGTATCATTCTGGCTGGGATCAGGTGCATCTTGTCTCCTGGCTGGAGCGGAACATCTATGACGAAACCCTGATGCCGGACGAAAAGGCCGCTTTTTTGAACAGAGCCGTCGAGTGGCTGACGCTGAACGGTTTTACACTGGAAGAGTTGGTTTACGCCAAGTTCCGCCTGAGGAGCGCGCTGGAAACTAAAATCAGCGAAGGCAAAAAGCAGGCGATGCAGCAAGTACATCAATATCTGCTGCTATCTCCTGATGAATTTACCGTAAATGACGGCAGCCAGGTTGTTTTTGAGGAGGGGCGCTATGCCTACGACTCGATCTATTGCGGCTTTACCGAACTGCCCAAGCACTTTTTCCCTCAAATTGGCAACCTGAAAGGTGATGGAGAAGAATTTGAATGTGCTCTCTTTCTGGCAACGCAACTTGAAGGGGTAAAATTCTGGGTTCGCAACGTCGAGTGCAAGAAAACATCATTCTCATTGCAAACAGGCAGCGACCGCTTTTATCCCGATTTTCTCTGCCAGATGGAGAACGGTAAAATTCTGGCTATTGAATACAAGAACAGCCGTGACTGGGATTTGCCGGAGAATGATGAAAAACGGAAACTTGGTGAGCTTTGGGAGAAGCGAAGTGATGGCATGTGTCTCTTCATCATGCCAAAAGGAAAGGACTGGGAGGCGATTCGCAGTAAGGTGCTGGAATACGATCCTTGAAGTTGTTACCGCATGAAGAGAAAAATGAAATGCAGAAATTGTGAATCACAGCATCGAATTAGTCTGGAAACGAAACATCAAACCTCGTCCTCTACGCCTCCAACTGCAAAAGAAGGTATGGAAAGAGGCCGCCTGATCCCCGCAAGCCGCTGTGAACTACTGCGAAGAGTATTGCCAGCCAATGCGGACAGCGTAGAAAAATAATTGACAATCTCCCCTCTTTTAAAATATACCTACCGATAGGTATATAAGTATCTCCTCGTAGAACGAGCCCCATGAAAACTCAAACAGCACCTCCCATGCCTCCGGTTGAAGCACGCGAACGTCTGCTTGCTGCCGCACTTGATCAATTTACCCGTCGCGGCTATGCTGCCACATCTGTTCGGGAACTCTGCGAGGCGGCGGGAGTAACCAAGCCGGTGCTCTACTATTATTTTAAAAGCAAAGAAGGGTTATATCTGCTGTTGATGGAAGAATCCTATGCGCAGTTCGAGACCATACTTACTGATCTTACCGGTTTTTCGGGCAGCGCCCGGGAACGGGTGGTCCATTTCTGTGCAGGGCTTTTGTCAAGCTATATCCAGCAGTTGCCGCTTGTAAAACTATGCTACTCGATCTACTACGGCACTCCACAGGGGGCGCCACCCTTCAATCTGGAGCAGTATTACGACCGGATGCTGGATGCTCTGACAGGGCTTGTCGAAGAGGGTATCGCACAGGACGAAATCAGGCCGGGAAATGTGCAGGAAATCGTCTGGACGATAATGGCCTGCCTCAACATCACCATCGAGGAGCAGCTCTGCCACAGCAACCCCCGTATCGACGGCGCATCGATGATCCGCATGCTGGGCCTTGTTTTTAACGGCATCGCGCCAGCCTGACACAATACAACACCTCCCGAGTAATTATGTACGGTGTTTACTCGCACAAGGAGTTTGAAATGAAACGGATAGCGGCAATTATTTTCTCGCTGATGCTGTTGTCAAGCATCACCGCCTGTGGCAAGAGTGATGCAAAAAAAAGTGCCGATCAGGTTTCCAAACCACCGGTGGCCGTAGAGGTGCGTGCCGCTGCGTCCTTCAGTGTGTCAGACGGCGTCGAGGTAACCGGCAGTCTGGAGCCGAAGTTTTCGGTGGATGTAAAAACCCAGATTCCCGGACTGGTCAAACAGGTCATGGTATCGGAATGGGTTCATGTGAAGAAAGGTCAGCCTCTTGTCCGCATTGATGTTGCCGAAACCGAGGCTCAGGTCAAGCGGGCTGAAGCGGGCATTGTCTCAGCCAAAGCAAATCTGGCGCAGACACAGGTGGCGGCTAACCGCGCCGAACGGGAGTTGGCCCGTATCGTCAAGCTGAAAGATTCGGGGCTGGCTACCCAGCAGTCCCTCGATGATGCCCGGAGTGAAACAGAGGCTGCCAAAGCAAGGGTCGGGGTGGCAGCGGCACAGATTCGTGTTTTTGAAGAAGAGTTGCGTCAGGGGATGGCCCGCCAGGCAAAAGGGGTAGTCGTAGCGCCGCTTGACGGTATCGTTGCCCTGCGTGATGTCAATGTTGGTGATCTAACCAGCGACGCGGCCGTTGCCAAGCCGATTTTTCGGATCGTAGATAATCGACTGCTGAACCTGATAGTTACCGTTTCATCGGTTGATTCCGGTCGGATCAAAGTTGGCCAGCCGTTGGAGTTTTCGGTCGATTCTCAGCCAGGCCGAACGTTTATCGGTAAAGTCATGTTTATCAACCCCGAACTTTCCCAGGCAGATCGCTCGCTGAAAGTCATCGCAGAAGTACGTAACGTGCCTGAAAATCTCAAAGGTGGCCTCTTTGCTAAAGGGCGCATCGTTATCGGAGCCCGTTCACAGGTGCTGCAGGTGCCGCGCAGTGCGGTCGACGCCTTTGACACACAGGCAAAAAAAGGAAGCTTGTTTGTTGTTGAAAACGGCGTCGTTCGTAATCGGGAGATCCTGAGCGGTGTTGTGAATGGCGATATGGTCGAGATTGTTTCGGGGCTCAAAGCGGGGGAACAGTATGTTATCCGGGGCGGGTTCAACCTGAAAGAAGGCGATAAAGTTGCTGTAGCAGCCTCAAAATAATATCAAGGGGCACTATGATCCTCTCCAATACCTCCATCAAGCGTCCGATTTTTGCCTCGGTCATGGTTCTGGCCCTGGTCATTCTCGGCATCTTTTCTTATCGCCGCCTTTCGGTCGAGATGTTTCCTAATGTCGAGTTTCCGATTGTCTCGGTTGTCACCACATTTTCCGGGGCTTCACCGGAAACGGTCGAGCGTGAAGTTTCCAAGCGCATCGAAGAAGCGGTCAACCAGATCGCCGGGGTGAAGCATGTGTTTTCCACCTCGCGCGAAGGGGTCTCGACGGTTGTCGTCGAATTCCGCCTTGAGGAGAAGGTTAACGATGCGGCCCAGGAGGTACGAGCCAAAATTTCCTCGGTACGCGCTACCCTGCCTGCATCCATTGATGAACCTATTATTCAGAAGCTGGATTTTAATGCCGCACCGATTGCCGCGCTGGCAGTTGAATCAACAACGTTGTCACCACGCGAGCTGACGACGCTGGTGGAGAAGAAGGTCAAAAAGCGCTTCGAGAGTGTTGCCGGAGTCGGCAAGGTGGATATGGTTGGCGGGCAGAAGCGCGAGGTCAACATCGATCTCGATCCGGCCAAGCTGGATGCGCTTAAGCTGGGGGTTAACGATATCGTTTCCGGCATCCGCTCCGAGAACACCAACACTCCGCTGGGACGCATAACCAAAGGGAGTGTAGAATATCCGTTGCGGATAGAAGGGAAGCCGGACCGGGCCGACCAGTATCGTCAGATGACCGTGGCCCAGAGAAACGGACGCCCGATAACGCTGGGCGAGGTGGCTCAGGTAAGTGACGGCATTGAAGAAAAACGTAAACTCGCGTTGGTGAACGGCAAGCCGGCCATTGGCCTGGATATCTACAAACAATCAGGCGGCAATCAGGTTGAGTTGGTTGATACGGTCAAGAAGGTTATGGCCAAGCTACAAAAAGAGCTGCCCCCCGGAGTGACACTGTCCTTGGTTCGCGACGGCTCGATCATGACCCGTGAGTCGCTGGCCGACGTCAAGGAAACCCTGCTCATCGGCGGCATTCTGACGGTGCTGATCGTATTCTGCTTCATAAACTCCTGGCGCTCGACGGTCATTACCGGTATTACGCTGCCTATTTCGGTCATCTCTTCGTTCATAGTCATGAATGCGCTCGGTATGACATTAAACGTCATGACCTTAATGGCTCTATCCTTGGCCATCGGCATGTTGATCGACGACGCCATCGTGGTGCGGGAGAATATCGTCCGCCATCTGGAGATGGGCAAGGATCATATGGAGGCGGCCCGTTTCGGTACGTCAGAGATCGGGCTGGCGGTCTTTGCCACCTCCATGTCGATCATTGCGGTGTTTATACCGGTGGCTTTCATGAAGGGGATAGTCGGACGTTTCTTCTATCAGTTCGGCATCAGTGTCGCTTTTGCCGTGCTGGTTTCGCTGTTTGTTTCGTTCACCCTCGATCCAATGCTCTCCTCCCGCTGGCACGATCCCTCAATCCACCTGAAGGGGAAGCGCAAGGGGATTGCCCGCTATTTGGAAATATTCAATTTGTGGTTTGACAGAACCGCCGACAAGTACCGGGTCTCCATAGCCTGGGCTCTGGATCACCGCAAGAGTGTCATGGCTCTTGCCTTTGCGGCCTTTGTGGCCGGGATCGTTATTTTTGGTACACTGGAGTCATCATTCATGGCCCCGGAGGATAAAGGGGAGTTTCAGGTTTCCTTTAAAACCGCGCCGAACGCCTCAATTGCTGAAACCGAAGACCGCATGAATGTCGTTCTGGCGGCCGTTAAAACTGCACCGGAGGTGGACCATACTTATGCCACCATCGGCGCCGGAGACAGTGGTACTGTGCGGGACGGCCTGCTGTACGTAAAGCTGAAAGAACGAAAGGCACGTACCAAGAACCAGTTTCTCCTGCAGCGGGAAGTGCGGGAGCGTTTGCAGAAGGTGGCGGGAATTACTTTCTCCATAGAGGAGGTCGGACAGATCGGGGGGGCACAGAAACCGCTCAACGTCAACCTCAAGGGTGATGATCTGACGGTACTTAAACAGCTTGGATCGCGATTGAAAGAGGAGCTCTATAAGGTGCAGGGCATCGTCGATCTTTCCATGACCCTCGAGAATGACATCCCGGAATACCGCATGCGTGTTGATCGTGATAAAGCACTGTCGGCCGGAGTATCAACCAGCACAATCGTCGCTGCGATCAGTCGTCTGGTGGGGGGCGAAGCAATTTCAACCTTCGAGGACGAAGATGGCGATGCGGTTAATCTGCGCGTGCGCCTTCCGGCATATCTGAGACAGAATGCGTCACAAATTCTCGATCTGAAAGTATCCGTGCCGGACGGCAGCGGCGGAGTCAAGCTGATACCGCTCTCCAGTCTGACCAGTACGGTGGTGGCCGCCTCTCCGACCGAGATAAACAGGCGCGATCTTGCCCGTCAGGTAACCGTCAGCGCCAATCTCGACCGTCTGCCGGTCGGCACGGCGGCCAAGCACGTCGAGACCGCCTCCAAGCGGATCAACATGCCGCCCGGCTACTCCGTCAACCTGTCGGGCGAAGCCGAAGACATGGCCGAATCGTTCGGTTACATGGGGGAGTCGCTGCTGCTGGCGGTGCTCTTCGTCTATCTGATTCTGGCCGCCCAGTTTGAATCGTTCTTCGAACCGTTTGCCATCATGTTTTCCCTGCCGCTCTCCATCGTCGGCATGGCCGGCATGCTCAAACTGACCGGTGACACGATCAATATCATGTCGCTGATCGGCCTGATCATGCTGATGGGGCTGGTAACCAAGAATGCCATTCTGCTCGTCGATTATGCCAAGGTACTTCAGCGAAGGGATGGCATGAGTCGCCGAGAGGCGGTTATTCTGGCCGGACGCACCCGTCTGCGGCCGATCATCATGACGACCATGGCGATGATCTTCGGCATGATGCCGCTCTTTCTGGGTCTCGGCGCCGGAGCCGAAGGGCGCGCTCCGATGGCCCGTGCCGTGGTTGGCGGTCTCTTGACTTCAACCCTGCTGACACTGCTGGTGGTGCCGGTCATGTACACATTGATGGACGACCTGGGGAGCTGGCTGAAACGGAGATGGAAAGGGCATAATGTCTGATTCACCCGAGATTCTCC
>JANNLB010000085.1:0-11090 GCA_031396605.1 Geobacter sp. | reverse complement strand
TTGATGACTTTTTTGAGAGCATCGCAACACCTCGCTAGTTATACCAATTTCAAATCAAAGATGAAATCAAGGCGGAGAGGATTGAGGCGACGAAGGCGTACAGATAGTACGTTGAGGAGCCGAAGACGAGCCAACGAAGATAGCGCTTTGATTTGGAAATGGAATTAATTGTTTACTGCGTTATGTAGCAGAGCATTATTTCGTTACCGCTCGTAACCTGTTTACCAGAGTTACGTTTCAGGAGACTCTCGGTCATGTGCAGAAAGATATTT
This sequence comes from Geobacter sp., assembly GCA_031396605.1. Lineage (GTDB taxonomy): Bacteria > Desulfobacterota > Desulfuromonadia > Geobacterales > Pseudopelobacteraceae > JACRCG01. The sequence goes on along the minus strand of JANNLB010000085.1, from coordinate 10,818 downwards.
ATTGGTGCAACCGGGCAGCATTGCGGCAAAACAACTATCAGCCTTTCGTTGATGCATCTGGCACGGAAAAAGTATGCGCGGGTCGGCTTTATGAAGCCGCTCGGCCCCAAATGGATCGAGTTTAACGGCACTATCGTCGACAAGGATGCCGCCATGTTCTCCACTGTTTTCGGAATGGAGGAGGATATTGCGCTCATGTCGCCGGTGACACTGGCGCCGGGCACAACTCGCCGGTTTCTTGACGGAGAAATAGATCCGACGGCGCCGGGCAGGGCGATTCGCGCTGCCTGCGCTGAACTGGAAAAAAAATATGATTTCCTGATTATCGAGGGGGCTGGACATGGCGGAGTAGGATCAGTTGTCGGTATGAACAATGCCCGCATTGCTGCTGAACTGAACGCCCCGGTTCTGCTGGTGACCGGTGGCGGAATAGGTAATGTCATTGATGCCGTCGAACTTAATCTGGCGCTCTATCAACGGGAAAAAGCCGACGTGCGTATCATAATGGCCAATAAGCTTGTTGCAGAAAAGAGAACCGACACCCTGGGATATTTACAGAAAGCCTTTGACGGCAGCGGTATCCTGGTAACAAGCGCATTTGACTATCTGCCCACTCTTGCGGACCCGACCCTGTTTCATGTGTCAGAACTGCTTGGCCTGCCGCTTAACGGGGGCACAGCCGATCGAAGCCGCCTCTGCCATACTATCCAGCTCGGTGCGGCCTCTTCGCAGATTGTAATTGATCATCTGGAAGCTTCTACCCTGCTGATTGTGACCAGTTCGCGTGATGAATTGCTTGTTACCGCTTCAGCACTGCACCACATTCCGGAATACAAGGAACGTCTCGTCGGGCTTATTATCGCCGGTCACGTGCCGGTTTCCAATATAACCCAGAAGATCCTGGATGACAGCAACATCCCGTACATTCGCATCAAGGAAACATCCTCGGAAATATTTTACCGATTGCGCGAGCACGTCTCTAAAATCGGTCCTGAAGACCTGGAGAAGATCAATCTGATCAATTCGATTGCGGAACGTTATATTGACTTTGATTCTATCGATGCCATGATCTGATCGGCTCATCCTCTTGTTTAGCCCGAATAAAATCCACCTTAAATAACCGAATGACTTATTCTGTCATAATCCGATGATACACTCCGCTCATACGATTAAAGAGGGGGCGCGTATGGAAGCGATTATGATAGCAGGGGTAGCAGTTGTGGCGGTCGGTGGCTGGTATTCAGCCTTGGATCTGCTGGCTGACATGGGAATCCGGAGCAGGAAGCGGAGGGAAATCGGGATGAAGAGCTGCGGTTTTCCCCGCACCGGTCGTCTCCCGGCGCAGAGAGGTATCAAGCAGATGGCGGGGGTGAACATTTGACAGGGCTTTCAGAAGGCTGCTCTTGACGTGCGGGATATCGGCCTGCAGCTCTGTGAGCAGCCGTTTCATCCGCTTGCGCTGCATGTCGGCAGTGCCGCAGACCGGACAGCAGCAGCAAACTACCGGCAGCTCCGCCTGGCGGGAAAACGTGATGATATCTTCCTCGGCAAGATAGACTAACGGCCTGATTACAGTAATAATGCCGTTGTCTGCCAGCATGGATGCGGACATCGACTTGAGTGAACCGACAAAAAACTGGTTCAGCAGCAGCGTCTCAATAAAATCGTCCCGATGATGGCCGAGTGCCAGCTTATTGCACCCCGTTTTCTGGGCGGCTTCGTAAAGCTCTCCCCGTTTAAGACGAGAGCAGATCGAGCAGTAGGAGGAACCGGGACGGCGCTTTTCCTTGATGATGGCGTAGTGCTTAGTTGGCACCATCCGATAGGAAAAACCGTGCTCCTTGAAGAAACCTTCGATGATATCGGTGCGGTAGCCGGGATAGCCGGAATCGATATTGACTGCGACCAGCTCAAACGACACCGGCGCTCTCCTGCGCAGTTCCTCCAGCACCAGAAGGAGCGTAAAGGAGTCCTTTCCGCCGGAGACCGCCACCGCGATACGATCACCCTCCTCGATCAGGCCGAAGTCGGCTATGGCTTTGCCGACACCGTGCCGCAGCTTCCTGAACAGCCGATTGTCCTTGAATTCAGCTGACGGTTTTTTCGTATCATGCGTATTCACTGTTTCAAACCCGCTCAAGGAAATCCCGCACCAATGGGGCAAAGGCCTCATGCTCCAACAGGAAGGCGTCGTGGCCGTATGCAGACGGAATCAGATGATATTCAACACTTTTTCCGAGCTCATTGCAGCAGGTGACCATCTCTTCCGTCTGATAGGAGGGGTAGAGCCAGTCAGAGCTGAACGCATAGAACTGGATCGGTGCCGTAACCCGGCTGAAGGCCTCCGCCATCGATTCATACCCCCAGGCAACATCGTAGAGATCAAGTGATTTCGCAAGATAGAGAAAAGAGTTGGCGTCGAAGCGATCGACAAAATTGTATCCGTTGTAATTCAGATAGCGCTCGACCTCAAACTGGCCGAAAAAATCGAACTGGCCGTCCCGTGCGGAAAACCGCCGACCGAATTTCGCATTCATCGATTCGTCGGAAAGAAAAGTAATATGCCCGATACCTCGTGCCAGAGCCAGACCGTCCTTGGGATTGTGTTTGTATTCTCCCTTGCGCCAGGTTGGGTCATTAAAAATTGCCCAGCGGGCAACGGCGTTGAGTGAAATTGCCTGCGGTGACGGTCGCGGTGTAGTGGCGAGCACAATTGCCGAAGCTATACTGTCAGGATACTGCGTCGCCCACTCCAGAGCCTGCATGCCGCCCATGCTCCCCCCCATGACTGTCAGCAGACGCTCGATACCGAGAGCATCGATCAGAAGTTTCTGAGCGCGCACCATGTCGCGAATTGTGACTACCGGGAAAGAGAGGTTATAGCGTTTGCCGGTTTTTGGATTGATTGAAGTGGGGCCGGTAGAGCCAAAACAGGAGCCGATGACATTTGAGCAGATCACGAAATAACGGTCAGTATCGAGCAGGCGGCCGGGGCCGACAATGGCATCCCACCACCCCGTTTTAGTTTCCGACGCATTCCTCTTTCCGGCCAGGTGTGCATCACCGGTCCAGGCATGCTCAATCAGAATGGCGTTGGTTCCCAACTCATTCAGCGTACCGTAGGTTTCATACGCCACTGTTATCGGTGCCAGTATCCGCCCGCTGTCCAGCCGGATTCCGGATTCAAAGGTTTTAGACAGTTCTGTTATGTACCCTTCTGACATAAAAAAGCCCTTCGCATCATATGAGAAGGGGCTGGCATAAACTGCGCAGCACACCTCTCATCTTTGCCTTGCGGCAGGATTTAGCACCTGGCGTCTTATTCCAAATCGGATAGTGACCGGTTGCTGTGGCTTCGCAGGGCCTTATCCCTCCACCACTCTCGATAAGCAGGTTCGTTGCCTGACGATACGAAAAAACGCCGCATGTTGTCAATAAAATTGAGAACTCGCGGCGCGGCCGCATCTCCTTCTCCATCACTCAAATTGAGTAGAAAACTACCTGATTTTCTGGTATAGCTCGTATCCTTACATTACGAGCACCCGGAGTTTCTCATGAAACGATTAGTTATTGGATTGCTTTTTGTTGCCGGAACCATGCTCGGCTGTGCCCAGAATCATTTCAATATCCCGGCCGAAAGTTTTGCGGAAAAGGTCAAGGTACTCGGTGTAGCACCGATTTTCATTGATGCTGATTCCGACATTATCTACCCTCAGAAAGAGCTCCTGATACCGCTCATCTCTGATCTTAATCGTACATACGAACCGCTGCTTGCCCGTAAACTCCGAAGCACCGGCAACTATTATGCGGTTACTCCTCTGACTGATGAACCGCGGCAGCTTTTCAGTTCTTTGATGGCGCGCCGTGAAAAACGGGATGACGCTGATATCCTGTACAATAAATACTTCTGGAAGAATGATGAGATAGGCGCTTACATAAAGAAAAATCGACTGGATGCCGTTATGGTCGTCGTCGTGAGTGGACTGACCAAAACCAGTAAAATCTATTCAAGCAATCTACTGACGTCACTTGAAACAAACTTTAATTTTTTAACGATAACCGCCCAGATACTTGGTCCTGACGGTACCATCCTCTGGGAGTATCCGAATTTCCGCGGAAGGCTGCTGCCATACTACCCGCTGGTCAACCTTCAGTATCCCGATTTCAGCGAGTCAGAAGCTAATCAATCCCGAAAAACCGAGGTTCGCTTCAAGTCGCTTGACGGGATTCGCCGGACCCTTGAACAGAAAAAGAGTGACTGGCTGCTCCGTGAAACTCCGGATCCTGAAGTCTACGGGAGATTGTTCGATGAGATTACCTCACTGGTCAAGTATTCAGTGGACAAAAAGGGAAAAGAAGCAGCAGTTGACGGCAAACCGCTGCCGCCTCCGGATCAGACTCTGAAACCGGTTGAAACTCCCGGGAAAGCAGCCCCGGCCGGACCTGAACCAACTCCGGCTCCTGCGCCTGCTCCGACCGTTGAAACGCCCGTTCCATCACCAGCGCCACAGAGAGCCATTGTAACGCCCACTAATCCGACCACAGCCCCGAACGAAATAGTCCCGGCCACCGAGAGTACCCGCTAGCCTTTTGTTTTGACATGACGGCAGGATTTTGCGACAATTCTTCGTTTGCTGTTTATTAAATCCTTCTCCATCAGGGATGCATGACACATTCACCAAACGACATAGCGCTCCCCCGCGGCGTAAGCGATTTCCTGCCGGAAGCGGCCGCAAAAATCTGCTCCATTGAGAGTCGTCTGTTGCGCGTTTTCGATTTGTGGGGTTTCCGCCGCATCATCACCCCCCGGCTTGAGTATGAAGATGTACTTGCCGCCGGTATGGGCGATGAACTTAAAGGTAAAACTTACCGGTTTGATGATCGGCAGTCGGGCAGACTGCTTGCGCTGCCTCCCGACATAACACCGCAGATAGCTCGCATTGCCGCCACCCGCATGGCGGCTTTTCCGCTGCCGCACCGCATAAGCTACAGTGATCGGGTGTTGCGACAGACTGAAATTCAAGTCGGCCGCAGTCGCGAGATATTCCAGACCGGCGTCGAGCTGATCGGTCTTGACTCGCCTGAGGCTGATGCGGAGATGATCGTTATGGCGATTGAAGCCATGAAGTCGCTGGGACTGGACAACTTCACGGTTGACCTCGGCCAGGTTGAATTTTGCCAGGGAGTTTTTATGGCCTCCGGCTTGAACGGCGAACCACTTCGGCAGTTACGTGAAGCGGTGTCGCGAAAGGACAGCTCGGCAGTTGCATCCCTGCTTAAAGAACATCCGGTTTCTTCAGACTCTTCTCGCGAATTATCTGCGTTGCCGCGATTGTTTGGTGGGCGCAATGTGCTGAAAAAGGCACAGGAAATTGCCTCCAATCCCCGCTCGCTCGCTGCTCTGGAGAATCTGCGGCAGGTACTCGAAATTCTGGACATTCACGGCGTTACTGATCTCCTTTCAATTGATCTGGGTGAAACCCGGGGGCTTGATTACCACTCCGGAATTACTTTCGAGGGGTTTGTCTCCGGTTTTGGCGAACCGGTCTGCAGCGGCGGACGGTATGACAATCTGATTGGACGATACGGACTGGATGCACCGGCTACCGGGTTTACGTTCAACCTGCTCAATTTGCTGCAGACTGTCGAACGTCGTCCGGAACTGCATGGATGTGCCGCCACTGATTTCCTGCTGTTCAATACAAGTAACGACAGGCGGAACGTGTTGCAGATTGCCCGCCAGCTCCGTTCCCTGGGGTATACCACCGCTCGCGACATCATTCGCCGCGATTATGCACAATCACTGGAATATGCAAAGAAAATGAATATCCGCTGCATGCTTGTTATTGGCGACGACCTGGAGACATGCCGGGCCGTCCGAAGTAGTGATGGCTGTACGATCCCGATCGAGAAGAGTATGATTGCCCGACCGGGATTTATGAACTATATCGAAGAAAGCCGGGGAGAAAACTGAACATGGCAAACGTAGTTGTTGTAGGCGCCCAATGGGGCGATGAGGGGAAGGGTAAAGTCGTCGACATCTACACTGAACATGCAGACGATGTCGTCCGCTATCAGGGGGGCAACAATGCCGGGCATACTTTGGTGGTAGGCGACGAGAAAATCGTCCTGCACCTTATTCCTTCCGGTATTCTGCACGAGGGGAAGCGCTGCATCATCGGCAACGGAGTGGTCCTCGACCCCGAAGTATTCATCAGGGAGATCACCAAGCTAAAAGAGTCCGGCCGGATCAAGGATGATGCCTGCCTGCTGCTGTCCGAATCGATGCACATCATCATGCCGTACCACAAACAGATTGATATCGCCCGTGAAGCAAAAAGCGGCGACAAGAAGATCGGCACCACCGGCCGCGGCATCGGCCCCTGCTATGAAGACAAGATCGGCCGCCGCGGCATCCGTTTGATGGATCTGATCGACTCCGACACCTTTGCCCGCAAACTGAAAGAGTTTCTGGTTGAAAAGAACTTCCTGCTGGAGAATTTTCTCGGAGAGCCCCCATGCAGCTTTGACGAAATTTTCGCCGTGTACCAGGGGTATGCCGATGTCCTGCGCCGCTACGTTGCCGACACCGCCCTGATCCTCAACAAGGATCTCAAGGCCGGAAAGAAAGCACTCTTTGAAGGAGCCCAGGGGACGCTGCTTGATATCGACCATGGCACCTATCCGTTTGTCACCTCTTCATCGACATGTTCCGGTGGCGCGTGTACCGGTTCCGGTGTCAGCCCGCGCGATATTCACGAAATCATCGGCATATCGAAGGCCTATGTGACCCGCGTCGGCAGCGGCCCCTTTCCGACCGAACTGCAGGATGCCGTTGGGGAAGAGCTCCGCAGGATCGGCGGCGAGTTCGGCGCGACGACCGGGCGCCCGCGCCGCTGCGGCTGGTTTGATGCCATGGTGATACGCTATGCCGTACGGGTGAACGGCCTGACCGGCATCGCCCTGACCAAGCTCGACGTACTGTCGGAATTCGATACGATCAAAGTCTGTACCGGCTATACCTGTGACGGGAAAACGCTGGAGACACTGCCGGCCCAGCTGGAACTGTTTGAAAAGTGCCAGCCGGTTTACGAAGAGCTCCCCGGATGGAAGCAGGATATTACCGCTGTCCGCAGTTTTGAAGAGCTGCCGGCAACTGCACAGTCATATGTGAAGCGCCTTGAAGAGTTGGCCGGATGCCCGATTGTGCTGGTCTCCGTCGGGCCGCGTCGTGATCAGACGATAATCATCAGAAATCCTTTTGCCTGACAGGGTGAACAACTACTACACTGTAAACATGGAAAGGCCGACATGATTGTCGGCCTTTCTACGTTCAGCGGCGCGCAAGACTCAACTTGCAATCCTGACCTTATGTATTCACACTAATTGGCACACTGATTCCAATCTGTTGTGCAACAGGGGTATAGATATCCACCTCCTGCTCTGAAGTGTATATCGAAACTATCAAAGCATAGCGTGTTCTACTCTCACACTTACCAAGGTGGTTTCTTTCCCGCCACCAGCCAATGCGAGGTGAAACTGCGATGTGTTTTGAATCCGCAAGTTGTGCAGCAGTCCCTTGCCAAATATCTGAATGGATAGACCCCCTGTCACGCGCTTGCCCGATGACCCAGTGAACTGAGGCGCTGCTAGTTCCGGGATGTCCCTCATCTTCAGCTCGCGCAGCTGCATTGATTCTTTGTACAAATATATTTCTAGGCTCTCCCGGAGAATTGACATCAAAACGTAGCGCGTGGGATGCATATCGATACCTGTCTTTCCATCCGATTTCTCCTGGGCCAGGTTCCACAAAATACGAGAGCGTTATCCTCATCTCGACTTGCATGTCACGCCGTTCCAGCAGGATGTCACTGGGCCAAGGCAAATCATAAATGTGCATGTCACGAGTTCTGTTTCGTCCATCGCGAAATTCAAACGGTTGAATCTCAGCCTGCGAAATAAGAGTCAGAGAATTCGACGCACTGTAGAGCGCCCGCTCAAGGTTGGGCACGCCATAGCCACATGCACGCAGCAATTTTTTGATTTCGGTCTTTGAATTGTTCCGAGCGAACTGTTGTTTGAGCGGTTCTGGCCATTCTGCTGAATGTACCATCAAAGCACGAACCGTCTCGGGCCAGTAATCGGGATAGCGTACCTGGATTTTAGCTGCGAAATTTGCGGCTTGAGAAGTTGCGGCACTGGTCATGTTGAAACAATTGAGCAATTGGGTTTGTGGTTGGTAGTGTGTTGAGAGGAGTGACAGGTCATCGCATTCTGTGGTAAATCCGCCTCCGTCAACCGCCATATTCCCACCCTCCATGACAATCTCAGGCTTGATGGGCCACTTGTCATCCCAAGTAGAGGAAGTTGTAGTAAATGGAGATAGCTGGTTTTCCTGAGCAATCGGCGTGAATCCGCGCAAAGTGGGATCGGTTAACGTATCCAACTGCGTAAAGGCACCGACCGTGAGGGCATTCCAGGATTGTGCCGGGTCATGAATTGAGTCGTCAAGTTGCGCACCCGGATAGTTTGCTACTTGATTGATATCGGTGATATTCCCCGCACTGACAATCATCAATCGCTTTGTACCATCATCTGCACCAGAAGTTATTTGGTCCAGAGCCCCTGACCATGATGATGGGTTTCCTCGATCACGCGTATCATTACAAGTTACAGCCATACAACAAATTCGCTTGCGGTCAGGCGCCTGAATCTCAGCAAGGCTAATACCCTGGGAAGTTATATCACCCCACAATTCCGGGTCATTCTCTCCATGTGCAGGAAGAATCTTTACGGATTCGAGAATATGATTTACATACACTGGCCCATTTCCAGACAGGCTCTCCATAAGATTGCCGTAGCCAGTGGCACCAGCCATCAAGGTGCCATGCCCATCATGGTCGTGGCTTCCCCACCGGGAATCAACCGAATGACAATCAACTCCATCAAGCATCTGGGTAAGCAGAGGATGACCTTGATTTACACCGGTATCAAGAATGCAGATTGAAACAAGTGATTCCCTATCTACCTGCAAGCGCTCTATCAGACTTTCAACCCACTCGGCTTGCTCACGATTAGGCTGATCGGTCCAGAAGGTAGCCGTGCTCTTGGCTTTACGATATTCTGCAATATCATCGGAGAGACGGGTAAGATTTTCAAGCTGAGTTCGATTGGCACAGACAAGCTTGACTGCCCTCTCCGGAAATCGAATACAGCCGCTTTTTGAATTTAAGCGTTGTTGGACAAGAAGTTCATCAAAGCGACGAATTACCTCAATAGTGTCCGAACTGAGCCATACTTCGCACCACTCGGGGTCATCGGAGGGTATAAGAGTTCGGTCATCCTGCCAGAATGACTCGACCAGAAGAGCCTTACGTAAATCGGCAATCCCATTAATCAGGTCAGCATTTTTGGGCTTACCTGGGCTACTTTCTTCAGTTGCATACTTCTCAATCTTCTCAAAAAAAGCTTGGCGCTTATCATTAGAAATAAAAACCGTAGCATAGATGACTGGAAGTTCTTCTGATTCACCAGTTTCTTCGTTGGTTACAGTTTCTGTTACCGTGCGAACATTACACAGCCTGACTTTCTTTGACCGCATATCCTCAAGGCTTTTCGTAACCAATTCAAAGCCGGGAGATCCTTTAAATTCGATATAAATTCCGTGTCTGTCCGCGTGACTGGCAACAAACTCGCTTTCAGCCTCATTCCATGCCTGATTGAGACGATTTCTCAGAAAATCCGCGTGGCTTTGGCGATTACGATCAGGTAACCGTTTTTCAGCACCTCTCTGAGATATGCTTGTAAACCCCTGTATTTGAGGTGGGTCAGGCAACACTAAGTGGGGGAGATTCCCGAGTGGCATCAATTTTCACCCCGTTGGCCTTTTCGAGCATCTTGCCGATTATGAAGTGATTCCATCAGGGAGGGAGCATTTACTTTGGTTGCATCACTCAGAATAGCCTTTTTGATAGCGTCCCGACACGCTTGATCGATTTCAGCATGGCTCAATCCTTCGCTGTCAGCTAGGACGGCCTTCCATACGAATTTAGAAGCTTTGAAAACCCCAAGAACATTCTCTATCAGGCATTTTCGTTCCTCACTTGTCGGCACATCATAGTAAAGCACATCGTCAAAGCGGCGAAAGAGCGCCTGGTCAAGTAACTTGGGATTATTCGTAGCTGCTACAATCAAGCTGTCGGAAGTATCTTGCTCGATAAATTGCAGGAATGCATTGAGAACGCGTCGCATTTCACCCACATCATTATCCATAGAGCGCTCACCGCCTATGGCATCAAACTCATCAAAAAGATAAACCCCATGTTCCTGTTGCATCAAATTAAATATCTGACGCAACTTGGCACTGGTCTCTCCCATGAATTTGGTAACTAACCGGTCTACCTGGATAGTATGTAAGGATAAATGCAATTCCTTGGCAAGCACCCGAGCTGTCATGGTTTTACCCGTCCCTGGGGGACCGATAAGCAGGATTTTACGACGGTGAGAAAGTCCGAACGACTTGAGCTTATTTTGCTGTCTATACTCGTGGATAACTTGCTGAATACGTTCCTGCAACGACGCCTGAATCACCATGGCCGTTTTGGAAACCTGAGGATCTTCCGTCAGTACAAGCCCTCGTAGATCTTGTGGAAAATTGAGAACTTTTGGGCCGCGTTTCTTATGCTCGCGATCAACAATATCACGAATATCATGCGCGAGTGCCGGATGCCCTTGCTTTGCTTCGTGTGCGGCTACTTGCAAAGCAATAGTAAAAAATCTTTCCGTTTCATTACTGAAGTGCGAACGGATAAGAGACTT
>JANNLB010000060.1:0-7526 GCA_031396605.1 Geobacter sp. | reverse complement strand
CGATCGGCCACCGGATCGACCACATGCTCTCCGGCACCATGGCCAACATCGCCATCAAGGTCTATGGTCCGGAACTTTACCGGTTGCGGAGTTCGGCGGAAGAGATCAGGTCTGCCATTGCCGATGTACCCGGCCTTGCCGACCTGTCGGTGGAACAGCAGAAGGATATCCCCCAGATCCGGATCATCCCCGACCGGGCGCAGATGGCCCGGTACAACCTGACCATGTCGGGCGTAGCAGAGGCAATGGAGGCCGCCACCGCCGGCATGGCAGTGACCCGTACCCTTGAAGGAGACCGGGGTTTCGATGTGGTGGTGAAGTTCCCCGACGCCGCTCGGGACAGTACCGGCAGCATCGAAAACGTCATGATCGACACCCCTGTCGGAGTCAAGATTCCCCTTTCCACCGTGGCTCGGGTCGTCTCCGCCAAGGGGCCAAATACCATCACCAGGGAAAATGCCCAGCGCAAGATCGTTGTTCAGGCAAACGTGACAGGTCGTGATCTGCGCAGTGTCTTTGAAGATGTACGCAGCAGCATAGAGCAGAAGGTCAAGCTCCCGGAGGGATATTACTTGGAGTATGGCGGACAGTTCGAGAGTGAGGCCGAGGCGACCAGGACAATCGGCTTGTTGAGCCTGGTTTCATTGCTCTTCATCATCCTGATCCTCTATATTGAGTTTCGCTCTTTCAAAGACGCTTTCCTGGTCATGGTCAACCTGCCGCTCTCTTTCATCGGCGGAATAATTGCCGTCTACTTAACCTCCAGGGTCATCAGCGTCGCCTCGCTGGTGGGTTTTATCACCCTGTTCGGCATCGCTACGCGAAATGGCATTCTGCTCATTTCCCACTACAAGCACCTTATGGAACATGAGGGGAAAAATCTGCAGGAGGCCGTGCTGCAGGGTTCAATGGAGCGTCTCAGGCCGGTCATCATGACCGCGTTGGCAGCCGGGCTGGCGCTGGTGCCGTTTGCCTTCTCGGCGGATAAGCCAGGCAACGAGATTCTCTCTCCCTTGGCAATAGTCATCCTTGGGGGACTGCTATCCTCCACCCTGCTCAACATGGTGGTGCTGCCGTCTCTCTACTTGAAGTTCGGCAAAGAAAAACAGGAGTAATTGACTTGTCCCTCCCCCGTCACGGGGGAGGGACAAGTTCGGGCTGAAAAAAGAGGTGAGATAGGGAACAACTATGAAAGCTTCAACAGGGTAAACTAGCGCCATTCGGCGCAGTCCACCAATCTTCCAATTTTCCCCTTGACGTAATTCAAGCAACCTGCTAGTAAATGAAAACGGTTATCAATATCATATTCTGAGGGGGTTGTTATGTGGAGTAAAAAGTTCGTTTTAGCACTGGCTCTTGTTGCTGTTGTGCCATTACAGGTCATGGCTGAAGAGCCAAAGAAAATTCAGGACAATTCGTTCCTGCTGGAGGAAGCATACAATCAGGAAGCAGGGGTTGTACAGCATATCCAGAGCTTCATGTATCTGAAAAAGTCAAAGGACTGGATTTATACCTTCACGCAGGAATGGCCCGTGCCGAAAGAAACAAACCAGCTTTCCTATACAATTCCCGTGGTGCACATGACCGACCCCACAAATTCGAGTGGCATTGGAGACATTGTTCTCAATTACCGTTATCAGGCTGTATTGAAAGACAGGATTGCTTTGTCCCCCCGGTTCTCTGTAATTTTGCCAACCGGCGATTACAAAAAAGGCTATGGTACGGGTTCTGTTGGCATTCAAACAAATATTCCCTTGAGCGTGGAATTAACTGACAAATTTGTTACCCACTGGAATATTGGTGCTACATACACTCCAAGCAGCAAGGCGGCTGGCGGAGCAAAGGCTGATACTACGGGATTTAATTATGGCGCAAGCATTATTTATCTTGCTACGGAGAACTTCAATATAATGCTTGAGGCAGCTGGAACAATGTCAGAATCAGTTCAACAGGACGGAAGCAAGCAGCGGTCAGACACCTTCTTTATCAATCCAGGCATTCGTTTCGCAATCAATTGTAAATCCGGTCTTCAGATCGTCCCCGGCATTTCCATTCCGATTGGAGTTGGTCCATCGGCTGGTGAGTATGGCGGGTTGGCATATCTGTCATTCGAACATCCCCTGTTCTGACGCTGCGAAACCGGGCCTGGATTGAACTCCGCGCCCGGTTTTTCATGTAGCAACTATTTCTCCTGAACAGGTCATTCCGTCAGAGTGAAGAATTTTTACGATGATCTCGCTGTTAATAACAGTATCTCTCCCCATACATGCAACCGTAATATAGTTTCGGGACAATCCTCGGCAAAGTCCACTGTTTCCATTGGATCTTTGCACTAAAACATTCAACTCGCGTCCTACAAATCGATGGAGGAAGGAGCATTTCTTCGTTGTGGCAATCTTCCTCAAACGGGCAGCCCGTTCTGTAACAATTCGAGTCGGAACGTGCCCCGGCATGCCGGCCGCCTTGGTTCCGGGGCGACTGGAATAGGGGAATACGTGCAGATCGGAGAGCGGCAGCTCTTCGAGCAGTTGGACGGTTTCGTCAAACTCCGCCTCTGTCTCTCCCGGAAATCCGGCAATCACATCGACGCCGATATAAGCCTCCGGCATGACTGATGAAATCCTTGTCATCAGATTCCGAAAGAAACCGGACGTGTACGGCCTCCCCATGCGGTTCAATACCGAATCGCTGCCGCTCTGCAGCGGCAGGTGCAGGTGCGGACAGATACTTGTTGACGTGGCCATCAGGCTCAGAAGTTTGTCGCTGACTTCATTCGGTTCGATCGATCCTATGCGCAGACGGGGCACAATTGACTCGGCATCAATCTGTCCGGCGAGAGCTGTCAGTGATGTCGGTGACGGAAGGTCAAGACCATAGGCACCCAGATGAATGCCGGTCAGTACGACCTCCTTGAACCCATTGGCGGCAAGATCGCGCATACCCTGCAAAATGTCATCAGGACTGACGCTGCGGCTGCGGCCACGGGCGTAGGGGACAATGCAGTACGAGCAGAAAGAGTTACAGCCATTCTGGATCTGGAGAAAAGCGCGGGTATGTTCGGCAAAGCTGGTCAGTTTGAGCTGTCCGGCCTGGCTGATTGCAGCGATATCGGAAACCGTGTGTACGGATGATTCCAGGAGGGACGATATTTTCAGTTTTTCCTGATTGCCGAGCACACAATCGAGCTCGGGCATTTTTTCCAGTTCTCCGGACGCTACCTGGGCATAACAGCCGGTTGCTATTATCCGTGACTCGGGATTCAGACGGCGGGCGCGGCGGATCAGTCGCCGGGTTTCCGCGTCAGTGCGGGCGGTAACGGTGCAGGAGTTTATGATATAAAAGTCAGACGATTCGGTGAACGGGACGATCCGGTATCCTGCGGCAATTAGTTGTTCAATCATGGCAGCCGATTCGAATTGATTGGTTTTGCATCCCAGTGTGCTGACAGCTACCCGTTTCATATTTTTATCAGGTCCTTTTCAAGTGTGGCAAGGGTTTTACTGACATAGAAAAATACGATCAGTGCCGCCGACCAGGTTATCCCGAAAATTCCCCACCAGATGCCGATCAGCCCCAATCCCATGACTGTCGTGAGCAGGTGGAATGCAAAGGCGGGTCCGGCAATCTGGCGGTAAAGTCCGATAATGAGACCGAACAGCGGCATCTTGATTCCTTGCATGGCAGAAACAGAGATGTAGAGCAGCACATATGCAGGAAGTACAAGCGCTTCGACATTCAGAAACCCGACTCCGGCATCAATGACAGAAGGGTCGTTTGTAAATAATCCCATTAATTCCCGGCTGTAGAGGAGCGCCGCTACAGTGCCGGAGGCAGCGATCAGAACGCCGTAACAGAGCGATACGCGGACTGTTTCGCGGATGCGGTCGATTCTCTCGGCCCCGAAATTCTGGGCGGTCAGAGCCAGAGTGGAAATATTCAGCCCCATTACCGGCAGCAGCGCGATTTGTTCAATGCGTGTGCCGATGCCGTAGGCTGCCACCGCCTGCTCGCCAAACCGTCCTACGAACCAGGTGATGATGAAGATGCCGAGGGAGACGGTCATCATATTCATGGCAGACGGAAACCCCTGCCTGAGCAGCTCGCGGAAATAACGCCAGCGGGGACGAAGATCGGCAAAGCGGAAGGCCGGCATGCTGCCGGTTTTCGACAATTGACTGAAAAGATATAACACTCCGAGGCCGTGGACAAGAACCGTAGCCAGAGCGATTCCGGCCAGTTCGAGCCTGGGGAAACCCCACCCGCCGTACATAAACCACGGATCAAGAATCAGATTGAGAAAAAAGCCGCCGATCAGAAAATTGCGGTATGCCAGGGTGTTTCCGTGTGAGTTGAGAATGGCATTCATCACGAAGTTAAGCAGAAAGAAGGTGCTGCCGGCGAAAATGACATTCATGTAACTCAAAGCATGAGCAAGGTATTCCCCCCGGGCTCCCATCAGGATGAAAATCCGGGGAGTAAGCGCCAGGCCTGCAGCAGTGAGGAACAGAGCAGTGATAAGGGTGAATGAGAGCGACTGGGACAGATAGAGACTGGCCTCTTCCCGGTCCTTGCGGCCGAGAGCATTGCCGATCAGGGCAGTTGCTCCGGTGGATACGCCGCCGCCGACCGCCAGGATCAGAAAAAAAACAGGGAAAGAAAGCGACATTGCTGCCAGAGCACTGGTTGAGAGCTGCCCGCCGTACCAGGTGTCAACGACATTGAACATGGTATTGAAGAAAAAACCGGTACCAGCCGGAATGGCAAGGCGCCGGATGAGTTGAGGTATCGGTGCGGAAGTAAGGTCGGATGTCATGAAAACAGGGTAAGATGTCCAGTGGAACCGGTCAAGGAAAAACAGTCAGTGACGGTCAGCCGTTTTAGTTGAAAAATCCGGAAAAAAAAGCTAAAACGGAACACAATTTTATTTTCAGAGAAAAGCGGCATTTTTTTACTACTTTCGGGAGGCACTCATGAGTGTAATCAAGTTGTATGACACAACCCTGCGGGACGGGACTCAGGCTGAGGATATTTCGTTTCAGATGGAAGACAAAATCCGTATCGCACACAAACTTGACGAATTGGGCGTTCATTATATTGAGGGGGGGTGGCCGGGAAGTAATCCCAAAGATGTCGCTTTCTTTAAAGATATAAAAAAGGAGAGATTGAATCAGGCCAGAATTGCGGCGTTTGGCTCTACACGCCGTGCCAAGGTGACTCCGGACAAAGACAGCAATATCATTACGCTGGTAAAAGCCGAGCCGGATGCGATTACCATATTTGGAAAAACCTGGGATTTTCATGTGCGCGAAGCGTTACGTATTTCGCTGGAAGAGAATCTGGAGCTGATTTTTGATTCCCTTGAATACCTGAAAAAACATGCTCCGGAAGTTTTCTATGATGCGGAACATTTCTTTGACGGCTACAAGGCCAATCCCGAGTATGCAATTAAAACCCTTCAAGCTGCTGAACAGGCCAACGTCGACTGCATTATTCTCTGTGATACAAATGGTGGCACCATGCCGTTCGAGATCGCTGAAATGATCAAGACGGTTCAAAAACATATCAAAACCCCGCTAGGCATCCACACCCATAATGATGGCGAATGTGCTGTAGCCAACACCATGATTGCGGTTGAACAGGGGGTCTTACAGGTTCAGGGCACTATCAACGGTTTCGGTGAGCGTTGCGGCAACGCCAATCTCTGCTCAATCATCCCGGCGCTGAAGGCCAAGATGAAGAAGGAGTGCATCACCGACGAGCAGATGCGGCATCTGCGTGATGTCTCCCGATATGTATATGAACTGGCCAATATCTCGCCGAACAAGCATCAGGCCTACGTAGGCAATTCCGCTTTCGCCCACAAGGGTGGCGTGCATGTCAGCGCGATTCAGCGGCACCCGGAAACCTACGAACATATGCGCCCTGAGCTTGTCGGCAACTGTACCCGTGTACTGATTTCCGACCTGTCCGGCCGCTCCAATATTCTGGCCAAAGCTGAAGAGTTTAATATCAATCTGGACAGCAAAGACCCGGTCACAATGGAGATACTTGACAACATCAAGGAGATGGAGAATCGTGGCTATCAGTTTGAAGGTGCCGAGGCTTCATTTGAGCTGCTGATGAAAAAGGCGCTCGGTTCCCACAAAAAATTCTTCACCGTACTTGGCTTCCGGGTGATCGACGAAAAGCGTGGCGAGGATCAGAAACCGATGGCCGAAGCAACAATCATGGTCAAGGTCGGCGGGAAAGTAGAGCATACCGCCGCCGAGGGGAATGGCCCGGTCAATGCGCTTGATAACGCCATCCGCAAAGCGTTGGAAAAGTTTTACCCCAAATTGAAGGAAGTGAAACTGCTGGACTATAAAGTACGTGTTCTGCCTGCTGGCCAGGGTACTGCTTCGGCAACCCGGGTCCTGATCGAATCCGGTGATAAGCATTCCCGTTGGGGCACGGTCGGTGTTTCGGACAATATTATTGATGCTTCCTATCAGGCTCTGATTGACAGTATCGACTACAAGCTGCACAAGTCGGAGGAGTAAACCGGGAGTGGATGCCATGCACCGGGTGGTGATGGTCGCGTGTGCGGCGCTGCTGCTTGCGCCGGTAATAATGAAAAGCCGCACGGGTCGGGATTTTCCTCCCCGTGCGGCTTTCCGCGTTTTATCGAGCGGCAGAGTGACTGTCAAGATGGATGGGAATGTGCTTCATCCTGGGATATATGAGGTGCCAGCCAATTCTTTGGCACTAAGCGTCATAAAAATGGCGGAACCATCGCGCGCCCTGAAGCAATGCAAAACAGATACTGCTGCCGACCGTCCATTGCGTAACGGTTCGTCTGTCAGGTTCGAACTGCTGACGGACGGATCACAGCAGCTTACTGTTGCAGGCATGACTGTACCTGAGCGGATGGTTCTGGGAATCCCGCTTGAAATAGCAACAATGAATGAGGTCGATTTTGACCGTCTGCCAGGAATAGGCCCCGCTTTAGCCAGACGCATAGTTGAATATCGTCAAAATAATGGCGGTATTTTACGAATCGAAGACCTTACTGCTATCGAGGGGATCGGTGAAATGAAGTACCGTATGATTCGCGACTACTTCCAACCTCCTATAACTAAAGAATAAATTAGGTAAAATGTATATTTCTTGCTATCTCGAATAGATAATCTGCGTAATTGGCACGCATGATGAAATAACCCCGCTTGTATCGATTTATTACGTTGACCGGAGGGAATTCCATGCATTGTCCACGTTGCAAAGGCCGCATGTTTGCAGAGAAGTTTTATGATTTTGTCCGTTCTTTCGACGCCTGGAAATGCACCTGCTGCGGAGAACTGCTGGATTCGACCATTCTTGCCAATCGTGCCAGGAACAACAACAATCATCTCGGGTAGTTAGTGTAACCGGAATAAGCTGAATTGCAAAAGGGGACCTGATTTCAGGTTCCCTTTTTATTTGACACGACGCCGTCTACTAGGTTAATGAACAGCTCCACGTTTTGATTTTCATGAGGTAGAGGAGTTATC
>JANNLB010000018.1:0-2183 GCA_031396605.1 Geobacter sp. | reverse complement strand
AAAACCGGGCGTGTTCCAGCAGCGGGAAGTAAAAACAGGGGTCCGGTCCGGCAAGGAGATTCAGATACTGTCCGGCCTGAAGACCGGGGAGAAGGTGGCTACTACCGGCGGCTATCTGATCGACTCCGAGGCCCAGCTCAGCCGTGGTGGCGAAGTGACGACGCCACCTCCCGCGGCACCGGCCAAGCCGGCGGTAACGCCCGCACACTGAGATGAACCGGATATGAAAGATACGAAGATGAAGTAGGACATTCCCCCGCCCTGACCCTCCCCCGCTGGGGGAGGGAACGAATACTCCTCCCTCCAGCGGGGGGAGGTTGGGTGGGGGGCTTACAAGGGAGCAGGATTATGAGATGTTTTTGCATGTTTTGGACAACCTTACTGCTGTTCGCAACGCTTTCGTCGGCTTCCGCGGGTGAAGATATGGATGGTTTCCGGGGCATAACCTGGGGAAGCAGCCTCGAAGCGATCCAAGCTATTGATTCGGATCTGGTTGTGGGAATGATGGGGGCCATGCCGGGGGTGCAAGCCTTCAAGCGGAACGACGAAGACCTGAATTTCGGTGGAATCAAGGCCGACGCGATTACCTACGTCTTTTACAAGGGCAGATTCACTTCCGTCAAAATCGAATTCAGGGGAATCGACAGTTTTGAAAAACTATTGGAGTATTGCAAGAAGCTGTTCGGCCCGACCAGCGGGTCGGCGATACTGCGGCTGGAACGATATGCCAGTTTCGATTCTCCCAAGACCGGCGTCATGCTCCTCTACCAGATGTCCATGCAGACCACCAATTACGGCGATCTGTACCTCTATTCCAAAGAATTTCAGAAGTAGTTAGAGGCAATGGAACGCGGATGACGCGGATTGAGCGGATCAGCACGGATATACGAACCAGGGGGAAACATGCTTCATGCCGATGTGACCGATGGAATAATCAAGGCATTTTACAAGGTTTATAACTCTCTTGGGTACGGTTTCCTGGAACGGGTTTATGAGAACGCACTTCTCCTTGAACTGACTTCGTCTGGTTTTCAGGCCATTCAACAGCACCCAATTCAAGTTTATTATGAACAACAACTGGTGGGAGAGTATTTTGCTGACATACTCGTAAATGATCTGATTATTCTGGAATTGAAAGCGGCTGAGCAGATTCGAGATGAGCATGCTGCTCAATTAACAAACTATCTAAAAGCAACCAGAAAAGAGGTCGGCCTCCTGCTGAACTTTGGTTCCAAACCAGAATTTAAAAGAATCGTCTTTACCAATTCTTTCAAAAATCCGCGCGTATCCGCTCAATCCGCGTCATCCGCGTTCCATTAAGGTTTTGACTACATGATTGAAAAAATCATCGAATACAGCGCCCGCAACCGGATCATTGTCGTGATGCTCTTCGGGTTGATTATAGCCTGGGGGGTCTGGTCGGTCTACCGGACGCCGGTGGATGCCATCCCCGACCTGTCCGACAACCAGGTAATCGTCTTTACCGAATATCCGGGCCGCTCGCCTCAGGTCGTGGAAGACCAGGTCACCTACCCTCTGGCGGTCAACCTGCAAGGTCTCCCCATGGTCCGTGCCGTACGGGCCTCCTCGGCCTTCGGCTTCTCCATGATCTACGTGATCTTCGAGGACAAGGCCGACATCTACTGGGCCAGAACCCGGGTACTGGAACGTCTTAACTACGCCGCCTCGCTGCTGCCGCCGGGAGTGGTTCCGACGCTGGGACCGGACGGCACCGGAGTGGGGCATGTCTTCTGGTACACCATCGAGGGCAAGGGATACGACCTGGAGCAGTTGCGCACCCTTCAGGACTGGTTCGTGCGCTATCAGCTCAATACAGTCCAGGGTGTGGCCGAGGTGGCCTCCATCGGTGGATACGTGCGGGAATACCAGATCGATCTGGATCCGAACCGGCTCTTTGCATACAAAGTCTCCATCAGCCAGGTCGCGGAGGCGGTCAAAGGTTCCAACAGGGACGTGGGCGGCAGACTGGTCGAACAGGCCGACGCCGAGTACCTGATCCGCGGACGCGGCTACGTGCAATCGCCGGAAGACCTGGAAAATATCGTGATCGGCGCCGAACAGAGCGGCACCCCCATTTATCTGAAGAACCTCGGCACCGTCCAGTTGGGCGGCGCCATCCGGCGCGGCCTGCTGGAGATGAACGGCAAGGGCGAGGCCGTGGG
>JANNLB010000313.1:0-2678 GCA_031396605.1 Geobacter sp. | reverse complement strand
ACCCGGTTCCCGTGTGCATGACGAAATTTTTTACCAGGGTGGCTATCGACGAAACAGCAATAATGCCGGTGGAATTGAAGGGGGGATGTCAAATGGCGAGCCGATTGTTGTACGGGCAGCCATGAAGCCTATCCCGACACTCTACTCGCCACTTCGTTCTGTTGATATACGGACGCACGAGCCGTTTGAGGCTGCCGTCGAGCGTTCGGATACCTGTGCGGTGCCGGCGGCTTTGGTGGTGGCGGAATCGGTCGTGGCGATCGAAATTGCCAATGCTCTGCTGGAAAAATTCGGCGGCGATTCGATCTTTGAAATCCGGAGAAATCTGCATGGGTACCTGGAGCAGATTCGCAATGTCTAAGAGGTCGCTGATATTGACCGGTTTTATGGGAAGCGGCAAAAGCACTGTCGGAAAAATCGTGGCGGAGCGTCTTGGCGTGAGGTTTGTCGATCTGGATGCTGAAATTGTTGCAGCAGCGGGACGTTCAATTAACGACATCTTTGCGCGTGAAGGTGAGCAGACATTTCGAGTCATGGAAAGTTCTCAACTGGAGCAGATGCTGTCGGCAGGCGGTGTGTGTGTGCTTGCTACCGGCGGCGGCGCGGTAATTTCCCCGCAGAATCGTTCGCTGATGCGAAGCCGGGGGGTGATCATCAACCTGAAGGTGACATCGGATCAGGTAATGGCTCGTCTGAAGGGGGGTAGCGACCGGCCTCTGCTGACTGGAAAGGATGCCGCGCAACGCGCAAATGCATTGATGGATGAGCGTGAACAATTTTATGCCGATGCCGATATTAGAATTGACACGGATGGAAAATCCGTGGAAGATGTCGCGACAGAGATTCTGTGCCGTTTTAAGGGGTTTTTGAGTGAGCGTACTGTCAGTTAATCTTGCTGATAACAGCTATGATATTGTCATCGAACGCGGCGCTCTTGCCTCGCTGGGCAAGCGGTGCCGTGCCGTCGGTCTGAAGGGGATTGCTGCAGTCGTTTCAAACCCGACTGTCGCTGCATTGTATGGTGAGGTGGTGCGGGGGGCTCTGGATGCTGCCGGTTTCGCCGTTGCACAGATAGAGATACCGGACGGCGAGGAATACAAAAACAGCACGACACTGAATCGGCTCTATGATGATCTTCTTGCGGCCGGTGTTGATCGCGGTTCTTTCGTGGTCGCTCTTGGTGGCGGTGTCGTGGGTGACGTGGCCGGGTATGCCGCGGCAACCTGGATGAGGGGTATCCCCTTCGTTCAGGTGCCGACGACATTATTGGCACAGGTTGACAGCAGCGTCGGCGGCAAAACCGGTATCGATCACCCCAAAGGTAAAAATCTGATCGGCGCCTTTTATCAACCCCGTTTGGTATTGATTGATGTTGACACCCTAGCTACCCTCGATCAGCGTCAGTTTCGTGCCGGACTTGCCGAAGTGATTAAATACGGGGTGGTTATTGACCGCCCTTTTTTCGAATTCGTAGAGGCAAACAGCCTTGCAATTCAGGCGATGGACCCGGATGTCCTGATAGAGATCATACGTCGATCCTGTCAAATTAAAGCGCAGATTGTAGAGCTTGACGAAAAGGAAGCCGGTTTGCGTGCCATCCTGAATTACGGCCACACGCTCGGGCACGCCTTTGAAGCTCTCTCAGGCTATCGTGGTCTGGTGCATGGCGAGGCGGTTGCGATCGGAATGGTGCTGGCAGCCAGGGTTTCGGTAGCTGAAGGTCAATGCAGCCAGGAGGATTTTTCAAGAATCTGCGCTCTTATTTCCCGGTGCGGGCTTCCGGTTGAAATTCCGCACTATGAGCGTCAGCAGCTTTTGAATGTCGTTGCCGCAGACAAAAAGTCAAAAGGCGGCAGTATTACCTTTATTTGTAATCAGGGCATCGGCATGTATGCCATGTCGTACCATACCCCCGAGGAGCTGCTCATACTGAGCGGGCTGGAGGCGTGACCATGCAGGATTCAGCTTCATTCTGGACGGACATCAAAACCCTAGAGGAACAGCTCGACAAATCACCGGACTCGTTCTGCTTCGCCCGGCTGTCGGATGTATACCTAAAGGTGGGGCTGATCGATGATGCCCTTCATGTTGCGCGCCAGGGGGTAATGAAACACCCCTGCTATCTGTCCGGACAAAGAGTCCTTTCTCTGGCGTGCCATGCCAAGGGATTACATGATGAGGCTCTCGTCGCCCTTAAACTGGTTACCGAGGCGCTCCCCGAGGACGTCCCGTCCCAGAAGCTTTTGGGGCGGCTCTATGCTGAAACGGGCAATAGAGATGCTGCCTGTCAGGCATTCCGGACTGCTCTGGAGTTTGCTCCGGACGATGTGGAGTGCCTGATTGAGCTGGAATCTCTCGAGAGACCTTCAGGGGCAGAGCATCACCCGGAAGCAGATGGAGATGAAGAAGAAATTATCGAGGACCTGGAAATACTGGAAGAACTCGATATTCTGGAAGAAGACCGACTGGAATCAGACTCTCAATTTCAAAAAAATATCCCTGAGCCAACTACTCTTGCCCACCCTCATCACGATCCTCTTTCAACCGGCACCCTGGCTGAGTTGTATGTCAGTCAGGGATTTATACATAAAGCGCTTGAAATTTATCGTGCCATTCTGACCGAAAATCCGGCGGATCGTATCACCGCAGCTCGGGTAGTCGAACTTGAGGAACTTGAT
>JANNLB010000278.1:0-28325 GCA_031396605.1 Geobacter sp. | reverse complement strand
GTCATCAGAAACATCTGCCAGATCGTCCCGCCAGATGCATTTGATTATTTCATGGGCCATTGTTGAAATACGGTCTTCTGATAAAGACATATTCACCCCTTTAGAGGACTATCTTACGTTCCTTGGCCAGCTTATCCTTGATCATCTTCAGCATGCGGCGGCGGTCAATCTGGGCGGCGCCGCTTCCCATCGCATCAAGGGTTTCATCGAGCAGTTTCTCCGCATCACGCTCAAGTTTCTGTTCGGCGGCAAAGTTCTGCGAGATGGCACGGGCAATCCCCGCAACAACCGCGCCGCGTTCACCGCGCGGAGTTATCAGGCTCTCAGCCGACAAATCACGGTAAACTTTTTCTGCCAGTCCACGTATCTGTTCCTCTTTTAGTCGCATGTTGCCTCAAATATAAAAGGTCTGCTATCCGGCAGACCTCATCGATGGGATGATGTTACTTTTCCCGGCGGAGATTCATGAGAAAAGTGGACTTATTGTACTCAATATGCGTAAAATTGCAATCGATAAAGTTCCTCAATATCGTCACCGTTTCGAACACGGAGATCCCTCACATGCAACGTAAAGCGGTAGTTCTGTATAGCAGCGGGCTGGATTCCACCACCTGTATGGCGATAGCCGGAGCGGACGGCTGCATCCCTTACGCCATCAGTTTTTCATATGGCCAGCGACACAGCTTCGAACTGACGGTCGCCCGTCAGAATGCCAAACGGATGGGAGCGGAGGAGCATCTGGTGGTCGAGTTCGATCTTCGCCTGATGGGAGGAAGCGCCCTGACAGCCGATATCGCCGTACCAAAAGACGGCGTCGGGAGTGACATCCCGGTCACCTACGTACCGGCCCGCAACACCATATTCCTCTCCTTTGCCCTGGGGTGGGCCGAAGTGCTGGGCGCGTCCGATATCTATATCGGTGTCAACGCCCTCGATTACTCCGGCTATCCCGATTGTCGACCGGAGTATATTCAGGCGTACGAGAAGATGGCTAATCTGGCAACAAAAGCCGGAGTCGAAGGAACATCGACGTTCAAAATCCACGCACCGCTGATCAACATGAGCAAAGCCGATATCATCCGGCGCGGAATGGCGTTGGGAGTGGACTATGCGTTGACGCATTCCTGCTACGATCCGACGCCGGAAGGAGTTTCCTGCGGAGAGTGCGACTCCTGCCGCTTGCGCCTGAAGGGTTTTGCCGAGGCGGGACTGAGCGATCCCCTCAGGTATGCCGGTAAATAGATCCATTCTCGGGCAACCCGCTTCAGGTTATGGAATGAACGATAAAATCCTGAAATAAAATCTTTCTCGATGAGGTGAAAATAAGTTGTTATTATATGGGACTGAATATAGACTTAATTAAATCCATTTTTACGAGGGGGGCGAATGTTACTTCAACACGCAGTCAAGCCGATCAGCTATTTCAAGGCGCATGCAGCCGATATTCTTAACGATCTGGCAGTCAATAAGAGTTCTCTTGTCATCACCCAGAATGGCGAAGCCAAAGCAGTGCTTCAGGATATCAGCGAATATGAACGTATTCAGGAAAGTCTGGCACTCCTTAAGATACTTGCACTTGGTCGCACGGATTATGAAGCTGACAGGCTTAAGCCGGTTGCAGCAGCTTTTGCAAGCGTGCGGGAAGCTATCAAACAGCGGCGGCAGATATGAACTATGCGGTTGTGCTGCTTGAGACAACAGAGCGGGATTTGTTTGATATTCATCACTATATTGAGCAGAACGATTCACCAGAGTCATCAGACCGTTTACTTGATGGCCTGGAGCGATTTTTGTCGGGTTTGGACACTCTACCGGAACGAGGTCACTATCCACCGGAACTGGAGCGGATCGGCGTTCACCTCTATCGCGAAATCCATTTCAAGCCTTATCGGATTATTTATGCCATTGAAGGAGATAGCGTCGTAGTGTACGGAGTACTGGACGGCAGGCGGGATATGCAGACATTATTGCAGCGGCGGGTGTTGCGGTAATGTACCGAAAAATATATTTTATTGTCGTTCACTCTCTTTACCAGACGCTGCTTACATTTCTTCGAAACTAGCGGCTTCACAAAGGAGGCATTGATGGCTGATTCGGCACGAGTCACCTACGAAAAAGGGAAACTGTATGACCTTGCTATTGTTGATGTGCAGCCCGACCCGAGGCGAAATCAGAAAACAGACCGCCAAACTAAAACCGGCGGGAGTGGTTTTGACAGCTTTGGCTAGTTGGAATAAGGTGACGAGGGATGGTTGTTTGATGAGCTGACGGCGCGATTCGCGTTTGAGTGAGCGAACCGGCCGGAGGCCACTTTTTCCAGCTTGCGTCATATCAAGCAAATATTAGAAAACTTGACATCCCATCTCTGGTGGAATAAGACCATTTAAGAAACAATGATTAAAAACAGCCAGAGAGATTGTGATTTTTGAAATTCCTTGCGGATGTAAATATCGAGAAACGGATTGTTGATTTTTTGCGAGGTGCTGGATACGATGTTATCTGGCTTCCTGACTATGACTGCCATCTTGATGACGCATCTTTGCTGAAGATGGCTTATGATGAAAATCGCATCATAGTAACGAATGATAAAGATTTTGGAGAATTGAATTTTTTGCAGAGAAAACCATCTGCTGGGATCATACTGTTTCGGATTGACGAGCAGAATGTCAGAGTAAAAATCACAATTCTGAAGAATATGCTCTTGAAATACCCCGAAAAATTTCGTAACCATTTTGTAGTGATAGCACGAAAAAGGATACGATTCATTCCCTTGGAGAAAGTACGATGAATGCTGCTAATCTGTTAAAACGTATCACGATTGAGCCGACGGTCATGCTTGGTAAACCGGTTATCAAGGGGACACGGATGCCGGTGGATCTGCTTGTTGAAAAACTTGCTTTCGGAACATCCACTCAGGAGCTGCTTGTGGATTATCCCTTTCTCAAGGAGGATGACATAAGAGCTGCATTATTATATTCAGCACGATGCGTATCTGCTGAAGAGATATACGCTGTTTAGCAAAATCTGACACCGAAAAGGCACAGCACGGGCAACCGTGTGTCGCAAAGCTACCATTTTCCACCTCCCCCTTTTGCAAAGCTACCCTCTGGGGCATAAAGGGATCGAGGGGGATTTTAGAGGGGTTGTCGAAGTGACGCAGAAACGAAAACTTGTATTCAGGCTGCACGCCCTTTCCAGAATGGCGCAACGCGGTTTTGAACCGGCTGACATTCGTTATGTCCTCGACAATGGTATAATAATCGAGCAGTATTCAGAAGATTTTCCGTATCCCAGTTGTCTGGTTATGTCGTGGGTTGATGGACGTCCTGTCCACGTGGTTGCAGCTTTGAACGATGACGTCCAGGAGACAATTATTGTTACTGCGTATGAGCCTGATCCGCAAGTTTGGGATAAAGGTTTCACCAGGAGAAAATCATGAAATGTGTTGTCTGTAGGCATGGAGAAACAGCGGATGGTTTTGCTACCGTGACCATTGAGCGTGATGCTCTCACCTTTGTTGTCAAAAAGGTACCCGCCAGGGTTTGCAATAATTGTGGTGAAGAATATGTTGACGAAGGGATCGCCACGGAACTTTTCAAGACAGCAGCAGATGTTGCAAATAGTGGGGTGGAGCTGGATGTGCGCCATTATTTGAAGGCTGCCTGAAAGATTATATTCACCGAAAAGGCACAGCACGGGCAACCGTGTGTCGCAAAGCTACCATCCGGTCTCACCTCCCCCTTTTAAAAAGGTACCCTCTGGGGCATAAAGGGGTCGAGGGGGATTTGGATAGAGGGGTTGTCGAAGTGGAACTGCTGCAAAATAAATATTCCCTCACGCTGCAATCAATCGGCATTTCGGGTTTAACCGCAACAATTCCTCACGCCTGCTTCGGCTCCCTTCGGCTTACTTCGACTCCCTTCGACTCCGCTCAGGGCAAGCCCTTCTACACAAGTCACATAGCACTCCGATAATACCGACCAGACCTCCGAGGTTTGTGAAACCTCGGAGGTCTTTACGCAGAACAACCGTAAATTCATCCGTAGGGGCGCATGGCATGCGCCCGCAGTTCAATATCACAGCACCCCTTCTTTCAGCTTCTTTTCCTTCAAACCTGCCCAGTCGGCTTGCCCAGAGCGGCTTACTCCGAGGGACCCGCCCTGAGCGACATGTACTGAGCGCAGTCGAAGTAAGTCGAAGGGAGTTGAGGGAGGGAGGTTTGAGGAGGGATGGGGTTCGCTCTTCAACGCTGTTTTTCCGGTTAGATGCCGGAGGAGCGGCGTTTTTGCGTTTGGGGTTCAGCTGACAAAAGGAAGCCAGGGAGCGATTCCCTCTGTTTCCGGAATCCGTTCAGTGTTTGTAAATACCCAAATGCAAAGTCTGGTACCGATTTATTTGTTAGAAACCTTGACTTTGAAGCATGGTACGACTAAAAAAGATTCATAAATCAGAGTCGCCGGGACTACGAATTCTCGACAAATGGAAAGGGGAGTTTAATATGACAATAGCACAAACGGTAAATCAAAATTACAATGATTTTTTAGGTGTTATGTCAGCCATACAAAAAATGACTCCGTCACAGCGACGCCTTCTTTCCAATATTCTAATTGAACCACTTCATTCGGCAAAACGATCTTCCGCGAAAAATGCACTGAAAAAATGCTATGGAATTTGGGCCGATCGCAGCGATATTGCTGACAGTGTTGAATATGTTAATGATCTGAGAGCTTCCTGGAATACGCGTCGCACGGATCAAGACAATTGTCAGTGAGGTCATTGCTGATTGATTCAGATGTGCTGATTGATTTTCTGCGTAAGATCAGTTCGGCGCGAGCTTTTTTTGATTCTGAAATCAACGCCGGTTCTGGTTTGTTTTGTTCTGTGATCAGCAGGACAGAAATTTTAGCTGGCATCAGACAGGGAGAAGAAGAGGCCATCAGGGGGCTTTTTAGTGTGGTGACACCTGTGGATGTAGATACTGCTATCGCGGATCGGTCGGGAGAATATCTGCGGCAATACGCCAAAAGTCACTCGGTCGGGATTGGTGATGCTTTGATAGCCGGTACGGCTTATGAAATGAAAATGGAACTCGTCACCAGGAATATAAAGCACTATCCCATGAAAGGGATACATGTTGTGAAGCCGTACTGAGTGGGCAAACAGGCTACTTATTGAGATACCAATATATCTGACATTTAAATATTAAATTGTTGCTATGTCAGTTTTCTGTGACACGCCGCTTTAAAAACTACACACCGAAAAGGCACAGCACGGGCAACCGTGTGTCGCAGGGCTACCATCCGGTCTCACCTCCCCCTTTTAAAAAGGTACCCTCTGGGGCATAAAGGGATCGAGGGGGATTTTAGAGGGGTTGTCGAAGTGGAACTGCTGCAAAATAAATATTCCCTCACGCTGCAATCAATCGGCTTTTCGGGTTTAACCGCAACAATTCCTCACGCCTGCTTCGACTTCGCTCAGCACAAGTCACATCGCACTCCGATAATACCGACCAGACCTCCGAGGTTTGTGAAACCTCGGAGGTCTTCGATACGAAAAACGCTCCGGTTTTTGCTTCCTCCCTTTCAAGGGGTGGATTGAGGAGGGGATGGGGTTCGTTCTTCAACGCTGTTTTTTAGGTTTAATGCCGGAGGAGCGGCGTTTTTGCGTTTGGAAAAAAAGGACTAAATGCGGAGTTTTTCAGTTTCAGAAAGAAGTGCAGATAAATATGTTGGGTAAAGAGAAGGAAGCATTACCGGCAGAAGGCGCACTCTACACAAAGAATGCGCCTTCTGCCGTTTTGAACACCTGTAATTACCCCTGTGCGGCCTGTACCGCCGTGATCGCAACAACATTGACGATATCATCCACCGAACAGCCGCGCGAGAGGTCGTTGACCGGCTTGGCCAGACCCTGGATGATCGGTCCGACCGCCTCGGCCTCGGCAACGCGCTCAACAAGCTTGTAGCCGATATTTCCTGCATCGAGGTTCGGAAAGATCAGGACATTTGCCTTGCCTGCGACCGGGCTGCCGGGGGCCTTTTTACCGCCGACACTTGGCATCAGGGCGGCATCGGCCTGAAGTTCGCCGTCGATCTGCATATCAGGCTTCATCTGCTTCGCAATTTCAAGGGCTTTGGTAACTTTGTCCACATCGGGATGTGCAGCGCTCCCCTTGGATGAAAAAGAGAGCATAGCCACGCGGGCGTCAACATCCAGAAAAGCCTTGCAGTTTCCCGCAGTGGCCACGGCGATTTCGGCCAGGGCCTGGGCATCCGGATCCGGGTTGACGGCACAGTCTGCAAAGAGAATGATGCCGTTCTCGCCGAAGAAATGATTCTTGGTGATCATCAGAAAAAAGGAGGAAACTGTCTTGATTCCCGCAGCCGGACCAACGGTCTGGAAGGCGGCCTTGAGCACGTTTCCCGTGGTGTTTGAGGCGCCGGCAACCTCCCCGCCTGCATCCCCGGAATGTACCATCATGCCTGCGTAGTAGAGGTGATCCGGGGCGATCAGCAAGGCACGAGCCTCTCCGGATGATACGACCTTACCCCTGCTTTTGCGCAATTCCACAAAATCTGTCACGTATTGTTCCAGTTTCGGGGATGTCGTCGGGTTTATCAGCTCAACACCGGCGAGATTTATCCCTTTTTCATCGGCTTCGGCCTGAATCTTTGCCGGTTCGCCAAGAATTACGATCCTGGCAAGCTTTTCGCTGATGATCGTTTCTGCGGCGTAGAGCATCCGCTCATCGTAACTTTCAGGCAGTACGATGGTCTGCAGATGTCTTTTGGCCTTCTCCTTGATCCGGTCAACAAGATGCATGGTATGCATATTCATCCTCCTGGTGGTAAAAAACTGCTTCGTGCTTATAACTGAAATTCACATTGCCAGTCAACAAAAAAAGCCTGATTTCTCAGGCTTTTAGCGATGCTTTATCTCTTATATCAGAGCTAAAATTCTAACCCTAGCGCCTCGGCTACCGTATGCATATCCTTGTCGCCGCGACCCGACAGACAGATCACTATTGTTGTGTCCTTGCTTAACGCGGGAGCCATTTTCATAACCTGCGCGATGGCGTGAGCTGATTCCAGAGCCGGAATAATTCCCTCTTCTCGGGTCAACATACTGAAACCATCCAGAGCTTCCGCATCGGTAATTGAAACGTATTCAGCACGACCGCTGTCCTTAAGCCAGGAATGTTCCGGGCCGACTCCGGGATAGTCAAGGCCGGCCGAGATGGAGTGGGCATGAGTGATCTGGCCATGCTGGTCCTGTAGCAGGTAGGTCTTGTTGCCGTGCAGAATTCCGGGTGATCCGGCGCAGAGCGGAGCGGCGTGTTTGCCGGTCTCGATACCGTAACCGGAGGCTTCGACCCCGATCAGACGCACCGATTTATCCTTGAGGAAGGGGTAGAACAGCCCCATGGCATTACTGCCGCCGCCGACACATGCCACCAGATAATCCGGCAGGCGGCCTTCTACCCTCTTGTGCTGCCGCTTGACCTCGGTGCCGATCACGGACTGAAAGTCGCGCACCATCATGGGGTACGGGTGCGGACCCGCCACGGTGCCGATCACATAATAAGTTTCGTGGATGGTGGTGACCCAGTTGCGCATCGCCTCGTTCATCGCGTCCTTCAGAGTAGCGGTGCCGGCAGTAACCGGTGTCACGGTAGCCCCCAGCAGCTTCATGCGGAACACATTTTGTGCCTGGCGATGGGTATCCTCTTCGCCCATGAAAACTTCGCACTCCATCCCGAACAGGGCTGCGACAGTGGCGGTTGCCACGCCATGCATACCGGCGCCGGTCTCGGCAATGACCCGCTTCTTCCCCATCCGCCGGGCCAGCAGCCCCTGACCGATAGTGTTGTTTATTTTATGCGCACCGGTATGGTTCAAGTCTTCGCGTTTGAGGTAAATCCGCGCTCCCCCCAGTCTGCTTGTCAGCCTTTCAGCGAAATAGAGCGGGTTGGGACGACCGACATACTGGCGCAGATAATACGCAAATTCCTGTTTGAACTCCTTGTCATGGCGATAATGCACGTACGCTTTCTCCAGTTCCATCAGTGCAGGCATGAGCGTTTCAGGGACATAACGCCCGCCATACTGGCCAAAATGGCCCTTCATATCAGGTAGTTTCATGATTTACCCACTTCGCATGAATTATTGTCCACTGTTTCCGGAAATAGTGCCACTCGACATAACCCCATTTTTGCCATACGAAACTGCAGTGCCGTACGCAATACGCCGAGGCCATATACCACGCTCCTCTGAAAATTAATTGAGGATGCCTCGGTAAAATAGCGCGCCGGACAACTTACTTCTCCGATGGAAAAATCGCACCAAGCTACCTGAGCCAGCATCTGATTATCAAAAACAAAGTCATTTGAATTGGCTTCCAGCGGTACTTTTACCAAAACCTGTTTTGAGAATGCACGATAACCGGTATGATATTCCGACAGTTTCTGCCCGAGAAGCAGGTTTTCAACCAGAGTCAGCAGACGGTTGGCTATGTACTTGTAAACAGGCATACCTCCTTTAAGCGCTCCTTTTCCGAGGATACGGGAAGCCAATACCACGTCATATACGTCGAATGCAATCATGGAGGCCATGGCGGTAATCAGGAACGGGGTGTACTGATAATCCGGATGCAGCATGACAACAATATCCGCTCCCTCATCCAGTGCCGCTTTGTAGCAGGTTTTCTGATTGCCGCCATAACCTCTGTTTTTTTCATGCACAATTGTATGAATATTCAGGCGACGGGCAAGTTCAGCAGTATTATCCTGCGAGGCATCATCTACCAGCAGCACAACGTCAACTATATTGAAAGGGATCTCGGCGTACGTCTTCTCCAGCGTGCGTTCAGCGTTATACGCAGGGAGAATAACCACTATTTTTTTATTGTTCAGCACAATGTTAATCCTCTCGCAAAGGCCCGGCCTGATTATGTACTGCGGTAAAGCGAATCGTCCCTCCGGTTAAAGAAACTTTCTCAACCAGCATGCCCAGCAATGAGAGCGGTACAACCAGAAGGCACAGAAACAAGGAAATAATGACTGACGGCGACACTCCTGCGACACCTCTATTTCTCATCCTGATAAAGTTATAGAGTGCATTATGCCGTAATCCTGAACGATTCAGGAGCGTTTGCAACCATCCATAAAAATTTTGCGCAAAATCAGCATGAGATCGACCGGTAATGACATACCCGGACTTTGCAAGCAAAACTTCCAGGCCGTTTTGCGTAAAGTGAAACAGATGAACCGGAAGATCGCAATGAAACCAGCTATCACGGCCGAATCTGGACTGGAATGACCCAAAATCCGGTACGGCAACGACAAGTCTTCCTGCAGGAGAGAGAAGTCTTTTACATTCCAGAAGCAATTTTTCAGGTTCATACCAATGCTCAAGAACGTGATTGACAAGAATCAGGTCAAAGGGACCATGCAGATTGAATATCGACGTAACAACCTTTATTCCGTACGTTTCCCGGGCATGACCGGCGCTGTCATTGTTGAACTCTACCCCGGTTACCTCCCAGCCACCTGCGGCAAATAACGAAGCGGTATAACCGCTCCCACAACCTATATCCAACATGTTGCCAACACGTAAACCATGTGTCAGTCCGATATATGATTGTTTTTTATGCAGCTCAAACAACCACTCTACCGGTGCAATAAAACGCTTACCCTCATCTCCACGGTACTCACCCGGAGCGTAGTACCGTTCCAGAGCGGCAACATCTGGTTGAGGCCAGGTCATACCTATGTTGCAGTGCCGGCACAACAACACGTTGTAGGCAGAATTCAGAGAAGGTGCTTCTGTTGTCTTGTGAAGCTTCGTTGAACCACAAAACCGGCAGGAAGGTTTATTGGATGTCATATGTTGCATATAATCGTTAGCGCACTACCTGGTAGAAAAGCACTGCATAGTCAATGCGGGGCGACTGGTACACTGCGGCAAGCCTAAGACCTGGCGGCGCGTTTGCCATATCAGCCACTGAAATATCCGATTGAGCAGCTTCTCTGACTATATACTCAACCTTGTTATTGACAGCAAAAGTCATCATTGAGCTGAAGTCTGTAACAGGCTCCGCCGTCCAAAGACCATCGAGGTAGTAAATCATCTTGTTCCAGGGCAACATATAATTACGGCCAGGACCGAAACGCTGGCGAGCCATTTCCGCAGCTTTTCTGGACTCCTCGGCAAACATGACCCGTTCGGGAGTCGCTTTTGTATTTATGGGAACCTGCTTTGCCACTCTGAGAGAAAGATAATAACCAGCTAACAGTGCAACAATTACCAAAGCCACCGAAGTTGAAAAAAGGGGTTCCCGTGGTTTGCCGATTCGCTGCACAATCCATTTTGTTATCGTGAACAATCCGGCAGACCCGGCAATAAAAAGCAACGGAGAATAAGGAACAAGATATTTCCACCATCCATCGGTAAATACCGGTAGGATGAACAGGAGCAGGAATGGTGAAAACAAAATCGGTTTGCCATACCCGGATTTATTGTCCCAGCGCCTGAAAGCCATGAATAAAGCAAGTGCGACAATATACACCGGGTACACCTGAGGATAATGCAGGCAGCCGCTGTTATTCGGTATATTTCCCGGAATTTCGCGGGAGAGATTTGACAGATATACTCTCAGACTTTTTTCAGGATGAGTCATAAGATATGCAACAACATCCCCAATACCACTTGGATGCTGCCATGCGTATTTCCCGTCACTGGCAAGTCCCCACAACTCTTCATTCGATGTTTCGTCTTTGTTGTTGTCGTGGTAGATGCGAGACTTCATCCATATCAGTACATACGTGGACTTAGGGCTTATTACAATGGCATTGTAATGTTTATGCAGGAACAATAAATAAGGAGAAGACGCCAATAGAAACCCCAGCAGAGTTACTACACAGCATCTCAGCAATAGCGTTTTATAAAAATGCCACCCCTCTGAAGCACAAAGTACCGTCAATGTGAACAGCATTACCAGAAAACCTTCCGACCGTGTTTGATATGCCAATGAAAAGAATATTCCGGCAAGAAGCGCCAGAAGATATGAAGATTTTTTGGCGGTGGCATGAAGCAGTGCAAGGGCAGTGATCAAAAATACGGCATAGGTAATATCAGCATCAGTGCTGAAACTCAGAAAAAGTAATTGCGGGAAAGCGGCGGTAATTATTGCTGCAGCCACGGCCACGGAGCGGGTAAAAATTCCCGCCGCCAGAAAATATACTGCTACCGGAAGGAGCACTCCCATGAGCGGGCTAACAATCCCGGCAGCCGCATGAATATCAGAAACCCCGGGCAACCAACTCGCGAGTGCAATCAGAATCGAGTGCATGGGTGGACACCAGAGCGCCTGCCACCCCAAACCGACCCCATAGCGGATGTTCCGGGCAATCTGAAGATAGATGTGCCCATCCGCTGTGATACCAGGAAGGCTGTAAAAACAGGTGATTATAGTGATCGACACGCAAAGCGGCAGTAAAAAGGTAAATTTCTGGTATTTTGAGTTCATATTTTCAAGTTTCATAATTTATACCGGCATAGCGGCCTGTCGGACGGCCCGGGCAAAAGCAAATAACTTCTCCGGGCTTTTTTTCCCCGGTTCACATTCCACACCGCTGGAAACATCAACAGCATATGGATGTACTGCCGCTATAGCCTCAGCGACATTCTCCGGAGTCAATCCGCCCGCCAGAATGATGCCGTGAGAGGCCGTAACTCTGGCCGCAATCTCCCAGTTAAAAGTTGTACCGGTACCGCCATGCGCTGCCGGAGACCAGGCATCCAACAGGTAGCCTGCTACCTGATAGTCATGCATATGGTCCAGACTGGAAGCATTTTTTATCCTGAAGGCCTTAATGATTTTGCGGGTGACTGCAAGGCAATAGTCGGGAGATTCTTCACCATGGAGTTGGACTATATTCAACCCGCAATGTTCAGCCACCCTGTTGACCGTTGTGACATCTTCGTTGACAAAGAGACCGACCGACTGCACGAAAGGGGGCAGACAGCGAATAATGCCTGCAGCCTGTTCAGGGAAAATGAAGCGCGGAGAGCCCCGAAAGAAGACGAAGCCGAGAGCATCGGCTCCGGCTTCGATCGCCATCAGGGCGTCTTCCGGATTGGTTATGCCGCAGATTTTAACTCGTACCATAAGATTCACTTAGGGGCATCCCCTTGCGGGTGCCCGCCTTTGTGTGGCGATTCCGGCAAGGGCGACCGCAAGGGTTCGCCCCTACAGGTTGATTTTAGGCAGCCGCTCCAGTGCCGCCTTCACCATCTCACTCGGATATTCGTAATCTTCAAGGTTGCCGGACAGATAGGCATCGTATGCACCCATGTCAAGCTGGCCATGCCCGGAAAGCCCGAACAGAATGGTTTTCTCTTTCCCCTCTTCCTTGGCCAATACCGCCTCGTCGATGGCAGCCCGCACAGCGTGAGAAGATTCGGGCGCCGGCACGATCCCTTCACTTCGGGCGAACAGGAGCGCCCCCTCGAAACAGGCGTTCTGCTTGTAAGACTTGGCCTCGATCTGCCCGGCGTGATACAGCTGCGAGACCAGCGGCGACTCGCCATGATAGCGCAAACCGCCGGCGTGGATGCCGGGAGGCATGAAGTCGTGGCCCAGAGTGTACATCATGGCAATCGGAGCGACTTTGGCGGTATCGCCGTAATCAAAGGCATAAACCCCTTTAGTCAGGGTCGGACAGGATGCCGGTTCGACCGCAACACAGCGAACATTCTTGCCGGTGGCGCGATCGGCAATGAAGGGGAATGCCAGACCGGCGAAGTTTGAGCCGCCGCCACAGCAGGCGATGACAACATCAGGATAGTCACCGGCGATTTTAAACTGAGCCTGCGCTTCCTGGCCGATGATGGTCTGATGCAGGCAGACATGATTGAGCACACTTCCCAGTGCGTAGTTGGTGTCGGCGTGGGTGGCGGCATCCTCCACCGCTTCGGAGATGGCTATGCCAAGACTGCCGGGACAATCCGGATCATGGGCCAGAATCGAGCGCCCCGAGTTGGTGAACTCTGAAGGAGACGGGATCACCTGTGCCCCCCACAACTGCATCATGCTCTTGCGATACGGCTTCTGGGTGCAGGAAATCTTGACCATATAGATGGTACATTCCAGGCCGAACATTGAGCAGGCGAGAGCAAGAGAGCTCCCCCACTGACCGGCTCCGGTCTCGCTTGCAAGGCGACGGATACCGGCCTGTTTGTTGTAGTAGGCCTGAGGAATTGCAGAGTTCGGCTTGTGCGAACCTGCCGGAGAAACCCCTTCATATTTGTAATAGATCTTGGCCGGCGTACCGAGCGCTTTTTCCAGGCGGTGGGCGCGGAACAGCGGCGATGGCCTCCATAGCTTGTAGATTTCACGGACTTCATCAGGGATGTCAATCCATCGCTGCATTGACATCTCCTGCTCTATCAGGGCCATAGGAAAAATTGCCAGCATTTCGTCCGGGGTGACCGGCTGCATGGTGCGGGGGCTGATAACGGGCGCCAACGGGCCGGGCATATCGGGAATGATGTTGTACCACTGACGCGGGATCTGGTCTTCAGGCAGCAGGATTTTGGTGTTCATGATTCCTCCTAAAATAGCTCCCATCCTTGATTAAGGAGGGGCTGGGGGTGGTTATTTTACTCCAGATTGTCCTCGATACGGATAAAACTGGTTTTCTGACAGATGATGTCAAGCTGGTCAATCTCTGACAATGCCTCCTGAATAGAGCCTTCACGGGCCTCGTGAGTCATGATGACAATGGGCACCGGAGCGGCGTCATCAACCTCGTGAGCGGTCTGCACCATCGATTCGATACTTATGCCGTGCTTGCCCAGCGCACCGGCAATTCCCCCCAACACGCCCGGTTTGTCGAGGGCGCTGAAACGGAGCATATATTTGCTGAGGATATCGGCCATCGGTTTGACCGGTATGGTAACAATCGCATTGTCCAGAAATCCGAGAGGCGACATCCGCCGACCGGCGCCGGCCTTCATGCTGCGTGACAGGCCGATCAGGTCGCCGACAATTGCACTGGCGGTCGGATTCTGTCCGGCGCCGCGCCCGGAGAACATGACCGGGCCGACAAAATCACCGGTCAGGCGAATCGCATTGAACACCCCGTTGATATCGGCCAGAGGGCTGTCGAGCGGAATCATGGTCGGGTGCACGCGGGCTTCGATCTCGCCGTCGACATGTTTTCCGATTGCCAGCAGTTTGATTCGGTAGCCGAATTCGGCGGCATATTTGACATCCAGCCCGCTGATATTGGCGATCCCTTCGGTATGAATGTCCTTGAAGTCGATCCGGGTACCGAAACAGAGGGAGACCAGAACGGCCAGTTTGTGGGCTGTATCTACCCCCTCGACATCAAAGGTCGGATCAGGTTCGGCGTAGCCGAGTTCCTGTGCGGCGCGGAGTACGTCAACAAAGTCGGCCCCTTCCTGGGTCATGCGGGTCAGGATGTAATTGCAGGTGCCGTTCATTATGCCGAAGACACTGCTGAAATTATTGGCGGCCAGGTTGCTCTTGATCGCGGTCAGTACCGGAATGCCGCCACCGACGGCGGCCTCGAACTGCACTTCGACCCCTTTGCGAACCGCTGCAGCGTAGATATCGGAACCATGCAGCGCCAGGAGCGCCTTGTTGGCGGTAACGATATGCTTACCCTTTTCAATCGCCTTCAGCACAAAGCTCCTGGCCGGTTCATACCCGCCAATCAGCTCGATGACCACCGATATTTCGGGATCATTGAAAATATCATCCACGCTGGTTGTCAAAACCCCGGGATCAACCGCGACCCCCCGGCCGGTGGTTATGTCCAGATCGGCAATCCGCTTCAGGACTATGCCGGCGCCGACTTTGCTGCGGATAACGTCCGCGTTCTCGCGCAGCAGTCTGACGACACCCGCTCCGATATTGCCGAAACCTATCAGACCTACCTGTATATCTTTCATTGTTCCTCGCTTGGCAGTTCGGTTTTTTCGCAGGCCTCAAGCTCATCGAGAATACCGTTCACAAACGCCGGTGAGTCCTTGTCTCCGTACCGCCGGACAATCTCGATCGCCTCGTTGATGGTGACTTTTTTGGGAATATCAGGGCGGAACATCAGCTCATAAGCTGCAAGACGCATGACGTTCAAATCGACCCGCGGCATGCGCGTCAGAGACCAGTTTTTGGAGCGGGCCCGGATGGCTTCATCAATGGCCGCACGCTGAGCCTGCACCCCCTGCACCAGCTCTTCGGCAAACTCCCGCACCTTGACTGGAATTTCACCCTGCTCGTCGCGGAAGGTCTGCAAGGTTTCACGGACTCCGACTGAGCTGTTTGAATCCAGAGCGTACAGCATCTGAACCGCCAGTTCACGCGCTTCGCGCCGTAGCCCCATTATTTCAGAGCCTTCATCAGATTGACTGATTCAATTGCGGTAACCGCCGCCTCAAACCCTTTGTTGCCCGCTTTTGTGCCGGCCCGTTCCACCGCCTGCTCGATCGTATCGGTTGTCAGAACACCGAAGGCGATCGGAATGCCGCTCTCCAGCGACACAGTCGCCACCCCTTTGGAAACTTCAGAGGCAACATAATCGAAATGCGGCGTGGAGCCGCGGATAACAGCCCCGAGACAGATCAGAGCATCGTATTTGCCTGTTTCCGCCATCTTTTTAGCAAATAGCGGAATCTCAAAAGCACCCGGCACACGCACAACATGGATGTTTTTGTCATCAACGCCGTGACGGATCAGCGCATCAACCGCCCCCTCAAGCAGACGTTCGCAGATGAAGCTGTTGAAACGGCTGACAACGATACCGAACTTCTGCCCTTTAGCTTCAAGTTTACCTTCAAAGAATTGCGGCATGACTACCTCCCGGATAAAGTGTAAAAAGAATCGGGATATTAGCATATTTTTTGCGGCTGGTGAGAAAAAAATCCTTAAAGGTGGATCAGCGCCAGCACTCCGGGAATTATATCATAATCGCTTTAATGAAGAGGGTTTACGATGGCTATTTCGGTAAGTTTTTGTTATGAATTTGCATGATTTTTGACATCTGAAATTGCACGAGTGGGGTATAGCGACAATGGCCCAAGAAATTGCGATAAAACTGTTCGAATCAAAGCAGGTACGTTCTGTATGGGATAAGGAAAAAAAACTCTGGTATTTTTCAATTATTGATGTGGTTGAAATTTTGACCGACAGCCCCAATCCCAGGGATTATTGGTATCGCATCAAACAGCGTGAAAAAATAAGCGGAATTGAACTGTCGACAATTTGTCGACAGTTCAAACTTGGAGCCCAAGATGGAAAGTTGCGTGAGACTGACTGTGCCCATACTGAAGGACTTCTCCGGATCATCCAGTCCATACCTTCACCCAAGGCCGAGCCGTTCAAGCGCTGGCTGGCGCGGGTGGGATACGAGCGGCTTGAGGAGATAGAGAACCCCGAACTGGCTGCCAGGAGAATGCGGGAGTTGTACCGGGACAAGGGGTACAGCGACGAGTGGATCGAAAAGCGGGTGCGCGGCATTACCATCCGGGACGAGCTGACCAACGAATGGAAAAAACGTGGGGTAAAGGAGCAGGTGGAGTACTCAATCCTGACCGCCGAGATCAGCCGGGCAACCTTTGGAATGACGCCAACCGAGTACAAGGATTTCAAGGGACTGGAGAAGCAAAAGGACAACCTGCGGGACCACATGACCGATCTGGAACTGATCTTCACCATGCTGGGGGAAGCATCCACCACCGAAATTGCCAGGAATCGCGATGCCCGGGAATTTGATGAAAACCTGGATGCAGCCGTTGAAGGTGGCACCGTGGCTGGTAGCGCCAGAAAAGACCTGGAGCGGAAGTCGGGAAAACGGGTATCGACGCGGGAGAATTTCAAGGTGATACCTGAAGCGAAGAAACGGAAGATTGGAGTCAATAAGGTGTAAGAGGTCGAATAAAATATACTGCTGACAATCCGTCATTGGATTTTAAATGTTTGCTTGAAGCCTTTCCTAAAATAATCCGAGGAAGTTGTGGTGTATTTTGTAATGAGCAACTTGCTGGAGATAAAAGACATTTCAATAAACTCCATGAACTCGTAAGGCTCACAGATTGCACAATTGCAGTAAGCACACAATGGGGTAGTGGCAATATAAATAATTTTATCGATCAAGCTAAAAAACTGGGATATCAAATCGACCGCTGCCAATGACCGAATCATAACTGGAGGTTTTAATGGAAAACCTGTTTTGGTTTTTTGCTGTTATGTTTCTAATTTATAAAATTCCAGGGTGGATAATCCGATTTTTTATGTGGGTGAGTAAGCGAGCTTAGTGAGTTCCGTAGCGTGTTGAGAGTAATAACTATTCAACCAAGCGCAACAGCGGTGAACCCACTGTGCTCTCAACCGCAGTCGCTTTTGGAAACCGGCACGTGGCGACTTTTTACCGCAAGTCGTGGCTTTCTTTTCTTTAACAATAGGGGGACGGGCATACGGGACATTGGAAGAGAACAGCCAAAAAGAGCAGCCGCCTGCCAGGGGAAACCCCGACATGTCAGACATGCACGTATGACATTGTCACGGGCATAGACCCGTAGATCTCTTTTGAAAGCCGTTTAACAGCCAAGATGCTCGAACCATTCACCCGTAAAATGAGCCCTCCACAAAGGACGTAATACAGCTATGAAAATTGAATGCCCATCGTGTCATTTTTCGGCAGAGGCGGACTCTGCCAGGATTCCCTCAAAAGGCGCTAATACCAAGTGTCCCCGCTGCGCGGCGGTCTTCCTGGTCACCCCGGCAGAACCGGTGACTCCGGATGATGAACGTGGGAAAGTGACCTGTCCCACGTGTGGCGCCTGGCAGGATGCTGCGGAGAGTTGCGGCATGTGCGGACTGGTCTTTGAAAAATACCGGGGCGCGGAAGCACGCCGGAAGAATGGAGCCAGTTCCGGCGAAGCGGGGCTTGCAGCGGAAGCAGCGCCATTACGTACTGCCGGACAAGGCGCATTTCATTTCGGCTACGGGCGGAGCGAGGTCATGACCTGGACCTCGGAAGGGCAACTCAGCACGGCTGCACTTCCGGAGGCGCTACGTATCGCCGGGACACTCCCCGGACCGATGGAGTGGCGTCGGATGCTGGAGGGGCTGGCCCTCTGGATGGGAGCCGTGTTTCTGGCTGCGGCGGTGATTTTCTTCTTTGCCTACAACTGGAAGGAACTGGGGCATTTTGCCCGCTTCGGAATCGTGGAACTGCTGCTGGCAGCCGCGATCATCGCAGCTTGGCGGCTCGGACTGGAGCGGATGTCCGGCAAGGCCGCCCTTCTGGTTGCAACACTGCTGGTGGGTGCGCTGCTGGCGCTGGTCGGACAGACCTACCAGACCGGGGCCGACCCGTGGGAACTGTTTGCCACCTGGGCGCTTTTCGTCTTGCCGTGGGTCGCTGTTGCCCGTTTCCCGCCCCTCTGGCTTCTCCTGCTCGCACTGGTGAACCTGGCTGCAAGCCTGTACTACCATGTCTTTGCGGGTTTTTTTGGGTTCCTGTTCGGCATAAAAGATCTTTGGTGGACGCTGACCGGAGTAAACACGGCGGCACTGGTTGTCTGGGAACTGGCTGCCAGCCGCGGTGTGCCGTGGCTGGCGGAGCGGTGGGCGCCCCGCATCGTGGCAACTGCTGCGGCGGGCTTCATCACCGTGCTGGCGGCATGGGGTATTGTCGACCGTAAAAGCGGCGGCTTCGCAGAATTCGTCGGCTACTTCGTCTGGCTGGCCTGTGCCTATGCCGTCTATCGTTTCAGAATACGGGATCTCTATGTCCTTGCTTTGGGGGTTCTGAGCCTTGTCGTAGTCGTCGCCGTATTCCTTGCCCACAACATGGTGAAGCACGGTGACGCCGGGGCATTTCTTTTAGTCGGAATGGCGGTGCTGGGGCTGTCGGCAGCCGGTGGATGGTGGTTGCGCACTGTGGCTCGGGAGGTGGAGGCATGAACGCTACGGCGCGACGGGAACTATGGGAACGGCTGCATACGGCCGGTCTGGTGACAGGCGAACTTCCGGCAACAGCAGCATCGCCCTGGTTTGTCAGAGTGATGTTGGGAATTTCCGGTTGGATCGGTGCGCTCTTCATCCTGGGATTTATCGGCGCAGGATTTGCGATGGTGATGCGGAACTCCGGAGCGGCTGCCGTGGCGGCATTCATCTGCTGCAGCGGAGCTTACGCGATCTTTCGTTTGGCGGCGAAAGGGGACTTTGCCAGCCAGTTCGGCCTGGCAACCGGGCTTGCCGGCCAGGCGTTGTTCGCAGCAGCCATCTTTCAGTTTTTCCGCAGCGGAGAATCTCTGGGCTTCTTTATCTTTTTCTGCGTTGAGGCGACACTTACACTGCTGATGCCGAATTTCATCCACCGGATCTTCACTACTCTGGGCGCAACGGTTGCACTTTCCCTGGGTTTGGCGCTTGCAGGGCTGCACGGTTTTGCGCTTCCGTTGACCGCTGCGGGATGCGCTCTTGTCTGGCGGGGAGAACTGCGGCTGGCGGAACGGGCCGACCTGTGGCAGCCGATTGGCTACGGACTGGCGCTGGGATTAATACAGACAGCCACCACAACACTCCGGGGAGGAGAGATGCTTGCCATGTTTCATCAGAATGGGAATGGCTGGCTGCAAAGACATGGAACTGGAGTCGGCACTGCGCTGGTCGCTGTCGTTTTTCTGGCTGTAACCGTCCAAAT
The DNA here is from genome assembly GCA_031396605.1 of Geobacter sp. Taxonomy (GTDB): domain Bacteria; phylum Desulfobacterota; class Desulfuromonadia; order Geobacterales; family Pseudopelobacteraceae; genus JACRCG01. The sequence goes on along the minus strand of JANNLB010000278.1, from coordinate 8,590 downwards.
TCTTCGGAAGATGAATATCAACAGTTCCGGCCGGGAAGGAATTACCATCCTCTGTTGTGCGGTGCTTGCCATGGGTGTCTCTTTCCCGGCGCACGGTCTGGCCGCTGCACTGCTGATATTGATCCTCGGCTTTGCCGGAGGCAACCGTATCCTGTTCGGGCTGGGGTTACTGGCGTTGCTATCGTTTTTGTCTCACTACTATTATCGGATGCATGAGACCTTACTTATCAAGTCGATGATTCTTGCGTCAATCGGTGTTCTGCTGCTGGGGTGCCGGTGGGGGTTGCGGGAATTTTTCCCGGAAGGGGAGGAAAGAGAAAATGCGTAACGTTGTCCTTTTTATGACCGCCGCAATCGTGCTGGCGCTGGTCAATTACAGTATCTGGCAACGGGAAGAGCTAATCTCCAGCGGCCGGACGTTGCTGCTTGAACTGGCGCCGGTAGACCCGCGCTCGCTCATGCAGGGCGACTATATGGCACTGCGGTTCAAGCTGGCAAATGAAGCATTCCCCCACGACAAAATCAAGGGGCAAAAAGACGGCCGAATCGTTCTTGCCGTTGACTCCGGCAGCAACGTCGCCACATTTCGACGCTTTTCCGACGGCAGGACAGACGCTGATGAAGCGATCCTCCGTTATCGCATCAGAAATGGCCAACCGAAATTTGCCACTAATGCCTTTTTCTTTCAGGAGAAACAGGGTAGTTTCTATCAGAATGCAAAGTATGGCGAGTTCAAGGTGTCTCTCGACGGCGAAGCCCTCCTCGTGGCCCTGCGGGGAGCGGACTTGCAAACACTGGGACCGAAGCCCGGCGTGGCGCCCTCAAAAACAGGAGGCTGAAATGATAGTAAATTTCATAATTGGCGCAATCATAGCGGCAGTTGTTGGTTTTGCGTTATATAGCGCGCGGCGGAAACGAATGATGGATGCGGCTGGTCGTGTTCTCGTCGAGGTTAACGCGGTTTGGGCGGTGCAGGGGCCCTTTAAAAACGGCGAAGAATCAGCCAGAGCCATGAAAATTGCTACTATCGCAGTGCGAGGCGCCGAATCAATACATGCTCCGTCTACCGCCGGGTCACTGGCTAAACACACTGCATCTTACGACTCAAAAATCCAGGCATGGGAATCTCTTCGCCAGGACTACCTTTCCCATGCACACGGACAAAAGTTCGAAGAGAACCTGGCAAAGGCGGCGGAACTGGGAGCAGTAGCAAAACTGAAAAAAACAACTCACCAAAAGTCACGGAGAAATAAATAGGGCACTTCCACATTTAAATTCTACTTCCCCGACAGGGCGCACCCTTCACCCCAGCTTCAGTACCGAGAACATCATCTTCCAGACGGTAATCAACGTAAACAGCAGATAACAGGAGAGCGTTATGAGTGTCAGTCGGCGCTGAATGACCGGGATGATACGCGTCAGGCTGCCGACCTTTCTGAACGGCATCAGCACGCCGGTCCCGATCCCCGCCACGGCACCGCCGAACAGGGTGGCGTACAGGACATAGCCGATGTAGCCGTACTCCTTCTGTAGCAGACAGAACGGGCAGTGGTGAGTGGGAAGTTCATAAAAATAGAGGCAGATAAAGGAGACCACCGAGATGGCGGCAATCAGAAATGTTACTGTTGCTGCGATCGAAAAAAGATAGCCGGCGCGGCCACGGCGGTAGAAGAACAACCCGCTGGCTGCCGTAATCGCCATGCAGGAAAAAAAGGCTATCTGCATCGGCAGATGCGGCAGCGACGCGAGATCACCGCTGAAGCTGCTCGATTCGTGACTGAACAGGCTGCCGCAGCAGGAGGTGATGATGTCCGGCTTTACACCGGCAAAATAGGCGAACAGCAGAAGGCTCTCCAGCACCAGCAGGGGCACAATGACATTGAGCAGCTCATATTTGACCCGGATCAGCGGATAGTCATACCCTCTGTTGTCTGCATGGTTTACGATCAACCAGACCCCGGCCAGCAGAAAATTGACGATCTTGAGCAGCAGCGCCGGATAGCCGAACGAGTTGACTGCAAGGGTTCCGGCCGCGCACATGGCGCCGGTAAACAGCGTGTGAATGTCTTCTGCGGTGTAGATAAAGAGGAACAGCGACATGAGCTCGAAACTGAGGATATAGCTCATGATGGTGGATATCAGGTAGGTTCTCCGCTCCAGTTCCAGCTGACCCTCACTGCCGGAGGCCGGATCCCATCGGGCAAGAATCCGCATGCCGTAATAGCCGGCGTAGATCCCCATGGCGGATACCAGCAGCGCAGTCAGCAGCAGCGCGAGCGCAGCGGGATGCAGGATCACCTGCAGCTCCGGCTGGCGACAACGGCGCCGTCACGCATTTCAACCAGCGCATCGATCAGCGGTGAATCAAACACAATCGGATCATGGCTGGCAATCAGCACACTCTTCCCCTCCCCCTTCAGTCCGCCGACAATAGCCATCAACTCCTGGGACAGCTTCGAATCCAGATGTGCCGTCGGCTCATCGGCGATAATGATGGAGGGATTATTGATCAGGGAACGGGCGATGGCTACCCGTTGCAGCTCTCCTCCCGAAAGCAGCTCGATCCGTTGTCCGGCGAGGCGCGAGATGCTGAACTGTTCAAGCAAATTCATGGCTCTGGCCCGGAAGAGGGCCCGCGCTTCACCGGTCGGGTAGGCCGGCAGCATGACATTTTCCAGGGCGGAGACCCCTTTGACCAGGTTGAACTGCTGAAAGATGAAACCGAACGTCGAGCGCCGGATACCGTTCAGAAAACGCTCCGGAAGACTGGTGATCTCGACAGCGTCCGCCCCCTCCTGCTGAAACGGCACCGCTGCCGCCACCCCGTGCAGGAAGATCCTCCCGGAAGTCGGGCGGGCCATGCAGCCGATCATCGTTAACAGGGAGGTCTTGCCGGAGCCGCTCGGTCCTTTGAAAACCGTGATCTGCCCCGGATTGACGTTAAGAGTGACGTTATCCACGGCGGTAAACTGATTCGGTTTGCCGCCGTTAAATGATTTCGTTATCCCGGAAAGTTCTATCACATCAATACCTCATGGCGGCATCGGGATCGATCGTGGCCGCGCGCCAGCAGGGAATAACCGTCGCAGTCGTATATGGCACAACCGTCAGGAAAAAAAGTACCGCCAGTTGATAGCCATCAACAACCGGCACCAGCTGAAAACGGGGATAGATCACCGACCACCCCTTGAGCGCCTGGGCAAACAGCGGAGCCGACAGGAAAAAGACATGCCCGTAGGCCAGCACGGTTCCCAGCAGGAATGCCGTCAGCGAGATGACTATTCCTTCCCAGAATTTAAGCAGCAGTACATCGGAGGTTTCCCAGCCGATTGACTTGAGGATGCCGATCTCCTTGCGCTCTTCGGCCGAAAGCCCGGTGGCCTTGTCCCATGCGAAGATGATGAATGAGAGCAGCGCCGCAGTTAGAACCATCAGCGTCATGCCGCCGCGCCAGTCGAAGATGGACTGATAGGTGCGCTGAATCTCGCTTTTCAGGACCGGACGGGAATCGGGGAACTGGGAAACAATCTTGGCTGCTACGGTCGGCAGCTCTTTCGGATTGCGCACTGTTACCGCCAGATCGGTCGCCTGACCGCTCGGAAAATTGAACAGCTGCAGGAAGTCGGCACGAGATATGACAATCAGGTCAGCAGCAATGAGATCGGATTCGTTCGGAAATATCGTATCGATCTCCAGCATCAGCGGCGTTTTGTCATAGCTGATCAGCGGCAGCAGATCACCGACCGCCAGGTTGCGGGCTTTTGCCACTCCGGCGCCGACGGAGGCCAGTCCCGGTGCTGTTGCGGGATCATCACCGGCCATGATCGTATAGTTGGCACCGTTCAGCGCGTCATAATAGTAGCCCCACAAGCGCGGCCGTACCGCCGTCACCCCCCTGATCCGGGCGATTTCTGCGGCATATCCGGCCGGCACCAGATCCTGACGCCCCGCCATCAGACGCTGCACGACCATGTCAGGTGCATCGTTCAGAATAATGGCCGCTTCCCTCTTCAGTGCCGAAACAAAAAACACCAGCGATGCCAGCATAAAAATCACCAGCAGGTATATCACCAGAAGGGAGAGGTTTTTTCCTCTTCTGCGCAGGAGCGATGCCAGAGTAAATTCAAGGATATTCAGATGACGTTCGACGGCTCGTTTCATGGTTTTTCTCGCGGAGGGAGCGGCAGAATCAGCGAACCGGAAGGGAAATGTTCCAGCGCCAGTGGATGATCCTGAAAAGGTGCGTGACTGTCGGCCATGGCCGGGTGGCGGGTGTAGCGGGCTTCCGTCGAGAGACAGAGATCCGTCACGTGCAGGCTCCGCAGCAGGGGTACTTGCTGTTTCATGTCACTATCTGTGCGTATTTGCGAAAGACGGGCATGCAGCGGCAGCAGCAGGAAGAGCGTCAGGATTGAAGCGGTGAACAGGAGAAATTGTAATGATCGTCGCATGGAATGTATTTAGTTAAGATGTTTTATGGTCAGCCGTGTGATGTCGTTGAAACGGAGAATGAGCTTGCCCTTATGATCGAGCTTGAAGGCTTTGGCATCCTTCTCCGTACTGAACGGTATCAGCTCGCTCCCCATCGGCCCATTGACATCGCTGCCGGATACAAAAAAAGCGGCGCGCGCATCGATCATCGCCAGGGAGTAATACTCCTTCACGGTCAGGGCAGCAATATCGGTCTGGCGTTTTCCGGGGGTATAGCGGGCAATATCGAAATAGTGGTTGAACATATCCTTCGGGCCATCATAATAGGAGGTCGTGCCGTCTTTGAAGCGGGCGGCCGCCGTCCAGTCCGGATATTTGGCAACAAACATCCCGCAGACCGGACACTTGGCTCCTGCCGGGACGGTAACGGCGCCTTTGACAGCGGCAATTGCAGCAGGTTGATGGCCTTCCATATGCCCCGGCTTATGTTCTGCTCCTGCAATGCCATCACCAACCGTCAGGGAAAAAGCGGCAACCAGTACAACGAGTCTTTTTTTCATGGCATTGCTCCATTCGGATTTTTTGATAACGCAAATATAACGCAAATTAGCGGATCGTGCAACCGTGACCAGCCTTCGGTGATAAACAGGGTTGACTTTGCGGAAAGTTAATCTTAACACTATGCAATCGCATGTAAATCAGGCGGATCATCAAGGAGCTGATCGATGAATGTCAGCAAAAAACATATCCTGGAGTTTTTCAGGCGGCAGGAGGGGGCTATCAATCTGGATAGCCTTGTGCGTGAGTTCGGCGGTCGTCACGTCAAGCGGGAGTTGAAAAATATGCTTGATGACATGGCCGATGACGGCGAAGTTGTCCGGATGAAGGGGAGTAGTTACAGCCTGCCGGGAAAAATGGAAACTACCCGGGGTAGAATCTCTGTACACCGCGACGGTTACGGTTTCGTGACCCCCGAGGGTGGCGGCGAGGATATTTTTATTCCGTCCAAGTTTCTGAAGAGTGCTCTGCATGGCGACCTGGTGGAGGCCAGCTCTTCTCCGAGCCGCATGGGAGGGAGCAAGCTCGACGGGCGGGTTCTGGCGGTGCTCGAGCGAGCCACAAGCCGCATTGTCGGGCGCTATGAGGAGACCCGGCGTGGCGCGATAGTCATCCCCGAGGACCAGCGCCTGAATCTGGTGGTATCTATTCCGGTCAAATGTCGCGGGGCGGCGGAAGACGGCCACCAGGTCGTTGCAGAATTAACATCATATCCGGTCGGAGGACGACCTGCCGAAGGGAAAATCGTTGAGGTTCTGGGGTGGCCCGATGACCCGGAAGTAGAGATACAGTCCGTGATCCGTCGCTTCGACCTGCCCCACATCTTTGGCCCGGATGTGCTTGCCGAAGCAGAGGGGATTGCCGATACCGTTACCCATGACGATCTGAAGGGGCGTGTTGACCTCCGCACGATGTCGACCGTTACCATAGACGGCGAGACGGCCCGCGACTTTGACGACGCTGTCTCCCTGCGCCGCGAGGGGGTGAATTTCCGCCTCTGGGTCTCGATTGCCGATGTTTCGCACTATGTAAAAAAAGATAGCCCGCTGGACCTGGAAGCCTATCTGCGCGGAACCTCGGTCTACTTCCCGGACCGCTGCATCCCGATGCTGCCGGAGCGTCTCTCGAACGGCATCTGCTCGCTCAACCCGAACGTTGACCGCCTGACGATGACGGCCGAAATGCTCTTTGATCGAACCGGGACCATGCTGGAGTCATCCTTTTACCCCAGCGTCATAAAAAGTGCGGCACGCCTGACCTATACGATTGTAAAGCAGATTATTGTCGATGAGGACCTTGAACTGGCAGACAGATACCGGCCGGTGTCTCCGATGCTGCGGGAGATGAAGGAGCTGGCCCTGATTCTGATGGCGATGCGCAAAAAACGTGGCAGCATCGACTTTGATCTGCCGGAACCGGAGATCATCATCGGCCTGACCGGCCGGACCGAGGGGATTATCCGTGCCGAACGCAACCTGGCTCACCAACTGATCGAGGAGTTCATGCTGGCCGCCAACGAGGCGGTGGCACGCAGCATCACCTCTCGTGACATCCCCTTTCTCTATCGTGTCCATGAGAATCCTGACCCGGCCAAGCTGCAGACCTTTCAGGAATTTGTCTTTGGCTTCGGCTACGAATTCAAGCTGGTTGAAGAGAGGGTCAGGCCGTCGGAACTTCAGCGGCTGCTGGCCCAGGCTGAAGGTCGCCCCGAGGAGAGGATGATCAACTACTCCCTGCTCCGCTGTATGAGACAGGCACGTTATGCAGCCGACAACGTCGGGCACTTCGGGCTGGCATCAGACTGCTACTGTCACTTTACCTCCCCGATCCGTCGTTATCCCGATCTGGTCGTGCATCGGATATTGAAGGCGAGCTTCGGCTCCGCTCAGCTAACGGGCGGCTCCGCTCAGCCCAAGGGCGACACCTCACAGCCAACTGGTAGCACCACCCAGCACTCCAACCGTTCCCTGAGCGGAGTCGAAGGGAAACGCCCCTCCCGGCAGCTTGCGATTGCAACCGAACGCCTGGGAGAGGTAGCCGAACATACCAGCAAGAGGGAACGGATCGCGATGGAGGCCGAACGGGACGTGGTGGAGATGAAGAAACTTCAGTACATGCAGCAGCATGTGGGAGAGCAGTTTGACGGGTATATTACCGGGGTGACTAACTTCGGCTTCTTCGTGGAGCTTGAAGAGCTTTTCGTGGAGGGATTGGTACATATCTCGACCCTGACCGATGACCTGTACACCCATGCCGAGAAGCAGCACTCCCTTATCGGACGTCGTACCGGCACGGTTTTCCGGATCGGTGATGCGGCACGAGTTTCGGTAGCTTCGGTGTCTCCGGCCACGCGGCGAATCGAGTTTGTCCTGGCGGCTCATACCGCTTCCACCTCCGTATCCCGGCCAGGTACCAGGGCGACCGGTTCGGAAGAGTATCCGCGCATCCCGCTGCGCGGCAAAAGGCTGACCGGCCTGCAGCCGCGGGGTGAAAACAGGGAACAAGACGGCAGAAGCGGCGGGAATACTTCGTCAGGCAAAGGGAAAGGTGGGGGGAGGAAGCGGCGCTAAAAGGTTGAATGTTTTTTGTCAGAAATCCAGCGGACTCTTAGCTTCTTTAGTCGTCCTGACCGGTACACAGTGAGTATAAATCATGGTCGTTTTCAGGCTGGAATGGCCAAGCAGCGTCTGAATGGTACGGATATCGTAATTGGCTTGCAAAAGATGGGTAGCGAAGGAGTGACGGAAGGTATGGGCGGTGACTTTTTTGGGGATTTTCGCTTTTCGTACGGCATGATAGAGTGCGCCTTGGAGTTGTGTTTCATGAAGGTGGTAACGGCGTCTTTGACCGGTTTCCTCCACTACTGTCAATGTGCAGTACGGCGAAGCCCTGCTTTGTGTCCGCTATCGCTATGACGCAAAAGCACACAAACAGTATAAAACCGTTGAGATTATTGTCAGCGAAAGCGAATGGACTCCCCCGCCAGCCATGTACCCGGACGGCACACTCGTTTCCCTCAAAATCGGCTTAAATGAAACTTCCTTACAAAATCAGACAAGAGCAGCCGGTGGGCGATGGGATAAACAACGACAGGTTTGGCTTGTGCCATACGGATGCGTCATGTGACTATGGTGCGTCAAGGTCTCCGGCGATTGCCTTGATTATACTGGCTGACCGCCTAGGTCCGGGACAAGAGCAGAAAGCTCTGCAGCAGGTTCTTGACGTCAGGCCAGATGCTATTCCGAATAACCTGGTCGTTGAGTTAGGAGATAACTTACTGCATCGCAATGGCGCTTTACGAAGGTCTCTAGACGATCTCTACGAAGAAGTGCTGGGCGGGATTAACTTTCTACTGTAATAAGGAAGGAGAAAATGCCGACCATATCAACCCTTTGGGGAACCCGAGGGTCAGCCCTACGCATTTGACAAAAACAGATAATCCAAAGACTAAAAAAGCGACTGTCCCAATCGGGTAGCCGGGGGTTTTTCTCCCCCAGCCCCCACACCACCCGGCATGCGGGTCCGCACCGGGCGGTTCGATAGAATTACCGGGCCGTAGCCGGGTAATGGATCTTCACCCACAGTTCTTTGACAGACAATA
>JANNLB010000262.1:0-10237 GCA_031396605.1 Geobacter sp. | reverse complement strand
TGAACAAAAAACCTACAGAAGAGGCAGTTTTTGACGGAGTTGTTGGAAAAGAGGTTTTGTCGGCGACAGCAGCATTTTGGAAAAGGCGGAAAAACTTTCACGGGAGAATTTATTATGAGCCAAGTACACGCTGGTGATTTAAGAAATACAATGCAGGAAATGAAAAAACCTACTGACATAATAGGTGGAAAAAACTGGCTCAGGCATGCTGGACAAGGTCAAAGAATTGATGTGATGCTTTTGGCTGGTGCGACAAAACTAGAAATTGCTGAGGATATTATTAAAAAGGACTCTCTAAACGAGACTTAACAACAACTGTGGCAAGAGTACAAAGGCATATTGACCACGTTGGAAAAGAAGAACACAAGCTTCCTCTCGAAATAGACTCAAATGGAGTATGGCGATTCAATTTTAAAAATCAATACCGTCACCTACCCCAGATAGATGATTTTCAACATCCATATGCCCGTGTAAAACACGAACAATCTCAATTGAATCAGAGATAATCTGGCGGTAGAAAATAATATGGCTGCCAACATTAAATTTGCGGTAACCGCTGCGGATTTCGCTACAATCCTTACCATTGAAAGGATTTTCAGCAAGCTGACGGAAACAGGCATCAAGAATTGAAAGATAATGATTACGTTGCTCTCGTCCCCATTTATTGAGTGTGTAGCGACCAATATCTTTCAAATCAGCCTTCGCCATGTTGGTGAGAGTAAACGATGGCATCAGTTGAGCAACTCGCCATCAATCTCATCAATTAAACTTTGGAGAGAATAATCAGCTGTGCCGCTTTCTTCACCTTTTATAAGTGCTTGGCGTAACAAGTATTGTTTTGTCTCACGTTCTTCCAAAAGTCGTAGACCAGCACGAATCGTCTCGCTTGCTGAACCAAAACGACCATGAACGACCTGTTGAGAAATGAACTTTTCGTAGTGGGCACCGAGAGTGACACTGGTATTTTTTTGCATGGCGTAACCTCCATCAACACAGTTATGAAACCATCCTATAATATTTATTGGTACTGGTCAACTGAGAAAACGGAATATGATAGAAGCCAAAGAAAAGGTAAGAACACCAAATTTCCAACTAACGGCAGCACCGGTCAGCGGGAAAAAGCCCCCGCAGAGCCGGTGTGCCTTTCCACGTTGGCGCTACAAATGACTTGAAGAAGAAATAATCCCGTTCACGTTTGATAAGGAGCATATCGATGAAAAACCTGCGATTCATTCTATCCCTGACTCTCCTTCTGGTGCCGGCACTGACATTTGCCGCCGATCTGAAACGGATACCGGCCTCTTCCCGCATTACCGCTGTTACAGTGTATCCCGACCGCGCCCTGACAACCCGCTCTGTTTCTCTCAACCTCAAACCCGGCAGTTATCTGATCACTTTCGACAACCTTCCCACGCTGATTCAGGATGATTCGGTTCGGGTGGAAGGCAAGGGGAGTGCCGGGATAACAATCGCGGGACTGGAGGTTAAACGGGCCTTTCTGGAGCAGAGCGGCGAAAAGCGGGTTAAGGAGCTTGACGAGGAAATTCGCGGTCTGGAGCAACGCTCCGGTGCGCTGGATGCCAGGAAGGCCGGCCTGTCGTCACAAAAGGCGTTTCTTGAATCGATCCGTGTAGCCTGGGGAGACCGCATCTCCAAGGAGCTGGCAATCGGCCGCCCCACCGCGGCAGAACTACAGGAAGCCGCCAGCTTCATAGGCACGGGTGTCACCAAGGCTGAGGAACAGGCCCTTGACATCGATACGGAGAGAAAGAACATCAAGGACAAGATCGACTCCCTGCGTCGCCAACGGGATGAATCGACCGGTTCGCGCAGGAAAGAAACCAAAACCGTCGAGGTAATGCTGGATGTTGCCCGTGAGGGGAGCCTGACGATCGACCTTGCTGCGGTTATTCCCCAGGCCGGCTGGGTGCCCTCCTACGATGTCCGTCTGGCCGCTGACGCAAAAACCGCCGAGTTGACTTTCCGGGCAATGGTGCGCCAGCAGACGGGCGAAGACTGGAACAACGTTGACCTGACCCTTTCCACTGCCCGCCCCGCTTCCGGCGGCGCGCCCCCGGAACTGTTCCCCTGGCGCATAGCGTTTTTCCGTCCGCAGCCACCAATGCAGGAATCGATGTTTCTTGGAGCCGCCCCCGCTCCTATGAGCAGGGGGAAGAAGGCTAAGAGCGACGGCCGGATATACCTTGAATCCGTTAAGCCTGAAGAGGCGCCTGCTGAGTTTGAGACCGCCCTGATCAACACCGAGCAATCCTCTGTTTCCTTTCACATCCCCCGTCCGCTTGACATCCCTTCCGACGGCACACAGCACGGCAGTGTAGTTGCAGTCGAACAACTGCCGGTCAGCATCGAGTACATGGCGATCCCGAAACTCTCGCCTTATGTGTTTCTCAAGTCCGAGATAGTCAATCAGGCCGCTTACGCGCTACTGCCGGGCAAGGTCAACACTTTTTCCGGCAACACTTACACCGGCAGCTCTCAACTGAAGAAAGTCGCCGCCGGAGAGAAGTTCGACCTGTTCTTTGGTTCGGACGACCAGGTTACGGTCAAACGCGAAGAGCTGAAACAGCGCAAAGAAGCCGGAATATTCGGCAAGAACCGTGTCAGCTATCGATATCGCATTGAACTTGCAAATTTCCGCAAGGCGCCATTGACGCTCACCCTGCGTGACCAGTTGCCGCTGAGCGGAGACGAGGAGATCAAGGTCTCCCTGGACGATCCGTCCATCAAACCGGATGAGTCAGGGACCGACGGCAGGATAACCTGGAGAACCCCGCTCAATGCCGGGGAGAAGAAGGAACTGACCTTCGGCATTCTGGTTGAATACCCGAAGGATCGTGAGATTACCGGGTTATAGAGAGAACCAGAGGCTTCCAAAAAGGAGATTAAATGAAAAGATTAACTTCGATGATTTTATGTATTGTTACCCTCGCTATTTTTTGCGACAGGGCAATCGCCGAGGACAGAACCCAACTTGGCGTGGAATTTGTTTCCATCAAGGAAAAACTGCCTTTTAAGGTTCCATCCAATCCCGATACATTCAAATTTGTGACATCCCACAGGTATATTACGGCAGGGCCAAAGCTTACTATGGTTAAGAAATATTTGTTTTTCGAAACTAGTATACAAACAGTGCTTTCAACGCCTCGACTGGAAAATACTGTTTTTGCATCCGACACCATGGAAATAGATTCAGCTTATTTTGCATCCGCCAATCTGGGAGTGGTGGTGCATGAATCATTTACCCCTTATATCGGTCTAGCATATTCACTGGGGAAGACTTCTTTCAAAGGCAGCGCTAATGCATCAACATCCTTTTCCGCTTCCGGAAACGGCAAAACTTCTGAAATAGGGATTGGAGTCAGAAGTATCATACCGATTGCAAAAAAGTTCTCTATTTACGGCGATGGCCTATATTCATGGTCTGACACTAGAACAGACACGGATTTAGTGATAACAAACACCATCACCAATCAGTCGGCTTCAAGCAAAGACAGCGGTTCCAGTCATGCCAGCGGCTTCACTATCGATGCAGGGCTCGAATTCAAACCTGTTCCAAGCTTCACCGTGAGGGCTCTGGTTGGGGTGGGTAGAACAAAGGACAGCGGAGAACCCGAGGCAGAATCGACATCATACACACTGGGACTGTTTTATAATTTCTGATTATTCCAGATAGTAAGCGCGTCTAAAGGCTGTTATGCACCAGCCTCTTGCATCGGTTGTATGGTAATGGTCAGTCCCATACCATGGAGAACATTAAATAGGCTGGTAAGTTCCGGATTGCCTCGCTTTGAAAGCATCTGGTAAAGACTCTCGCGTTTTACGTGTGATCTTTCGGCAATTGCCGCCATGCCACCGTTAGCCTGCGCCACTTCCCGCAATGCCATCAGCATGGCTGACTTATCACCTTCCTCCAGAACCGCGTTTAGGTATGCAGCTGCATTTTCTGGAGATTTTAGCCATTCATGAAGATCGGATTCATAGTCGGTCATATTTTTCATTTTCTTTGCTCCTGGTGGTTTTTCCAAAACCTCTGGGCGGTTTCAATATCACGTGTTTGAGTCCGTTTGTCGCCGCCGCACAAAAAAGAACAATTGTTCCGGCATCAATCGCGTAATAAACTCTGTATTCTATATGCATTATCGATACTGTAAGTTATATCTTACAGCAAGTCAAATAATAAACAAACAAAGATTCAATCGGGGATCCGGCCCGCCCGAAACCCTGGCGGATCAAACCCATGCCCGTTGAACCATGCTGCTAGCCACCCAGCGCGATGCGAACCGCTTCGTCGTACGGCGTCAACCGCAGCGGAATAAGCTCGCGGATAGCGATATCGCGACAGATCACCTCGTTATTCAACACTTCAATCCCCTCTCCCGCCCGGACGATTGCATAATCGGCCTCCCCTGCTATACTTTTCTGAACCAGACAGATCTGATGGAGAGCGCTCACCATGAACATCCACGAATAACAGGCCAAGGAAATCACCCTGGAACGCGGTTCGCATACTCCGGCATCAAGGACTCAAATATGAGGTCACCTGCACGTATTGCATTACTCGCAACGCTTGCCATGGTCGCCTTCGCGGCTAATTCGATACTGTGCCGAATGGCGTTCAAGAACACCGTCATTGATGCAGGTAGTTTCACGTCCATACGTATCGTTTCCGGGGCGGTTGTACTCTGGCTGATTGTGCGCGCACGAGGAATACCAAATGGTTTGGCGGGGAGCTGGCTGTCTGCTCTGGCCTTGTTTGTCTATGCCGCAGGTTTTTCGTTTGCCTATGTAAAACTACCCACCGCGGTTGGCGCCTTGATACTCTTCGGTGCTGTCCAGGCGACCATGATTGGCTACGGTCTCTGGGGTGGCGAAAGAATGGGTGGTATGCAGGTGGCCGGGCTCTGTTCAGCTTTTGCCGGATTGGTCACTCTGTTGCTGCCGGGGTTGTCGGCGCCGCCACCGGTCAGTTCGGCATTAATGCTGGCCGCCGGAGTTGCCTGGGGCATCTATTCCTTGCAAGGAAGAGGCTCCGACAATCCGACTGGTGTCACGGCGGGCAATTTTCTGCGCGCCGTGCCTTTCACCGCACTCTTGTGTGTAGCCACGGTCAACGGTACCTCGCTGGACGGAGCAGGGGTCTGGTATGCGGTGGTTTCAGGCGGCTTGGCCTCGGGCGTGGGATATGCAATCTGGTATGCTGCGCTACCCGGTTTGAAGTCGACAAATGCGGCGACCATTCAATTGTGCGTTCCTGTCATTGCAGCTGTGGGAGGCGTAGTTTTCCTCGGAGAGACAATCACACTTCGGCTCCTGCTAAGTTCTGCCGGAATTCTTGGGGGGATCGCGCTTGTCATCATGTCAAAAAAGCAGAGGTGACGATGCCCAAGACAAGGGTGTCTCGGAGAACCGGCCATCACACGCAAAATATCTCCCCCCTACCCTTTCCTTGACCTAAATCTTGCCATGAGGCATAATCCAACCTCATTGATCAGCCTGGAGGCAGTACCGCATGGAAACGCCCGCCAATACCGAAAACAATCCCTATTCCCCTTTCGTCCATCTTCACCTCCACACCCAATACTCCTTGCTGGACGGCGCCATTCGCTTTGATGACCTGATCGCAAAAGCCAAGCAGTACAACATGCCGGCAGTCGCGATCACCGACCATGGCAACATGTTCGGGGCGGCGGAGTTTTATCTTACATGTCAGAAGGCCGGCGTCAAACCGATCATCGGCTGCGAGCTCTACCTGGCACCGGAATCGCGCTTTTCACGGGACGCCAAAGGGATCTCCGACGCGGCCTACCATCTGATCCTGCTCTGCGAAAACATGCAGGGGTACCGGAACCTTTCCTACCTGACCTCGGCCGGGTACAAGGAGGGGTTCTATTACCGCCCCCGCATCGACCGCGAACTTCTTTCGGGGCGCTCCGAGGGGCTGATTGCCATGTCGGCCTGCCTGAAAGGGGAAGTTGCCATGCAGTGCGGCCGCGGCAGAATGGAAGATGCTGTCGCGACCGCCCGCTGGTACAGTGAACTGTTCCCCGATCGCTACTATATCGAGCTGCAGGAAAACACCATCCCGGAACAGGATGTCGTCAACAAGCGCCTGATGGAGGTAGCGGCCGAGCTGAAGCTGCCGCTGGTCGCGACCAACGACTGCCACTACCTCAACCGCGAGGACGCCCGTGCCCATGAGGTGCTGCTCTGCATCCAGACCGGCAAGACAATGGAAGACCCGACCCATATGAGATTTTCGGTTGACGAGTTCTACGTCAAGTCACCGGAAGAGATGGCCCGGGCCTTTTCCTACGTTCCCGAAGCGGTCAGTAACACCCTGACAATTGCCGGGCGCTGCGATCTTGATCTGCCGGTTGACGGCAAGACCTATTACTTCCCGCACTTCGAGCCTCCAGCAGGGCAGAATCACGACGACATGCTGCGGGACCTGGCGACAGAAGGGCTTAAAGAGCGGATGATGAGCATCCTTGCCAAATACCCCGACATGACGCTGGAGCAGCAGCAGGGCTACTTTGATCGTTTGACAATCGAGCTGGACTGTATCCGTGACATGAAATTTCCGGCCTATTTCCTGATCGTCTCAGATTTTATCCGCTGGGCCAAGGACAAAGGGATTCCGGTCGGTCCGGGCAGGGGCTCGGCCGCCGGTTCGCTGGTGGCGTATTCCATCAAGATCACCGATCTCGACCCGCTCCCCTACAACCTGTTGTTCGAACGTTTCCTCAATCCGGAACGTATCTCCATGCCTGATATCGACGTCGATTTCTGCCAGGACCGCCGTGGCGAAGTGATCCAGTACATGGTCGAAAAGTACGGCCGCGACCGCGTCTGCCAGATCATCACTTTTGGCACAATGAAAGCCAAGGCAGCCATACGGGATGTCGGACGGGCACTGAACATGACTTACGGTGATGTCGACCGGATAGCCAAGCTGATCCCGGACGACTTGAACATTACCCTGAAAGAGGCGCTTCAAAAGGAACCGCAGCTAGGCGAATTGTCCGCTGCCGACCCGCAGGTCAAGGAACTTTTGGACACCGCCCTCTGTCTGGAGGGACTGACGCGGCACGCTTCGACTCACGCCGCCGCGGTCGTGGTAGCGCCAGAACCACTGGAGGAGTTTCTGCCGCTCTACAAGGATCAGAAAACCGGTTCGATCAACACCCAGTACTCGATGAAATATGTCGAACTGGTCGGTCTGGTCAAGTTCGATTTTCTGGGTCTTAAAAACCTGACAGTGATCGCTAACGCCGTCAAACTGGTGCGTGCGGGGAAAGACCCTCTGTTCGACGTCACGACACTGCGCGACGACGACCAGGCCAGTTATGACCTGATCAGCGCCGGCAACACAACCGGGGTTTTCCAGCTCGAATCCAGCGGCATCAAGGAGATGCTGGTCAGACTCAAACCCTCCTGCTTCGAGGATGTCATCGCCGCCTGCGCCCTCTACCGTCCCGGTCCGCTTGAATCCGGCATGGTCAAGGACTTCATCGAATGCAAGCACGGTCGCCAGAAGGTCGTATATGAGCTGCCGCAGCTAGAGCCGATCCTGAAGGACACCTACGGTGTTATCGTATATCAGGAGCAGGTCATGCAGATAGCCCGCTCGCTGGCCGGCTATTCCCTGGGACAGGCCGATCTTCTCCGACGCGCCATGGGCAAAAAAGATGCGGTGGTCATGGACAAGGAGAAAATACCATTTCTTGAAGGTGCGGCACAGCAGGGAGTCGATCAAAAAAAGGCCGAGGCAATTTTCGACCTGATGGCAAAATTCGCCGCTTACGGCTTCAACAAGTCCCACTCGGCCGCCTATGCCCTGATCGCCTACCAGACCGCCTATCTGAAAGCTCACTATCCGGTCGAGTTCATGGCCGCACTGTTGACCTGCGACATGGACAGCACCGACAAGGTCGTCAAGAACATCAGCGATTGCCGTGAACAGGGTATCGAGGTGCTGCCGCCCGACATCAACTCGTCCGGGCTATCCTTCACCGTTGTCGGCACGTCGATGCGTTTCGGTCTGGGAGCGGTAAAAAATGTCGGCGCCGGCGCCATCGAAGCCATTTTGGAAATGCGTACGGAAGGCCCATTCAAGAGTCTGTACGATTTCTGCGAACGGGTTGATCTCCGGAGGGTAAACAAACGGGTGATTGAATCTTTGATCAAGTGCGGCGCTTTTGATTCCACCGGTGCCACACGTTCCGCCCAGATGGAGGGGTTGGAAGCGGCTTCGAGTTATGGCCAGAAGATCCAGGAGGAAAAAGCCAGTGCCCAGGTTTCATTGTTCTGCACCGAAGAAGTATCCCGTGGCAATGCTACTGGAGGCATGAAATTGCCCAACACCCCCGAATGGCATGACAAGGAAAAACTGGCGTTCGAAAAAGAAGCTCTCGGTTTTCTGATTACCGGCCACCCTCTGGATCGTTACATAGACGATATCAAGCGTCTGACCAACACCGACATTGCCTGCATGGTGGAAATGGGTGAAGGGAGCGAAGTGCGAATTTGCGGAATAGTCTCCGCATTCAAGGAGATTACGACCAAAAAGGGTGACCGTATGGGATTTGTTACGATTGAGGATCTGACCGGTTCAGTCGAAATCACGGTCTTTTCAGATATTTATGCGACCACCTCCGCAATGCTGAAATCTGATGACCCGTTGCTGGTGGTCGGCAAATTGGAAAAAGGGGAAAAAGGGTGCAAAGTACTGGTCATGAAGGGGGGAGAGGAAAATAACGGCAAACGCTTCCAGCGCGACCGCGGTCCGGCAGGTGATATCAAGCTGCTTTCCGAGGCCCGGTCACAGACAACCAGAAAAGTGTCGTTCATCCTGCGTGTTGATGAAACTCCCGCAGAGCAGATCACCCTCCTCAAGGAGGTCATCGAACGGCATCCGGGGAGTGTACCGGTCTGCATCCAGTTTCTGATACCGGCACGGAGCCGCTCGTTTATGCCGCTGGAAGCCGCAATGAGCGTGGCGGCCAGTGACGAATTAAGGCTGGAAGTAGAGAGACTGTTAGGGTATAATGCCGCCACTTTTGAGTAAACTTATGAGGTGATTGAATATGGCTACACCGTTTTATCTTGAATTTGAAAAACCTATTGTCGAACTGGAAAAGAAAATTGAAGAACTGAATGCTCTGGCCGGAGGCGGCCTGGATATCTCCGCCGATGTAGCCGCTCTTGAGAGTCGTGTTGAGGAAATGCGCGCCGATATTTTTGCCAACCTCTCCCGGTGGCAGACGGCTCAAGTGGCCCGCCATATCAATCGTCCCTTTACCCAGGACTATATCAACCTGATGTTCACCGAGTTTGTTGAACTGCATGGCGACCGGAACTATGGCGATGATCACGCCATCGTAGGCGGTCTGGCACGCTTCAACGGTCAACCTGTCATGGTTATCGGTCACCAGAAAGGGCGCGACACCAAGGAGAAGGTCTATCGCAATTTCGGCATGCCCAATCCGGAAGGATACCGCAAGGCGCTGCGACTTATGCAGATGGCTGAGCAGTTCAAGCTGCCGGTCATCACCTTTGTCGACACGCCCGGAGCATATCCCGGTATCGGCGCCGAAGAGCGCGGACAGGCCGAGGCAATTGCTCGCAATCTGCGCGAGATGGCGAGTCTGCGCACCCCGATCATTGTCTGCATCACCGGCGAAGGGGGCTCGGGGGGAGCGCTGGCCATCGCGGTCGGCGACCGGATTTTGATGCTGGAACATTCGGTATATGCCGTCATCTCACCGGAAGGGTGCGCCGCCATCCTCTGGTCGGACGGCACCAAAGGAGCCCAGGCCGCCGAGGCACTCAAGCCGACGGCGAAGGACATCATCAAACTGGGGGTCATCGACGAGATCATCAAGGAACCGGTCGGCGGCGCCCACCGCGACCACGAGGCCACCGCCAGAAGCATGAAAGAGGCGATCGCCCGCAACCTGGCCGGACTGAACAAGCTTTCCGGTGACGAACTCGTGGAAGGGCGCTACAAAAAATTCAGGGCGATGACACGGATTGCTGAGTAAAACCTGTTCTCTACTTTACCGCCGAAGGCTTCTTTCGGGCGATTGCCACCCGTAAACTCCAGTCCAATAGCGACGGCGAGGTAAAGGCCCCCTATTTCAGTGCCATCGAAGTCTATCCCGGCCGCACCCTCGATCTTTATTTCATCCCCGTAACAAAGGGGAGTTACCATCTT